>JBGTLW010000343.1:0-4460 GCA_041743835.1 Phycisphaeraceae bacterium | reverse complement strand
CCAAGCCAAAGCCCACGGACTCTGTCCGTGGGCTTCTGTTTTTGTGTTGGGGTCACCTTTTCAAGCGGCCGGGGGGTGAATATTTTCCGCTACTGGCTCTTGTAGTCGAGTCTGGTGCAGTGTAGAATGAATGTGCTGGGCGAAGTCGATCGGGACTTCGAAAGGCATTGGCTGAGGCTGTTTCCTGGCCCAGCGCCGGATTTGTGTCATCTTTGTCAACTCGATCGTTCTCATTTTTGGAGCAATAGACATGCATCTTCATCCCAATCTTCGCAAGAACCGAGCGTTTACCCTTATCGAACTGCTGGTCGTCATCAGCATCATCGCCCTGCTGATCGCGCTGCTGTTGCCGGCGCTTAACTCTGCTCGTGAAGCGGCGAGGGATGTGAGTTGTAAGAGTAACCTGCGTCAGATGGCGATGGCCTCTTCAATTTATGAAACCGAAATGCGTTGGCCGCTACAACACACCGCCAATCCCAACGGCGGCAGCTCGCCGGTCAACTACGGGCACGGGTCTTGGCCCTTCAACATGTACCTCCAGCTGACCGGTACCACCGCAAACCAATTTTCTCTGGATGGGAGCGGCGTGCTATTGTTGTCGGCACGTTTTGACGAAGTGAAGCCAGCAATCGATCGATTGGGTGTTATGGATTGTCCCACCGCCCGCAAGAGCAATCCTGGGGCTTTGACACTGCCCACCTCGGCGGTCCTAAGCAGCAGTGTGATCTCTTGGATCAAAAAAAATGTCGATGATCAGCTAAATCTCGTACGGACCGATACGTCGGCCAATCGGAGCCCCTCGCAGCTGATTTACGGAGCGGATGGCAGCCGCGGAGGCGTAGATTTTAATCAGAATGCCGCAACCATTACGAGCCCCACTAATGGTGATTTCGCACCACCGCTATTCCGGCACTTCTCCGGTGAGCCGGTGCTTGAGAATCGTGGCCCGACCGATGGTGTGGTTAACATCGGTAACGGCTCAGCGAACGTGTCGTTCCTAGACACGCACGTCGCATCTTATAAAGAAGAGGAAGTCGTTGATGCCCTATCTTCCTCGAAGATTTTTCGGGCAATGCCGAAGTGAATCTTGTGAGCCACGTAACCTAATTCGGAGTCCCAGCGGGCAGACTTCACGCGCCTACACACCACACCGAAACCTGTGACTAGTGTGACCCGCCCGCACTAGCTTTATCTACATTGTTTGGCTTCAATGACAATCCATGAATAGCCCGCCCGCAACGCGGGTGCGGCCGGGGCTTTGCCGAGCGGACGTGGTCCGCGGGCTATGGGCAGAGGTTGACCCCACATGCTCCACAAGCCCACCCCCCGCGTTCGTCGCTGTGGCGTCAATCCGCTATCCTGACCGGCCCGAAACGCTCCACACACCACCCCGAGGCACACACATGACCGCGTACTTCCCCGACATCAAAAAACCCATCGCTTACGAGGGCCCGGACAGCAAAAACCCCCTCGCGTTCAAGCACTACGACGCGGACGCGGTGGTCGCGGGTAAGTCGATGCGTGACCACATGCGGTTTGCGGTGTGTTACTGGCACTCGATGCGCGGCGCGGGGGCGGACCCGTTCGGCGTGGGCACGCGAGTCATGCCCTGGGCCACGGGCAAGGATGAGATGGACGCGGCCCAGAACACCATGCGCGCCAACTTCGAGTTCATCCAGAAGCTCGGCGTGGGCTATTGGTGCTTCCACGACCGCGACATCGCACCCGAAACCCCCGACAACTTCGCCAAGACCAACAAGGACCTGGACACCATCATCAAGCTCGCCAAGTCGCTCCAGAGCGACACGGGCATCAAGCTGCTGTGGGGCACCGCCTGCCTGTTCGTCCACCCGCGCTTCATGAGCGGCGCGGGGACATCGCCCTATCTCGATGCGTTCGTCCATGCCGCGGCACAGGTGAAGAAGGCGATCGAGGTCACCCACGAGCTCGGCGGTGAGGGCTACGTCTTCTGGGGCGGGCGCGAGGGCTACGACACCCTGCTCAACACCGACCTCGCGCGCGAGCTGGACCACCTCGCGCGCTTCCTGCACATGGCCCACGATTACAAGCAGCAGATCGACTTCCGGGGGCAGTTCTTCATCGAGCCCAAGCCCAAGGAGCCGACGACCCACCAGTACGACCATGATGCGAGCGCGTGCTATGCCTTCCTCCAGAAGTATGGCCTGGTGGACAAGCTCAAGCTCAACATCGAGGCCAACCACGCGACGCTCGCCGGTCACTCGTTCCACCACGAGTTGGAGTTCTGCGTCGCCAACGACCTGCTCGGGTCGATCGACGCGAACCGTGGCGATGAACTGCTGGGGTGGGACACCGACCAGTTCCCGACGAACCTCTACGACACCACCAAGTGTATGCTCACCGTGCTCAAGGGCGGGGGGTTCACCACCGGCGGGCTCAACTTCGACGCGAAGGTGCGTCGGCAGTCGGTCGATCCGGTGGACCTGTTCCACGCGCACATCGGCGGGATGGATGCGTTCGCCCGCGGGCTCAAGGCCGCCGTCCGCATCCGCGAGGATGGGCGCATCGGCGAGTTCGTCCAGCAGCGCTACAGCAGTTGGGACAGCGAGCTGGGCAAGGACATCGAAATGGGCAAGGTCGGCCTCGCGGACCTGGAGACGTTGGCCCACAAGAAGAACCTCACGGCCGTGCCTTCGAGCAGGCAGGAGTATCTGGAGAACGTGCTCAACGAGTTGTTGTGATTCGTTGATGTGTGGTGAGTTGCGTGTATGAATGAAGAGTCCCGCCGACTCAGTCGGCGGGCTTCTTTTTTTTGTTCATGTGCATTGCCTACACGCGGCAGACGGACTCGCGCCAGCCTTGGATGTGCTCGGCGACGTCGGTGAGCGGTGCGGCCCAGAGGTCGGCGGAGCGGTCGCGGAGGTATTCCAGTGTCAGCTCGTGTTCCTCGGCATCCCAGATGAGGTGGCTGTCGCGCCCGATGCCGTGGGCGCAGTAGATGATCCACCCGCGTTGTTCGATGGCCCGATCGATCTCGGGGCGGATCTGATCGAAGGATCGGCCGTCGGCGCTGAAGCAGCCAAGCGATTCGAGGTTCGCGGCCTGGGGATTGATGACCTGCTGGGTCACCGGTCCCCGCGCGGCGCTGAAGAACTTGAGGATGTGGGGTTCGATGGGTTGGGCGTGTTCGTCCGGGCCGACGGTCGTGTGATGGCAGGTGTTGCCGAAGCTGCGGATGGTGCGTCGGTCGATGAGTGCGAGGATGCGGTTGGCGAGCCCGACCTCGCGTTGCCAGCGTTCGAGGGTGTATCTGCGGAGGTCGTGCCCATCGTCGAGCCAGTCCATCGTGCCGTCGTATCGCTTGCGGCAGGGGTGGAAGATGGTGTGGTTGCCCAGCTCGTGCCCGGCCCCGGCGACGCGGCGCCAGGCGTCGGGGTCGTCCACCAGATTGGAGTTGATTGGGGTGTAGAACGTGCCGCGCAGGCCGTGCGCTTCGAGGGCTGGCGATACCTCTTCATGATGCACGGGCAGGGCATCGTCATACGTCAGCGAGATGGCGGCGCGGCGGCCTTGCGGGAACGAGAATTGCAGCGACATCCGGCGGCTCCTGGGGACGCCCACATGCTACCGAATTGCTACAGCACCGCGCCTTCACAGAGCCGCGACCGTCAGGGAGCGGTCCTCCGCATCAACGCCCCGCGCCCCCCATCAGAGCCGCCGCGTCCCCGCGGCGGTCCGCCTCGGGGACGAGGCGGCTCGGTCAAGTGATCGCGCGTGCTATTCCCGCGCATCTGATTCGTGTTGATGCGTGTTACTCGATCGAGACCAGCTCGATCTCGAAGGACAGGTCCTTGCCCGCGAGGGGGTGGTTGGCATCGAGGGTGATCGCTTCGTCGTTGGTTTGGGTGACGGTGACGACCATCGTCTGCCCGCCGTCGCCCTTCATCTGGAGTTTCTGCCCGATCTGCGGCTCCATCCCTGCGGGGAGCTGTTCGCGGGGGACGTTGATGACGCGCTGGTCGTCGCGCTCGCCGTAGCCCTCGGCTGCGGGGATATGGGCGCTGGCGGTCTGTCCGGGTTCAAGCCCGGTGACCGCCTCTTCAAACCCGGGGAGGATGCCCCCGGCCCCGATGGTGAATTCGAGCGGCTCGCGTTTGCGTGAGCTGTCAAAGACCGTGCCGTCGTCGAGCTTGCCGGTGTAGTGAACGTGAACGGTATCGCCGGGGGCGGCTGCCTTGGTCATGGTGTGGCCTTTCGTGCGTGTGGGAATGGGCAGGAGTCCGAGCGTCGGTTACACCCTAGGCGCAGCGTGGAGGAACTGCAAGGGGAGGGGACGCGCGGGCAGGGCAAAGACATTTATCGCCCTTGATTCTTCGGCTGCGGTGGGTTTGGCCGATTCTTTGTGAATCGACCGGACCGCGTGGCCACGCGACAGTTTAACCCCTGATTTTGGGAGTGTTGACATGGATGTCCCTGCCCTT
>JBGTLW010000342.1:0-3221 GCA_041743835.1 Phycisphaeraceae bacterium | reverse complement strand
GCGGGCGTCCGCCCGCGCTCACGCCGCCTCCCGCGCTCCGACCACGCCCCTTGCCGCACCCGGCCGCCGCAACCATCAAACAGGGGCCATCGTGGCGCGCTCGCGATCCAGCGGACTCACCACACCCATCACGCCCTTGCTCGCCTGCGTCTGGCAGTGCGTGTAGATCATGGTGGTCTTGACATCCTTGTGCCCGAGCAGTTCCTGCACCGTGCGGATGCAATCACGGATCAACACCTGCAGCCGATCCAGATCGACATCCTTCACCCGCAATCGGCAGGCCTCCATCAATCGCAGGCCCGCACTTTCCGGGGGCCGTACATCAGCCGGGCCATCAGCGCGTAACCGGCCGACGCCTCGCCCCGGCCCATCGTGTCCATCATCGCCAGCACCCGCGCCACCTCGCCCCGTGACAAAACGTTGGGCAGCCGGCTTCCGGGGGCGGGGCGTTTGGCGCGCGTGGCCTCGAACCGCTCCAACTCGATCTTCAGCACGTGTTTATATAGAAACACCAGCGCGTTGAGGGCCTGATTCTGCGTGGACGCGGATACGCGCCGCCGCGTCGCCAGATGACTGAGAAACGCCTGAACCCCCTCGCCCCCGGCCTCGGTGGGGTGGACCCACCGCCGCTGCGGGTCGCGCTGCCGCAGGAACTTGAGATAACGCTCGGCCCACTGGCAGTAGGCCTGCTCGGTGCGGAACGCGTAGTGCATGACGCGCAGCCGCTCGCTTAGCTGGTCGAGCAGTTTCATTCTGTTAGGATTATGGTTTTGGCAATCCGTGTTGTCAATATGCAGGTTTGGGTTTTGTTCAAGTCTTGCGGCCGCCCGGTGTTACGCAACAAAATCCTTGCCCCCATCCCGCAATTCGCTAGACTGCTAGACAACTTTGATCCGTATACTTACTGTTAGACGACACACATGAACGCTAGTCGTGCCGAAACTCGACCCATGTTTCGCGTGCTTGCCCTTTCGCTTGCACTCATCGGCATGGGTGTGACAGTGGTGTTTGGTTGGCGGTGCATCAACACACCAACTTGGGGCAACGCTGGCATCGCGGGCACAGGTTTCGGTCTCGCGGTATCGTTCGGACAGGTAGCATATCATCGCTACCGAACCATAAAGATCGTCTAACCAGTCGCTGCAGTGGACGAGCACGCGTGCGTTGAAAGTTTAATTCGAGCCTTGTGCGTCCTGCCCCGCACGCGGCTCGCCACTGAGCGGCAGCGTTAGGCGACTCATGCGTTTCACAGCAATTCTCGTTGCCGCCTTCTACCTCTCAGCATGCGCTCAATCCGACGATTTCAGCCGCCCAACTTTGGAACTGCAGTCCCGACTTGATACCTATTCTCGGACAAACGATGCGAAGCCTGTCATCGACTGGGTTACGCAATATCATGGCGAAGCACCTGGCCACCAGATGTATATTGACTTTGTCACATGGGGTAATGCACACCAACAGGAGATGTACGACATTCTCTACAGCTGGCCCGATGATGATTTTGAGCGTATCACCGACTTGCTTAAGTGGGCAGCTCGCGACTCCGGGCAAGAACTTGAGTTTCGCGTCCCAGAGTAGTCGCCTAACCACCGGCTGCAATTGACCGGCGACGCCCGCGAGTAGAATGTTGTGGTCGGTTTGGAGCTTGCATTCCGCGGGCGGCCGGCAACTTCTATGACGACTGATGTCCTGTCAAGCGTTTTTTGCCCACTCTTCTATCCGAGCGTTTCGCCGGCTTCCTGAGAAGTGGCGATAGCCCCGTTGGGGATTCGAGCGATCAACGCCTGTACAGGTTGTGATTCAAAGTGGCGGCGGCTGCCCCATCTGAGGACGAGCCCTCACCCGGATGGTTTCAAGGGCGGGTGGACTGATGATTTGGCGGGGTGCCACACCTCAGCCGCAGGCTGATGTGTGCCGGCGTGGAAGCACACATCGGCTTCGCCGAGGTGTGGCACCCGGCACGCAGACACGGACCGCCGCTTCGCTATAGTCCAAACCGACACTGACCGCTACACTGGGGGGCATGGGATGACGCATCGCCGGGCTCCTGTAAAAGGGGTTCGGATACACACCACGCTCAGATTGTCCCCGGCCGGACGAACCCGGCCAACTGGAAACCCGGCGTCATCCCTATCTGAGCCTTATCGTTATTCCGCTTGGGAGCACCCGCATTGAATGGCATTGCGTGGGACAGCGTCGCTGAGGAGTTTGCCTTCGACGGGAGTTGGCGAGACATCTACGTTTCTGACACGGATCTTCAAGCCTGGCAGCGCGTTTTGGATCGCCTGCGGCAAGAGGCTTACAAACTCGTTTATCACCGTGCCGGGAACCCCACGGAATTGCCCGCCGCCGCAGCAGACGCCTTCCCAGCCAAGGGCGAGGCTGACCGGATGCTTTCGGTATACTTCGCCGGCGTTCAAGCGAACTGCCATTTCTTCACGCGCGGCGAGATTGAGTTCTACATCGATCCCCGCGAAGTTCAAGGGCAGCGCCAGTTGGACGCGCTGTTGGCCTTCATGCGCTTGTTGTCGGACGCGACCGGCAAGGATGCAGTGCTGACGCCGGAGAACTGTCCGAAGATCGTTGTCTTCCGGGTGCGCCCGCGTCCATTCGCAGTCGAGTATCATGAGTTCGGCGGCTGGGGGGCGGCGGAATAACCAACCGCTGCAGTGGACGAGCACGCGTGCGTTGAAAGTTGTCATCGAGCCTTGTGCGTCCTGCCCCGCACGCGGCTCGCCACTGAGCGGCAGCGTTATCCGCCTATGACTCAACGTGATGCACAGCAGGCGGTTGAGATCGCACGGTCGATCATTGACGGCTCCATCCCTTTGGTTCTCGGTTGCAAGCAACTCGTTGGACCACTCGCAAGTCTCGGCGTACATCACCAAGAACCGTTCTTGACCATTACTGGCGTCGATTCGGAAACCGATGATGTTCCCGTGTGGCCTACGGAGCGCGCAATGTGGAACAAACAACATTTGGCCGAGGAAGATGCGAAGCTGGCGGACTGGATTCCAAAAATCGAGCGCCCTGTACTTGAAGCATGCCGGGCAGTTATCGAACGGTTCGGCGGCAGCTAACCCAGGGCAAAGACATTTATCGCCCTTGATTCTTCGGCTGCGGTGGGTTTGGCCGATTCTTTGTGAATCGACCGGACCGCGTGGCCACGCGACAGTTTAACCCCTGATTTTGGGAGTGTTGACATGGATGTCCCTGCCCTT
>JBGTLW010000341.1:0-67211 GCA_041743835.1 Phycisphaeraceae bacterium | reverse complement strand
AGCTCCGGGCCCGCATCCGACATGGAGACCCAGCGCAACAGGCCGACCGTGTGAGGCACGTACTCTTCTTGCGCCCAGGCCTTGAGCGTTGTGATCCTAAGCGGATCCACGTCGGCGTTGCGAGGCCCATTGAAGAGTTCGTCCGCTTGTATGCCACGTGCGACTTCGTTTCCCTGCTCTGCGTATGGTCGAACGCCGCGCGGCTGCTCGCCGGGGCTGCTGGCCCACGCGGGATCGTCGATGCTGTAGGCCCGACGTAGGGCGTCCCGCCTTGTGGCGGATAAAGCAACGACCTCGTCGGCCTTCAAGGCTTTCACGAACCGGAGCGCCAGGTCTTCGGGATATTGTGTTGTTGATCGCGTGGGGGCAAGCGCGTCAGCGATTGATCGGATGATCGTTGGTCTTGCGCTCATGGGAACGCCGCCAGCCTTGCCATTATCCAAAAGCGTGGTGAGCGATGCCAGCATGGCGGGGCTGCTATCGATCTGGACGACCCATACCCAGTGAGGGTGCGTCGATCCGTAGCTGGATTTGGGAAGCTTGCCAGCGACCACTAAGCTGTCAACTGTTCGCGACAACTCGCTTGCGGAGGTGACAGCGGCTGTCACGTTTTCTTCGATGCCGATCTTGTGGCTGGCAAGCTGCAGAGCAAACTCCTTGAACGACACCTCCAAGTGTTGCTCGGGGTCGATTTGCAGCGGCGCATCGGTCGGCTCGGCTGGTTTCGTTGCTGTGCTGTGGTCATGTCTATCACCGACGTTGGTTGGCCGGGCCTTGCCGCCCCCGGCAGTTGGCGAGTTGCCAGATGCCTGCGCTTCCTTAACGATCGCTGGCCAGTCGAATCCGAGTAATTCCGCATCTTGCTGGACCTCGGACCGCAACCGACGGGTGCGGACGATATGCTTGACCATCGCTTGGGCTGACGTGTGTTGAGATGACAATTCGATCGGCGTGGGGGTCGGAATCTGTGTCAATTGTCCTACCAAATAATCGCGTGCCCCAGTCATCACAGCGTCATAGGTGCGTTGTGAATCCGGCAGGTCACTAAGGCGCTTGTTGCGAGCGATTGCCGTTTCAAGATTGTCGGCACCGTAGGTTCTGGCGAGCTGTATTGCGACCGCATACTGTCGGTAGGTGGTGGTTTCCGGCACCTGTTCGTTGTCGCTGCTCCGGCCCCCCGGAACTGCGGAACGGGCTTGCTGATCGCTTTCTTGCTGAACGCCTCGCGCTTCGGTAAAAGGCCCGGCCACAAAGACCCCGAAGATAAGCAAAAGAGCCAATGAGGTGGGCATCGATATGGTGGTTGTGTTCATATGACCACTCACTTCATATGCATTCTAGATGCCACATCTTAAGTGCGGCTCGCCAGATGGGGACTCAAGCCTTGCGCTCCCTGTCCGCATCGCAGCGTGGGCTGAACTGGGTCGGTCCTTGCATCAGGCCACCTGTAAAAAGTTGCGGAGGATGTGGAGGCCTACAGCCTGGGACTTTTCGGGGTGGAACTGCATCGCCCAGACGTTGTCCCGCCAGACCGAGGCGCAGAAGGCTGAGGTCATGCGTTGCGTTGTTGCATCGGATGGGTCCGCACGCTGGCCGTAGTCGCATGTGGCGGCGACGACATTGGAGTCGCGGGGCACGCAGTAGTAGCCGTGGACAAAATAGACGTGGTCTGTCGCGGCGATGCCCGCCATCAGCGGGTTGCCGGGGCGCATCGTGTGGTCGAGTTGGTTCCAGCCCATGTGCGGGACCTTGATGCGTGGGCGTTGTGGCCCCTGGTCTTCTGAGAAGCGCACTACTTGGCCCGGGATGATGCCGAGCCCGCGATTGGGTGCGTCTTCTTCGGACTCGTCGAAGAGCAGTTGCATGCCCAGGCAGATGCCGAGCATGGGTCGGCCGGTGTTGAGGAAGTCTGCGATTGCGTGGTCTAATCCCGCCTCGCGGAGGTGGGCCATGCCATCCCCAAACGCGCCGACGCCGGGCAGGATCAGCCTTGGCGCTGCGGCGATTACGTTAGGATCAGAGGTGATCTGCGCTTCGCCACCAAGGCACTCCAACGCCTTCTGCACGGAGCGCAGATTGCCCATGCGGTAGTCGATGATGACGGCTTTCATGCTTGATTTGTGAGGCTCGATGAGCGGCCCGGCCCTGCGAACAAGCGGGCTAACACGTAGGCGAGCATCACCCTACTCAACGACGACGATCTCAACGCGCCGGCTGGTGGTTTTGGTGCTGGCGGGGCGGGTCTCGCCGAAGCCCGCGGCATACATCTTGCTCGCGCTGATGCCCTGGCTCTGGAGGTAGCGGTGCACCGCGGCGGAGCGTTGGAGGCTGAGCTCGAGGTTGTCTTTCCACGCGCTTTTGCGGATGGGGTCGGTGTCGGTGTAGCCCTCGACGCGGATGGTGTTGTTTGGGTAGTCACTCTTGATGACGCCGACGATCTGGTTGAGCGTGGACTTGGCGGTGCTCTTGAGCTCGACCTTGCCGGAGGCGAAGAGGACATCGCCGGGCACGCGGACGTGGAGGTCGCCGCCACGCTTGAAGGTTTCCACGCCTTCGATGTCCGCGAAGCGATTCGCAGCACCTGTGGTGGCAGGGCCTTGCTCCTGGATGATGACCGGGGCGGGCGCGGGGCGGTTGCGGAGGGATGCGGCCTCGTTCTCTGCTGCATCGAGTGCTGCGAGCGCGTTGGTGTACTTGTCCTGCAACTCCTGGTTCTGGCTCCAGAGCTCGTCGCGCTCGGCCTTGACCCGGTTGTAGTTACATCCGGTCAGGCTCACGATGGTCAGCGTGCACAGCGTCAGGGCGGTCCATTTGGGAAGATAGGCAGTCATCGCGGGTCCTCGGGGGGTGCGGTTTGATCCATGCACAAGATAGCAGATTTCAGGTCGGCTCTCATCAGGGGATGCGGCGCGGGTTGGGCCTGTGCAAGGCCGGGTGTTGGGCAGCAGGTTGGGTTGGGTAGGGCTGCGGCCCGCTGGGTGATAGGCTGTGGGGGTGAACCTGCACGCGATCCACAAGCTACTGATCTACGGCGGGAGCTTTGACCCGCCACACGTGGCCCACGTCCAGCTCCCCCGACTGGCGCGGGATCGGCTGGGCTGCGACGCGGTGGCGTATATCCCGGCGGGTCGGGCGCCGCATAAGGTAGATCAAGTTCAGACCCCGGCCACGCACCGTTTGGCGATGACCCGGCTGGCGGTCGCTGACGACCCGCGCTCGCTGGTGCTGGCGGTTGAAGCGGAGCGCGACCCGGCTGTGCCCAGTTACACTGTCGATACGCTCGAATGGCTGGCGAAGCAACTGCCGGATGGGGCGGCCATGCGCTTGCTCATCGGCACCGACCAGATGGCGATCTTCGACCAGTGGAAGAGCGCTGGCCGAATCATGGAGCTTGCGGAGCCCGTGGTCATGCTCCGCCCCCTGCCACCGGCCCCGCCCCCGGAAGTTGCGGAAGTTTCGGAAGTTCCGACCGCCCCGGTATCCGAGGAAGCGGCGTTGTCCTGTGTGCCCGCGGGTGAGCGTGATGCGTGGCGGGGGAGGCTGCTGGCGTTGCCACCGGTGGCGGTGAGTTCCACGGACATCCGTCGGCGTGTGGCTGCGGGTGAGCCCATCGCGGGTCTGGTGCCCCCGGCGGTGGCGGACTACATCGTGAAGCACCGGCTGTATGCGAGCGGTTGAGTGTTGGATTGCATTGTGTGGCGATCCATCTGCCCGATCGGTTCCCGCTACACTGGCGACATGATTGTTTATTGCTGCTCGGACCTGATTTTTGCAACCAAGGTGCGTTCGACCGCGGAGGCTCTGGGCGTGGTGACGCGGCCGGTGCGTGATACGCAGATGTTGAGCAATCGGCTGAGCCGTGTTGAGGATGGCAAGCCTAACGATGCGGTTCGGGCTGTGTTCCTGGACCTCGAAGCGGGCGACCACGTGCTGGACATGGTCACGCAGGTGAAGGCCCACGACCCCGCCTTGCCGGTCGTGGTGTTCGCCAGCCATGTGCTGACAGACTTGCTCCAACAGGCCAGGGAGCGGGGGGCTGACCGCGTGCTCACCAAAGGCGCTTTTGCCAGCAGCCTGCCCGACCTGCTCAACCCCGGCGCTACCGCCACGTGATGGCTGGTTTCCCGCTTCCACGCGGGGCAGTTCAGAATCAAGAACCACAACGCCTTCGGTTGCATGTCATGTCGCAGATCATCGCGTCACTCCTACCGATCGTGTTGCTGGTTGCTGCGGGGGCGGTGTTGTTGCGTGCCGGGTTCTTTGATGGGGCGTTCCGTCAGGGCCTGGATCGGCTGGTGTATTGGGTGGCGTTGCCCGCGTTGTTTATCGCCAAGCTCTCGGTCGCCACCTCGCTTGGCGGCGCGAATGGGATGATACTTGTGTTCTGTGCCGCGTCGGTGATCGCGATGCTCGCCAGTTATGTGATTGGTTGGGCGATCGGCTTGCCCGCTTCGTCTCGTGGCGTGTTTGCTCAGGCCAGTTTCCGTGGGAACCTGGCGTTTGTGGGCCTCCCGGTGCTGGTGCTTGCGGTGCAGGGCGATGCCAGCATCATCTCGCGGGCGGTGCTGGTGCTTGCACCCGCGGTGCTGCTCTACAACGTGATGGGGGTGGTGGTGCTTTCGATCGCACAGCAGCGGTTTGACCGCGGCACACCGCTGCGGTTGGTGCGGTCGATGGTGACCAACCCGCTGCTGCTGTCGTGTGCGTTGGGGTTGCTGTTGGCGTGGTTGCGTCTGCCCCCCTGGCCGCCGGTGCTGCATACGCTGGAACTGCTGGGCGATACCGCGGCCCCGCTGGCGTTGCTGAGCCTTGGCGGTGCGGTGGCGACGTACAAAGTCCACCGCCACGCCGCGGCCGGGGTCGCCTGTGCGCTCGTCAAGCTGGTCCTTTTGCCGGCGGTCGTGCTTGGGCTTTCGGTGCTGGTGGGGCTGGATCGCTCGGAGCGTGTGATCGTGTTGATTTTCGCCGCGACGCCGACAGCGGTGGCCTCTTATGTGCTTGCGGTGCAACTGCGGGGCGACCCGGGGCTCGCGGCCAGCACCATCGTCATCAGCACGGTGCTGAGCATTCTGTCGCTGGCCGCGGCGCTAGCGCTGGCGTAAGCGCGAGCGGGTTTAGCGGCGGGGCAGGGTGTGAACTGCGTGTTGTCGATGTTGGCAGGAAAAGAATCAGGCGGGCCAACTCTGTGCCGTCGGGTGGGTTAGAATTGAGCAAGATGAAGGATACGCCCGCTAAGCTTCTGGACCGCCTTGTGGCCGCACTGACCCCCCGGGGGCGGGTGCTGACCGCGTACTCGGGCGGGGTGGATTCCACCGTCGTGGCGGTTGCGGCCCGCATCGCGCTGGGCAAGGACAATGCCCCCGCTGCGATCGGAGACTCGCCCTCGCTGCCCCGGCGGGAGTTGGCGATGGCGTTGAAGCTGGCCGCGTCGCAGGACCTGAATCTGATCGTGGTGGCCCCCGGCGAGATGAACGACGCGGGCTACCAGGCCAACGCGGGCGACCGCTGTTACTTCTGCAAGACCCACCTCTACGACACGCTCTCAGCAACCGCGGCCGAGTTGGGCGTCAGGTACATCGCCAACGGCACCAATACCGATGACCTGGGCGACCACCGCCCCGGCCTGCGGGCTGCGGACGAAGCCAGCGTCATCAGCCCTCTGATCGAAGCCGGCCTGTGTAAGGCGGATGTGCGTGCGATCGCTGAGCACCTGGGCTTGCCCAATGCAGATAAGCCCGCCGCCGCGTGCCTCGCCAGCCGGATTCCATACGGCAGCGAGGTGACCCCCCAGCGCCTGGCACAGGTCGAGCGTGCCGAGGCTGCGCTGCACGACCTTGGTTTCCGTGGCTTCCGTGTCCGTCACCACGAGCAGGTCGCCCGATTGGAAGTCCCACACGACCAGATGCCGAGGCTGATCGAAGACCAGACGCGGCAGCGTGTGGTGGACGCCTTGAAGGCTGCGGGTTACACCTATGTGGCGCTGGACATGGAGGGTTTCCGAAGCGGGTCCGGCAACGCGATGCTGACCGTGGGGCAGACAGGGAGTGCGTAACATGAGATTCAGAAACCGACAGCTTCTAGTGGTACAGGCTTACAGCTTGCTGGGGCTTGTGGCGCTGAGCCTGGTCGCGCTGCCCGCGGGCGCGCAGGACACGCGGCACGGCATGGACCCCGCAACCTACGACGTCTGGCGTAAAAATTACGGCCGGTTTGCACGCTGTGTCACGCAGCATCAGGATGCGTATGTCATCGTCCCGCATTTCGACCGACGCACCCCCAGCAGCACCGGCATGACCGTGCCGCAGGCACGCGAAGAGCTGACTCGGCGTGTACGCGAGAGCGTGGGAGATGGCTCCTTGAAAGTGACACGGACCATCAGCCCACCTAATGCGGAGTGTGAAGCGTTGGCGATGGCGCTGCCGGGCCTGCGTATGGGGCAGTACGGATACCTGGAATCTGTTGAGGTGGTGGAGGTGTTGGGGCCGGATGACATGCTGGTGCAAAGCGCCCAGCTCATTGATCCGACGCAGCTCACCCGTGACCGCCGGGCGGATGAATCGGCGTTGGTGGATCGGGGCGTGGACCGCTCGGCCGTGTCGCAGCAGATCGCTCAGCAGTACCTGTTTCGGGATGAACTGGCTGAGCGGCAGAAGGATCGGGGGTTTCGACAGGAGTTCCGCCTGACGGGGTTCCCGACGCGTGGTCTCGAGCCCAAGGCCCGCTGGAAGGGGCCGAAGGACGCGGGATTGCAGATCGCGCTGGTCACATACGAGCCGACCGGCCGGCGTTACGGCCAGAAGCACCGCATGGTAGCGATGCCCGCTGAAGCGGTAGGGCTGGGTGTCAATGAGGCGCAGTTTGTCGCCTACCTCGCTCAGCGGGAGTTGACGCCTGCCCAGTTCGTCGCGTTGCTGACCGAGGCGCAGCTTGCCGCGGCCGACCGAGTTGCGGGTGATACTGTGGTTTTTGCTGCGCTGCTCCCGCCGGACCCCGATGCCCCAGCGTCCAGCCGGCCATAAACGCTGAGGCGGGTCAAATGGCGTGCGGTTGAAGTTCGTTGGCTTTATGGCGTGTCATCGGCTCCCGGTCCGCGTATCATGTAAGGGGTTCATTCACCGACCAGGATGTATTGCGCGTGAAACGCAAATGTGATAAATGTGCCCGCCCTGCGACCCACCACGCGGTGGACATCATCAAGGGCCAGAAGATCGAGAAGCACCTCTGCGATGCCCATGCCGCGGAAGACGGGCTGGCGATCAAGGCGGTGCACGCGCCGATTGGCGAGCTACTGACCAACTTCGTGAAGATGCATGGCGGGAGCGTCGCGGCTGGGGCCGAGGCACGCGGGGCGGAGCTTGTCTGTGAGGACTGTGGCCTGAGCTTTGCCGCGTTCAGGGACAGCAGCCTGCTGGGTTGCCCCGGCTGCTACAAGGCCTTCGAGGGCCCGCTCGGGCCATTGCTGGAGCGGGCACACGAGGGCGCGACGCATCACGTCGGGAAGGTTCCCCGGCGGGCCGGCGCGGGGGAAGCCCGGCAGGTGCAGCTCCAGAGGATGCGCAAGCGGCTGGATATCGCGGTCGAAGCCGAGGATTACGAGCTTGCGGCGAGGCTCCGCGATGACATCCGCAAGATGGAAGGTGTCTCCCGATGAGCCTCACCAAGATCACCGACCACGCGGGGGAATGGCTCAAGGGCGCGGGGCCACACAGCGAAATTGTCATCTCCAGCCGGGTCCGTCTGGCGCGAAACCTCGCGGGCTTCCCGTATGTCAACCGCTCGAACAAGCGGCAGCAGCGTGAGATCATCGATGCCTGTCACGAGCAGATTTGCACCAAGCGGCTTGCGGAGAACGTGCTTTGGGTGGACCTGGAGTCGAGCCCGATTCTGGACCGCCACTTGTTGGTGGAGCGTCACCTGATTTCCAAGCACCACGCCGAGGCCGACGGCGTCGCCCGGGCCGTGGCGATCGGCGGGGATGAAACCTTCGCCATCATGATCAACGAGGAGGACCACCTGCGCATCCAGGTGCTCCGCAGCGGCATGCAGCTAGCTGAGGCCTACGACCAGATCGACCGCATCGACGATGTGCTCGAAGAACGGCTGGACTACGCCTTCAGCCGGCGCTTCGGTTACCTGACCGCGTGCCCGACCAACGTCGGCACAGGCATCCGGGTCAGCGTGATGCTCCACCTCCCAGCGCTCAAACTCACCGGCGAGATCGAGAAGGTCAAGCGGGCCGCACGCGACATGCACCTCGCGGTCCGTGGGCTGTTTGGTGAAGGCTCCGAGGCCCTGGGCGACCTGTTCCAGGTCTCGAACCAGTCCACCATCGGCAAATCCGAGCCCGAGGTCCTCGCGGATTTTGAAACCAGCGTCGTCCCCCAGATCATCGCATACGAGCAGCAGGCCCGGCAAGCGTTACTCAAGCAGCGCGTCGCGCTATTGGATGACAAGATCTGGCGCGCCTGGGCCACGCTGACCCACGCCCGCGTGCTGAGCACCGAGGAGACACTTGCGCTGCTCTCCCACGTCCGCATGGGCGTGAATCTGGGGCGACTGGATACGACGGACATCCGCACGATCAACGAGCTGTTCCTGCTGATTCAGCCCGCGCACCTGCAACGGCTGGCGCACGCGGAGATGACGCCCGCGGACCGGCGCGTCGAGCGTGCCCGGCTTGTGCGTCAACGGCTTGGGGCACGCTAGTGCTCGGCCCCGCCGCTGGCCCGCTCGTGTGGGCCTGCTTCCGCCGCCCCGCATGGACCGCACCGAACACCCCCTAACCCGAAGCGAGGCCAGCCATCGCATCACGCAAAGCCACGTTGAATCTGCTGCCCCACGCCACCCCCGCTCATGCGTATCTCATTGTCGCAGCGATTGTGTTGGGTGTGCTCGCCGGGCCGGGCATCCTTGGCCGGGCCGCGCCGGACCTGCACCGCTCGGTGTTCGGCGGGGCAGACCCCACGCAAGCCCAAGCCATGCTCGAGGCGCACCGGGCTGAGACGACCGCCAACCTTGAGCGCATGGAGGCTGTGGGGGTCACCAAGATCGCGGTCGATGAGTACCTCGCGCAGCGAGCCAACGTGGAAACCTCGATCCATCGAGCACTGGGGCGGGAGCAGGTGCTCCACATCGTCCCGATGACCACGGCGGTTGTGCTGGTGCTGCTGGCGGTGATGATTCTGGAGTCGGTGGTCGCGCCGCTGCCCGATGCGGCCGGACGTGCGGTCGTGTCGCCCACGCTCGGCCGACTGGTCACGGTGCGGTACGGGCTCATCGGCCTGTGGGTCATGCTGGTGCTTGCGCAGCCTGCGACGCTGTGGTCGCTCAAGCCGTTGTTTGTGGCTCTCCTGCTCGTGGTCGCGCTCGCGGCCGGCCTGACACCGCTTGGCTCGACATCCAAGCCGACCGGGGCTGGTGAAAAGACTCCGCCAGCACAATGATCGACAGGCCGGGCCTCGCCTATAGCCCTCGCAGGGGCGGTTTTTCAGGGATTAACCCGCAAGGCAAAAGCCACGCATAGGTCTGGACCGATACAGACTATATGAGCGTCATGGGAACAGGGATCGCCGCCGCGGTGGCTCAGACCGCCCACAACGCCCAGCGTGAAGCTAGGGTGCAGGATTCTCGTGCGCGCGAGTCCCGCGATGCCGAGCGGGCCAGTTACCAGGCCTTCCAGATGCACCTGTCGTCTGCCGCCGCGACGCACGATGCGGATCAGGAACTGCCCGACAAACCGCCCCCGAGCTACCAGAAGCTATGGGAGGGCGGTGCCGAGGCCCAGCCAAGCGCCCCCGCCGGCTCACCCGAGCCAGACCCCGCGCAGCTCCACCTCTACGACCCTACGCACCCCGCGCAGCCCACGCCGCTGTACCGGCACCTCGACGTTCAGGCGTGAAGGCCCCAGCCCGGAACCGTTAGAATCCGGGCATGATCTATGCCGTCATCGGATTGTCGATCGCCTTGGCCGCAGCCCTCGCGGCCTGCGTCCACTTCTGGCACGCCCGCCAGAGCATCGTGGTGCAACGCGATCGGCTTACAACCGACCTCTCCCTCAGTCAACAGAACATCTCGCTGCAAGCCGAGCAGATCACGCGGCACCAGGCCGACCTCGCTGAGCGCGACAGAGACATCACCCAGCTCCGTCAGCACGTGGCCGACCGCGATGTGCAACTGGCCCAGCTACGCACCAAGCTCGACGGGATGGATGAGAAGTTCCGAGTCCTGGCGCAGGACGTGCTAAAGCAGGCCAACGAGCAGTTCCTGCAACTGGCGGAGCAGAAGTTCAAGGGCGAGCAGAAGGACGCAAGTGCTCAACTCGAGCAGCGCAAGGCCGCCATCGACGCGATGCTCAAGCCCATCCGCGAGAGCCTGGACAAGCACGCCGAGGTGGTCGGCAAGATCGAGAAAGACCGGGAGGGTGCTTACCAGGGCCTGCGGCAACTGGTCGGCACACTGGTGGATGACCAGAAAACGCTCCGCGGCGAGACAGCCAATCTGGTGAAAGCCCTGCGCCGACCCGAGGTGCGTGGCCGGTGGGGCGAGATGCAGATGCGTCGCGTGGCGGAGTACGCCGGGATGATCGAGCGATGCGACTTCACCGAGCAGGTCACCGGCAGCGACAGCGACGGCCGGGCACGTCGGCCGGACATGGTGGTCAATCTGCCCGCGGGTCGGCAGATCGTAGTGGACAGCAAGGCCCCGATCAACGCCTACCTCGACGCTATCGCCTGCGACGACGATGCGCAGCGCGAGGTGTTCTTCCTGCAATTTGTCCGCCACGTGGAAGAGAAGATCAGCGACCTTGCCAGCAAGGATTATCAGCAGCAGTTCGCCCGCTCGCCTGATTTTGTGATCCTGTTTCTGCCCGGCGAATCATTCCTCCAAGCTGCGCTGCAGCGCAAGTCCGACCTGATGGAGCTGGCGTTTAACCGCAACATCGTGCTGGCGACGCCCTCCACACTGATCGCGCTGCTCAAGGCGGTGGCGATGGGGTGGCGCGAGGAGCAGGTGGCCCAGAGCGCGCAGAAGGTCAACGAGTTGGGGATGCAGCTTCACAGCCGCATCGCCACGCTGTGCAGCCACCTGGATAATCTGGGCAAGGCTGTGGGCAAGACCGTGGAGCATTACAACAAGTTTGTGGGGAGCTACGAGACGCAGGTGATGGTAAGCGCGCGCCGGTTCAAGGAGTTCGGCGCGGACAGCAACAAGGAGTTACCCGCCGAGGGTGCGTTGCCTGTGGTGGTCGAGGCCCCGCGCGAGCTCAAGGCCATCGAAGGCCAGGGTTAATACGGCTGGGGCCTGTCCCACTCGGCGGGTGCTTCAAAGGCCGCCTTCACCTGCGGCCGGCCCAGCACGATGAACGTGAAAATCCCAAGCACCGTGCCCAGCGGCACATTGAGACAAGCCAAGGCCGAGCAGATGTAGATCAGTGTCTTGCGCTTGTGGTTGGCAAGCCCCTTTGCGGTCAGGAAGAAGAGCACCGCAGACAGCACCGTCAACACCATGACGATCACCCCGGTCACGCTGAAAACGATCCCCATCACGACAGCCTCATCGTCGTTCTCAGCCTGACCCGCGAACAGCGCGACGACGCCAAGCACGGCATAGAGTCCGCCGCACAGCATGCCCAGCACGTTGAGCCCGGCATAGACATACCAGCAGATACTCAGGGTCTTGAGGTGGGCCTTGTCTTCAGCGCTAAGCATGGTAATTTCCCTTGTGTCCCATCAAATGTTCAGCGCGGGCCGTCCGGCCCCGCTCTCTTATTCACATTTTCCCCCGTCCCCCATCCCCTCAAATCCGCCCCGGCAACTCCTTATCCACGGCAGGAAAATACCGCCGAATGACCGAGCAATCAAAGCGAGGCAAGATACTCGATGCCGGCTCATGGTCCAACAGATACTTGAAAGCAGCCTCTACCACCCGGGAAGGCGAGACACGGCCACGGCACCACAGGTCGTAGTCCTGAAAGCTCAGGGTGACGTCGTGTTCGTGCGTCCTGCCAAGATCGAACACGCGCACGCGGTACTGCCAGTGCCCGGTCTGCTCGGTTTCGGTGACGACCTCGATATCAGCCATGAGTAAGCCTGTCCGTTACAATGGATGCCTAGTGTAACCCGATCCATAACTCCGCACACCAACAGCCCCCGACAGCCCAGCCACGCATCCTCCGCCCCGCTTGCTAGCCCGATCTCATGGCCTTCCTTCTGCGAACACTCCGCCTGGGCTTTGCCAACCTCATGCTGCACAAGCTGCGGTCGCTGCTCACCGCGCTGGGCATCATCATCGGTGTCGCGGCGGTCATCGCTATGGCGGCGCACGGCGAGGGGACTAAGCAGGAAGCCCTGCGCAGCATCCTGGACATGGGGGCCAACAACATCATCGTGCGATCCGTCAAGCCGCCAGCGCCCGCGAATGTGGGCGACAACGCGGGGCAGCGGGTCCTCTCCTATGGCATCCTGCGGCGGGATGTGCATCGGATCGAAAGCACCATCGGCCCCATCCAGGCCATGGTCCCGCTCAAACGGGTAGGCTCGCAAGTCATCAACGGGTACAACACGGCCCCGGCGGAGGTCTTTGGCACCACCCCGCAGTTGATCGAGGTCACATCGCTGCGGCTCGCCAGGGGCCGATACATCAGCGAATTGGACACCCAGCGCCGGGACAATGTCGCGGTCATCGGCGACGCGGTCGCCAAGCGGCTGTTCCCGTTGCAGGACCCGGTGGGGGCCACCTTCCGTGTCGATGAGCACACGTTCACGGTGATCGGAGTCTTGCGGCCGATCGGCCTCGCGGGTGGGGCGGGCACGGCGCTGGTCGGGCGCGACCTGAACTTTGACATCCACATCCCAATGCAGGTTGCGCTCACCAGCTTCGGCGACACACGCATGAACCGTGGCTCGGGAACGATGGAGATCACGCAGGTCGAGCTCACCGAGTTGGTGGTCCGCACGGAAGACAAAGACGATGTGATCCCGCTCGCCGCCAAGATCCGCCGGGCCATGGACCTGACCCACGGCGACAAGCAGGACGTCACCGTCATCGTCCCGCTGGAGCTGCTGACGCAGGCCGAACGCACCCAGTTCATCTTCACGCTGCTGATCGTGTTCATCGCGGCGCTGAGCCTGCTGGTCGGCGGGATCGGCATCATGAACATCATGCTCGCCTCGGTCACCGAACGCACACGTGAGATCGGCATCCGGCGGGCGATGGGCGCGACACGGCAGCACATCATCGCACAGTTTTTGGTCGAGACCACCGTGCTCTCGGGTGTGGGCGGGGTGATCGGTGTGATCGTCGGCATCGTGCTGGTGACGGCACTCTGGGTCATCAGCCAATTCCAGACCCAGTTGCCAAGCCCTGTGTTCAGCATGGTCTACACGGTGATTGCGTTCTGCTTTGCCGTGCTCACGGGTGTCGCGTTTGGCTTGTATCCCGCGATCAAGGCCGCGTGGCAAGACCCCATCGTCGCCCTGCGGCATGACTAGTCCGCGCTACGGCTCGACGTGAGCGACCACCTTGAGCTTGATGCCCCGGCTGTTCTCAAACTTCACGGCCAGCTTTCGAATGGCCTGTTCCGGGTCCGGCTCGCCGAAGCGGGGGGTGTCGCCGACTTTGACGCGGTGGTGCAGGGCGTTGTTCAGCAGTTTCGCGCCGTTGTTGGGGTTCTGGCCCACTGGATCGGGTGAGGTCGGCAGCGGGCGGGCATCCATCGCGATGAAGCGGGCGGGCGGGTTGGATTCGAGCGTGAGCCTGATCGCCGCGGTGCCACGCCGAAGCAAGGCGGATTGGCCGTCATCCGCCACGACGATGGTGGCCCGCGTGTGCCAGAACCACCAGACATCACACGCCCGCTTGGGTTCAATTTCGTCCTCGATGACAAGCGCCTTGCGGTCCGGCAGGCCGATGCGGCGGGTATAGCTCTGCGCGGCGGGGTAGCCCGCGGTAAGGTCCATTGTCACGGAAGGTGAGGCCGGATCGGGATCGAATGCGGTCACGCTGCCGCCGGCGTTGACGTCCTGCCCGGCCGTGGCGTCCGGATCGATCACCGCGATGTTGTGGCCCTCGGCGCGGTTGCGGTAGTAGGTGTAGCGCTGTTCCCCGAAGAAGCTCGGCAAGTTGTAGTCGTCGGGTCCGAGGTCTTCCGCGAAGCGGTGGCCCGCGGCATCGAAGACGAAGGTGCCAAGGTCTGCCTGGTTGTGGCCGACGGTGTTCTTGCCGCACTGGGTCGCGACGTAGAACGCGTGAGGATCGCCCCAGGCCGAACGCATGACCACAGCCTCGACGCTCTGGTAATGCGCATCGAGCGGCGGCATGGGCGGGTTCGCGGGTGTAGGCTGGTGGTAGAGGACGTTGAGCGCGTGCGGTTTATCTTGCCACAGATCGGGCACGATCCAGCGGGGGTCCTGGTAGTGGTGCGCCAGATAATGGAAGACGTGGCTCCTGCTCCACGGCGGGGCCTTGGGGGTGCCCGCGTTGCCGTCGGAATAGTTGAAGGTCTGCCCCGCCGGGCCTGTGAAAACACACGGGAAGCCAGCGGTCTGCGAAAGCCCCGGCAGGTCGCCAAGGCCAAAGTCCGTGCCGAGCGCTGCGTGCAGGGTCGAGAGCGACGCGACGAGGTAGCGGAGTGTGTATGCCCAGTAGCCGGGGCCCTCGGGCCAGCCGCCGTCGGGTGCAAAGTGCTGGAGACAGATGGGCATCTTCGTCAGCGCGTTCCGCAGCACTTCGCGGGCAACGTCTGGTTCGTCGGCCGCGATGGCGATGGCGGCGGTCAGGATCCCGCCGTTGCACACCACGTTCCAGTTGTTGACCGCGACGTCCCAACTCCAGTTTGCCCCGCCGCGATACCTGCCAAACGCCGGCTCAATCGCGTGATGGATCATCGCATCGCGCAGGGTCTTTCGCTGCGCGTCGCTCCACGCCTCATGCAGCCAGTCGTAGCCGATCGCCACGGCGTGGGCCATCTCCGCTGTGTCCAGGAAGTGCGACGGGTTCCAGTCGGGGAACCGGCTCACCGCGTCGAGCTCGGCCCAGAGCCGATCACGCCAACGGTCCTCCGGCCCCATGCGCCAGGTAAACGCCAGTATCGTGACCCGGTCCACCACGTCGCGGCTGACCTCAAGCAACCGCTTGCCGTCGGGGATGTCGTGGGTCCGCGGCGGCTCATCGAGCAGGGCGGTGGCTTGCGCGCGGATGGCGTCGATCATGGCCGCGAGGCCGGGGTCCCTGACGGCATTGGCCTTCGCTTGCTCGAACCGCTCGGCCGTGGCAAGCACATAGGGCGGTGCTGCACGCAGTGTTGCCAACGGGTCGTCGGGCAGGGTGATGACGGGTGGTGATGGCTTCATCAGGGGTCTCGCGGCCTTTCTTTCAGAGACATAATCTTCGCGGTGTGGGCTTAGGCTTCACAACCCCGCGCGCAACGCACACAGGTGCCGCCCGAAGTGGTCCGCGAGAATACTGCGGTGTGTATCGGGGTGCTCGCGAAGGATCTGGAAGACCATCGGCCCGAACCGCTTGCTGGTCAGCACCGAGCCGAACGTGCAGTGCAGTATCTGCCGCCCGGGCATCGTGAAGCCGCAACCATGGGGCACCTGGTCCCAGTGCTCCAGATACAGCCCCTCAAGCTCGTGGTCGTCGGCCACATCAGCCGGGGCGGGCACATCGGCCACCTGAGCGTGGACGTGATACGTGGCCTTGTCGGTGTCGTACCGGCCACGCGAAAAATCAACGATCTCCCGGAACGTCTGTGGCGCGTGGCGGTTCACCACACGCAACGCTTCGAGATAGCTCGTGCCCGCGGTCTTGACGTGGAACAGCCCCGCGGTCGCGCGGGCAAACCGGGCATACATCGACAGCTTGTCCGAACCCGAGTGCAGGCTCAGCTTGTACGGCCCAAGATGCCGGGCGATCGCGGCATGATCGGCAAGGGAGCGCTCCAGTGCCTCCACATCCCCGATGTAGTCGATCCCCTTTTCCAGTTCGCCGATGAACCGGGGTGCCAGCGACACCAGATTCATGCCCGACTTGAGGAGCTGCTCAGCGATGATGTAGTGCTCGGCAAGCGTGGTCGGCTGGTCGGTTTCGTCCACGCTGATCTCGATCTCGTGGTCCTGGCCACGCTGGGAGGCTGCAGTTTTGATGTAAGCAGCGAGCTCGATGGCGTGGTCGATGGCCCTTCCGTACTTCACTGCCGCACGCTTCACGGTCGGTGAGTCGAACTTCACGGTCGGCCCGCCGGGCACTGCGATGGTCTTGCCCAGGTAGTCCGCCGCCCACGCTGGGGCGTGGTACATCGCGTCGATCTCATTTGCCGTGTAGTTGTCTGCCTTCTGATCCACGTGCGCGGAGGGGTCGATCGTGAAGAACACGAAGCCCGCGTCTGCTGTGACATCCACATCAGCGGGCAGCTTGAGGTGGTCCGCATCCGCGCCCCATGCCTCGGTGTAGCCCCCCGCGGCAAGCGTATCGATCGCGGCGGACATTACATCGCGCGGGGTACGCTGCGTCCGGGTCATCTCTCGGATGGACTGCTGAGCGAAGAGGCCCTTGATCGGCCCGCCGTCCTGCCGGAGCGCGGCGAGGTGACCCGGCCCTGCCAGGCCCATGCGGTCGCCGAAGCCAAACGACGGGGCAAGCCCCAGGGCCGAGGGTCGCGGTGAAGCAGTTTTCATGCCCGGAGGTTACCGATCCCTTGTGAATATGCAACGCCTTACGTCGCATGGCGTGACGGTCACGAACGAATCGCTATGCTATGCCGACGAATCAGGTCCGCCGAGTCAGCCGACCGACCACTTACCCACCCCCTCACTTTCAGGCAGCAAGGAACCAGACCGATGTCGCTCAAACTCAAGCCCGCAGATCAATGTGAACTCGACCTCGTCGCCCTCGGCGAGTGCATGGTCCGCCTCTCGCCCGAGGGCCACGGCCGGATCGAGTTCGCGAAGAAGTTTGATGTGTACGTCGGCGGGGGAGAGTTCAACGTCGCTTACGCGCTGGCCCGCCTGGGGCTGCGGACCGGGTGGGTCGGTGGGCTGGTGGACAACCCCGTCTCGATGATCGCGCTCAACCAGGCCCGCGGCGTCGGCATGGATGTCTCACACGTGGTCACCATGCCTTACGACGGTGTCGGACGCAAGGCTCGCATGGGGCTCAACTTCACCGAGGTCGGCGTCGGGCCACGGGCCGCGGTCACCCTCTACGACCGGGGCCACTCCGCTACCGCCAACATGCAACCGGGCCAGGTGGACTGGGACAAACTCTTCCGGGGGCGTGGCGTCCGCTGGCTCCACACCGGCGGCATCTTTACGTGCCTCAGCGAGAGTACGCGTAAGGTCGCGGCCGAGGCGCTCAAGGCTGCGCATGAGGCCGGCACCATTGTCAGCTACGACCTTAACTTCCGCTCCAAGCTCTGGTCCAGTGCCGACGCCATCGCCACCACCAAGCCATTGATGAAATACATCGACTGCCTGATCGGCAACGAAGAGGACTTCCAGAAGGTGCTCGGTTACGAGGTCGAGGGGGCCGACATCGAGGGCGGCGGCGAGTTGCCCATCGAGCACTACAAATCCATGGTCCGGCAGGTCGCCAAGGACTACCCCAACATCAAAATCGTCGGCACCACCCTCCGGGCTGTCATCAACGCCACCGAGAACGATTGGTCCGCCATCCTTTACGACGCGGAACACGACGCGTTCTACCACGGCCCCAACTTCGAGCGACTGATCCTCGAAGACCGCGTGGGCGGCGGCGACGGCTTTGCCTCCGGCTTCACCTATGCCTTCCTCACCGGCAAGACCCCGGCCGAGGCTGTCAACTGGGGAACCTGCCACGGGGCCATGCTCATGACCACCCGGGGCGACACCTCCGAGATCACGCTCAAGGAACTCGAGCACGTCGTCAAGGGCGGCGGCGCACGCATCGTCCGCTGACGTCCCTGCACGGTGTTGTGGCCCGACAGGAGATTTGCCGGGCGGTGCGCTATACTGGTGCGTGAATGGGGTTGTGTTGACCCCGGCCCGGTTCGTTCTGGCGTTAAGCCCGTTCCTTACCTGATGGAGTATTCAATGTTGCGACCGACCTTGTCCATGATCACTGGTGCCGCAGCGATGGCGGTGGCTGCATGTCTGGCGTTTGGCGAGCAGGCCCCGGCCGCGACACAAGAGGAGACCCCCGTGACCACACCGCTCCAGTTCACCATGAACGATATCGATGGCAACCCCGTGGACCTCTCGCAGTACAAGGGCAAGGTGGTGCTCATCGTCAACGTGGCCAGCAAGTGTGGGCACACCAAGCAGTACAAGGGGCTGCAGAAGCTCTACACCGACCACCACGAGAAGGGGCTGGTGATCCTGGGCTTCCCGTGCAACCAGTTCGGCGGGCAGGAGCCGGGCACGGAGGAAGAGATCGCCGCGTTCTGCGAGGAGAAGTATGGCGTGACGTTCCCGCTGTTCAGCAAGGTGGATGTGAATGGCAAGGATGCTGCGCCGCTGTTCCAGTATCTCACCGGCGACAGCGCCCCGCTCGCGGACAAGGGGCCGGTGAAGTGGAACTTCGAGAAGTTTTTGATTAACCGCCAGGGCGAGTTGGTTCAACGTTTCCGCTCGAAGGTGACGCCCGAGTCCGAGGTGTTGGTCACCGCGATCGACGCGGCCCTCGCGGAAGAATAATCAGCAAGTCGCTTGAGTGGTGCTCGGGGGGCGATGCCCAACCGAGCCGCGACCGTCGGGGAGCGTTGCCTTGGCAATGCTCTCACGCTGTCAACTTCTCGTGCTGCACAATCATGTCGTAGAGTGTTTGGGCGTCCGGGGCCTGCTTGAGTTGGGTACGGATGACCGCGTCGGTGAGCATCCGGCTGATCTTGGCCAGCGCCTGGATGTGCGGGCCGGTCTGGTCCAGTGGTGAGGCGAGGAGGATGACCAGGTCCACCGGCTTCTTGTCGATGGAGCCGAACTCGATGCCTTCGGAGTCTGGGGGGGTGGTGCCGATCGCCATGCGGAGTTTATCGACGCCGTCGCACTTGCCGTGCGGGATGCCGATGCCGTGGCCGATGCCGGTGGTGCGTGTGGTTTCACGTGCCCAGACGGCCTGCTTGAGTTCCTCGGGGTCCTCGATCGGGGTGTGCGCACAGAGCAGATCGGCAAGCTCGAAAATCGCGGACTGCTTGTCCGTCGATGCGAGCGGGACCCGTATGCAGTCGGGTTGGAGGATATCGGTTAATCGCATGCGTGGGTTTGGCTCGTGGGGCTTGGCGGGTGGGAGTCGGCAAGTCTAGCATGGCAGGGGGGTGAGGCAAACGAGATACCCCGAAATGCGGGGCTCACTGTGTTAAGCTGACGCTTATGGCCGAGGCCACGCGACCCATCACAGCTCCCCCCGCCCACGCCCCGCAGCCGGACGACAGGCTCCATCCGCTTCTCAAGCGGTACTTCGGGCACGATGGCTTCCGGCCCATGCAGCGCGAGATCATCGAGGACGCGTTGGCTGGGCGGGATGTTTTTGTGGTGCTGCCCACGGGCGGGGGCAAGAGCCTGTGCTATCAACTGCCCGCGCTGGCGGATCGTCAAGGTCCGGTGGCGAACCGGGACGCTGGCCCGGCACGACCCCATGCCACAATGCCGACCGGGATCACGCTTGTCATTTCGCCGCTGATCGCGCTCATGCACAACCAGGTGGACCTGCTGGAAGCCAACGGCATCTCCGCGACGCTGCTCAACTCGACACTGGACCGCAGCGAAGCAGACCGCCGCGAGCGGGATGCGATCGCGGGGCGGTACGACCTGCTCTACCTTTCCCCGGAGCGGCTGATGAGTAGCGCCGGCCGGGCCTTGCTCCAGCGTCTGCCGGTCACGCGGATCGCCATCGACGAGGCGCACTGCATCCGCGAGTGGGGCCACGACTTCCGCCCCGAGTACCGCATGGTGGGCCCGATGCGTGACCCCGCCGGGCCGTTCGCGGATCGCTTCACGAGCACGCCGCTGATCGCGTTGACCGCGACCGCCACGCCGCGCGTAGCGGAGGACATCGTGGCGCAGCTCCACCTGCGCGACCCCGCGATCCACCGTGGCGGGTTCGAGCGCGAGAACCTTTACTACGAAGTGCGGCCCAAGCACCAGATGTTCGATCAGGTCATGGCCTATCTGGCTGAGCGCCCCACGGCCGAGGGCATCATCTACTGCAACTCGCGCAAGGGTGTGGATGAACTGACGGACAAGCTGCGGTCTCGCGATGTGGCGGCGGTGTCGTACCACGCGGGCATGGGGCACGCGGAGCGACAGTCTGCCCAGCACGCTTTCATCTTCGGCAACGCGCGGGTGTGTGTGGCGACGATTGCGTTCGGCATGGGTGTGGACAAGCCGGACGTGAGGTTTGTGATGCACGCCGATCTGCCCCGTCACCTCGAGGGCTACTACCAGGAGACGGGCCGCGCGGGTCGTGATGGCCTGCCCGCGGATTGCATTCTTTTCTACGCCGCGGGTGATCGTGGCAAGATCGAGTATTTCATCAACCAGAAGGAAGACCCCGCCGAGCGCGAGCACTCCCAGTGGCAGCTCAAGCGGATGATCAATTTTGCGCACGGGACAGCCTGCCGCATGGTGCCGCTGCTGGCGTACTTCGGCGAGGAACACCCCGGCCGCTGCGGCCACTGCGACAACTGCATCAAGCCCCCGAGGCTGATCGACGCGACGCAGGATGCACGCAAGCTTCTGAGCACCGTCGCACGCACCGGCCAGCGGTTCGGCCTGACGCACGTCATCAATGTGCTGCGGGGCTCAAAAGCGCAACGCGTGCTTGAGCTGGGTCACGATCAACTCAGCGTCCACGGCATCGGGGCCGACAAGGCCGCGGGTTACTGGCGACAACTGGCGGAAAGCCTGATCGCGGAGGGCTATCTCGCGCTGAGCGAAGACGAATACCGCACAGCCCGCCTCACCGCAGACAGCAAGCCGCTGCTTAAGGGTACGCTGGCCATTCAGTTGGCCGTCAGCCGCGCGATCGCTGAGAAGGCCGGTAGCGCAGCCCGCAAGCCGCGGCGTGCCCCGGTCGATCTGGCCCCCGATGCCCAGCCGTTGTTCGACGCGCTGCGCAAGCTCCGGGCGAAACTGGCGCAGGAGCAGGACGTCCCGCCCTACGTCGTCTTCGGCGACAGGGCCCTCATCGGCATGGCCAACGACCGACCCACCACCGAGCAGCAATTCCTGCAAATCAACGGCGTGGGCCAATCCAAGCTCGAACGCTACGGCCAAGCCTTCCTCGCCGTCATCCGAGAAGCAAAGCAGCAATGAGCCGCGATGCGGCGGATGCAAGCTCGTTTTGCTGCGTGTTGCGGCGTGCTCGCAGGATGCAGGCTGTCGCAGGCGGGCGTGGTCGGTATGCTGGTGGCATGGCGAAGCGAGTGGTCAGGACGGCGAGCGTATCCGATGTGCTGGCGGTGTTGCGGGCTATTGCGCCGGAGCACCTGGCTGAGGCTTGGGACAAGGTCGGGCTTCATGTCGGCAGCCATGCGCAGCGTGTGTCTCATGGCCTGCTATGTATCGACCTCACCGAGCCGGTGATGGCCGAGGCGATCAAACGTGGGGCCAACCTGGTCGTGGCCTATCACCCACCGATCTTTGAGCCTGTGGCCCGGCTCACGGACGCCACATTGAAGCAGCGTGTGCTGGTCGAGGCGGTGAAGCGGCAGATCGCGATCTACTCACCCCATACAGCCCTGGACGCGGTGCGGGGTGGCATGACGGATTGGCTGTGTGACGGGCTTGGGCCCAGCGAGGCGAGGTTCGCGATTGAGGATCGCATCGTGACCAATGACCACTACAAAGTCGTCGTGTTCGTGCCTCACGACGAGGCGGACGCGGTGCGTGAGGCCATGCTGATGGAAGGCGCGGGGGATTTCGGGCGATACAGCGGCTGCTCGTTCAACGCGGAGGGCTTCGGCACGTTCACCCCCGGCGAAGGTGCGAATCCGAGTGTGGGAAAGGTAGGGCGGTTTGAGCGGGTGCGGGAGTTGCGGCTGGAGATGATGTGCCGGGCGATGGATGTCGGCTCGGTGGTGCGGGCGATCCGGGCCACGCATAGCTACGAGGAGCCGGCCATCGACGTGTTCAAGCTGGCTGAGGATCGACCCGCGCAGGACGAAGCGGCTGGCGCGGGTCGGCTGACCCATCTGGCAACGCCAGTACCCGTGGCGACACTGGTTGGACGCGTCAAGAAGATGCTCGGTTTGCCCCGTGTCCGGGTGGGGGCTCCTGCCAAGGCCAGGCCGATCCGTGTGGTAGCGGTGTGCCCCGGCGCGGGTGGTTCACTCTTTGAGGGGGCGGAGGCCGACGCTTATCTCACCGGCGAAATGCGTCACCACCAGGTGCTGGAACTGGTCGCCCGGGGCAAGACAGTGGTGCTGACCGGGCACACCCATTGCGAGCGGCCCTACCTCCCGGCCTACCGCGAGCGTGTGGCGGCTGGGGCCGCTGAGGCTGGGTTTGCGCGGGTGAAATGGTCAGTCAGCAAGTCCGACCGGTGTCCGTGGGTGGACCGGTAGCCGGGTCAGGCGTTACGGGGGGCTGGTCGGGGAGATTTTTACGGGGGTGGGGTTGACGAAAACCCTCTGATCGCCGACACTTAGCGTTTGCTTTCCTTACCTTGGTTCCCTATCGGAGAGTCAATATGGCACGAACTCGAAGCGGTGGCGGCGGTGCGGCGTTCGCTTGGTCACTGGTGATTGTCGGAACAGGCTTCTTCATCTTCATGATCCTGTTCATTGTCACGTACACGCAGAACGACAAATACCAGCAGGAAGCGGCCGAGGCCAAGCGGCAGCTTGACCAGTTCGCCAACGCGACCCAGCGTAGCTCGACGGACGTTCAGGAGATCATCTCCAAGATGGACACGCGTAGCCGCGAGACCGTCGTATCCAAGCTGATGGATGAGCGGACCCGTCTCAAGGCGATGATTACCCCCGAGGCCGGGCTTGATGTCGATGCGGTCCTCAATCAGAAGGTCACCCAGAAGCAGGTCGATGGCCCGCTGCTGACCGCCGTGGACCAGCTCCGCCAGGAATTGGCCGCCGCCCGTCAGCAGACCGAGACTGCTCGCTCGGCTCAGGCCGCGGCAGAGAAGCGCGCATCAGACGCCAACGCCGAGCGTGATAAGCTTGCGGCGGGCTTCAACGCCAACCTTGCAAGGATCACCGCGACCTCAACCGAGACCAACACTGCCTTGGCGACAGCCACCGCGGGCTTCCCCGCCATGAAGGACAGCCTCCGCACGGAGATGGAAGGCCTCCGTGCCCAGATGCAGAGCACCATCGACGGGCTGGTTGCTCAGAACGAGGAGAAAGACGCGATCATTGCCGACCTGCGTGGCCGGTTGGCTATCCTAGAGACGCGCAAGTCCGACACCCTCGGGCCGCCGGAGTTGATCCCCGCAGACGGGCTGATCATCTCGCTGGTCCCCGAGCAGAACAAGGTCTACATCAACCGTGGCTCTGAGGACTTCCTCCAGCTTGGGATGACCTTCGAGGTCTTTGGCGCCGATGAGCTGATCAAACTCAACAACTACGATGAGTTGCGCGGCAAGGCGACGATCGAGATCCTCGACCTGGATGCCCGGACCGCGGTCGCCCGCATTGTCCGGCAGGTGCGTGGCCAGACGATCACCCCCAACGACCAGATCGCCAACCTGATCTATGACCCCAACGCATCCTTTAAGTTCCACGTGTACGGGGACTTCGACATCGACAACTCCGGCCTCACCTCCATCCGCGATCGGGACCGCATCAAGAGCATGATCACGCGGTGGGGTGGCCAAGTCACCGATGACCTGAACTGGGATGTGGATTTCCTCGTGCTCGGCCGGGAACCCGCCATCCCCGATCCCCTGCCCGCCGATGTCATCGACCCCACCATCATCCGCGCCCACGCCGAGGCGATGCGGAACTATGAGACCTACGTCCGGCTGACGACGACGGCCCGCGAGTTGTCGGTCCCGGTGCTCAACCAGAACCGCTTCCTCGCGCTGGTGGGCTATTACCGCCGGTAAGTTCGTCCGGCGTCACACTTTGCCCCCACGAAGCCCAGGGATCTAATCCCTGGGCTTCTGTCATCCTCGGCAGCCCCATGTCATGGCACAATTCGGCCCGGTCAAGATGTGGTCCAGCTATGTCGCCGCGCGGCTTGTGGCCGCAGCGATCGGCGCGTTCCCGGTGGATCAGAACCTGCAGACCGCCGCGGCGATAGGCCGAATGGTCCACCGCCTGGATAAACGGCACCGCCTGCGTGCCGAGCAGAGCGTCGCGTTGGCGTTCCCGGAATGGTCAATCGAGCGCGTGAGCCGGGTAGTGCAGGCCTCCAACGAGCACTTGCTTCGTCTGGTGGTCGAGGTGATCCAGACGCCTCGCATCATCAGCCCCGACCGCTGGGCGGACCGCATCGACGTGAGCGGCATGGGCCGGGCAATCGAGATACTCGGGTCCGACAGGCCAGCGGTGCTGGTCACCGGTCACGTGGGCAACTGGGAGGTGCTGGGCTTTTATATGGCCGCGATGGGTTTTGACGTGGACGCCATCGCCAGGCCCCTGGACCACCGGCTGATCAATGACTGGCTGCTGGGTATCCGTGAGCACAGGGGGATGCGCATCATCACCAAATGGGATGCCACGGACCGGATGCTGGCGGTCATGCAGCGGGGGGGCGCACTTGGCTTCATCGCCGACCAAAACGCGGGCGACCGCGGCCTTTTCGTACCCTTCTTTGGCCGTCTGGCCAGCAGCTATAAGTCGATCGGGCTGCTGGCGATGAATCACAACGCCCCGGTGGTCTGTGGCTACGCGCACCGCACAGGACCCGGATTCCACTATCAGATCGGCACGACCGACATCATTTACCCCGAAGACTGGGCTGACCAACGCGACCCGCTTTTCTACATCACAGCCCGGTTCAACCGAGCCATCGAGCAGATGGTCCGCCTCCGGCCTGAGCAGTACCTGTGGATGCACCGCCGATGGAAGAGTCGGCCAAGGCACGAGCGCGAGGGTAAGCCGGTGCCCTCCGGCCTCAGGCGCAACCTCGAAGCCCTGCCCTGGATGACGCAGGAGGACATGGACCGTTTGTGCTGTGCGACGCCCGAATCGTGACCGGCGTGGCGTGGCGTTTGGCTGCCGCCTTGACCCTGAGGCCCCGGGGCCTGACAATACGAGACCCACCCGGAGCCGAACGCCGGCTCCCCGTTTACTCCCCCGACCCAAGCCCACGGAAGGCAAGCATAAGATGGTTGAACCCGGTGATGAACTACGTCTGGAGAACCTCAAGATCCTCATCGTCGATGACGACCCCGAGGTCCGCTCCGCGATCGACCACGCGCTCCAGTCCGAGGGGGCACTGACCCAGGTTTGTGGCGATGGCAATACCGCCGTGCGCGTTTGTGAGACCGAGCCACCCGACCTGGTCGTGCTGGACATGATGCTGCCCAAGCGGTCCGGCTTCCTGGTGCTTGAGCGCATCAAGCAGCTCGAATCCCCGCCCAAGGTCGTGATGGTCACCGCCAACGAGGGCAAGCGTCACCAGCAGTTTGCCGAGGAGCTCAAGGTCGATGGCTACCTGCTTAAGCCGGTGCGGCTCGAACGGCTGATCAATATGGTGCAGGATTTGCTCTGCGAGGACGAAGACGAGGAGGCGTAAGCCCGGCGTGCGCCCCGCTCCGTCGCGTCCCGGTTGCCGGATGCCCCGAAAACGGGGTTGCCGGTTTCGGACCGGGCTGGGTTTGGATATACTGGGTAAGGTGACAGCAAGGCCGGACTGTGAAAGGGTTTGCCGTCGGCAGCCCAGCCACAACCGATGTATCGCAGCCTCTCGGAGACCGAACATGCGTTGGATTCACGATGGCAGTATGGCGGCCGTGATCCTGATGCTCTCTGTGGTCGGCTTGACCGCGGGCGCAAGGGTGGCGGTGGTCGAGACAAATAGCGGGCAGACGTTCGAAGGGCAGTTGATATCCGAAGACGACCGCGTCGTCACGCTTCTGATCTCCGAGGTGCAGACCCCGATCAGACGCAGCGACATCAAGACGCTGACCATCAAAAAGTCCAATGATGATATCTACGCCCAGCGCCGGGCTGAGCTTGCAGATGACGACCTGGATGGACGGTGGAAGCTCGCGTACGACATGTACGAATTGGGGGCGCTCAAACTCGCCCGGACCGAGACGCTGGCCCTGCGGCAGCAGTTCCCCGATGCCGAGAAAGTGGAACGGCTTGACGCGGTGATCGTGGATGCCATCCGCCTGCAGGAAGAGCGAGAGCGCCCGGCCACCACACCCAAGACCCCTACCACGCCGGACGCCCAACCCGCAACGCCCGCGACCCCCACCGGCCCCGCCGCGCTGCGTGAACAGCAATTAACCGACGAGGACATCAACCTCCTCCGCCTCTGGGAACTGCCCGTGGACCTCCGCGAGCTCAAGCCCCGGGTCATTATCCCGCGGGAAACAATCGCAGAGCTGTTTAAAAATTATGCCGACCAGGAAGTCACGCCCAAGGGTCGTAAGGCTCAAGATGACTTCTATCGGCTACAGGGTTACGAGCAGATCCCGCTGTTCTTCGACCTCCGGGCACGCGAGCTCTACAGCCAGATCCGCGTCATCGAAGACCCGCCAGCCATGCTCAAGTTCCGGCAGGAGATCTACCCCACCTACATCACCACCTACTTCGCGCGATACTTCGGTGGGGGCCAGGTGGATGGCCTGTACCTCTTCGGGGGCAAGGGCGACAGGGTCCGGACCTCCTACACCGATTTTTTCATCCTCCAGTCCTACCAGAACGCCGACGCCCGGATGATTGACCGCAGCCGGCCCACCGACTCCCTGCTCCTGCAGTGGGGCCTGCCCCGGCAGGATGCGAAATTCAAAGCGCCGGATGTGCCGGGTTGGAGGCCATTCTTCAAAGGCCCTGACGACGAAAAGTACCTCCAGTTGGCCGAGTGGATCGGGTCGCTTTACCGCAATCCTGAGTATGGCATCACCTACACCCCGCCCACTCATCCCGCGCCATAACGTCGCGCAATGCACTCACCGACCGCCGCTCCACCGAAGTCTGACCCACACCTGACCCCGCCGGAACCACCCACGATGGATTCATCCCGCCCGACCCTGTTCACCACCTTCTCACGCTGCGGCTCACCGGCTGCGCTGGCGCTTGCCGTGATGCTCGGGTCCACAGGCTGCGATGAGCGTGCCGCCAACGTCACGGGCATGCAGGCTGTCCTGGAGAACGCCGCCGCGACGATCGCGCATGCCGAGGCTGGCTTTGTGTCCGCCGAGTACAAGCTGGCTAACCCCGCGTACGCGCAGGGTGGGCAGAATGTCGCGCTTGAGAACCAGGTCGTCCGTTATGAGTACCGCCAAGAGGAACTGAATAAGGCTATCCAAGACCTCCAGACCGTGGCGACAAGCACCGGCTCATCGGACGGGCAGAAGGCCACAGCCCTTAAGCTGCTCGCGGGCATCAACCTGTCCGCAGCACGTCACCAGCAACTCGCCGCTTCCGATGCCGCGACCCAGTTGGTGGCCGCCTTCTCTTCTCAACTGCTCGATCTGCTCGCGGTCATCGAACGCACCGATGCCGCAGGTTCCGTGCTGAACCAGAACGACGCCGAGCTCCTCACCACGCTCAACCGCGAGATCGCATCCCTGACCGAGCAACGCGATACGCTGGACAATCAGCACCGCACGTTGACAGCAGAACTGGAATCCGAGCAGGCCAAGGAGAAAGCCCAGCGCAGCCTCGCGATGAAGAAAACCGCCGAGGCTCTGGCATTTGCCCAAGAAGCGTTTGTGGTGGAAGGTGAAGCCCATTTCGATTTCCTGGATCAGGAGTCGGCGGCCAAGCGTGAAGCCAGCGTCGCGTCGATCCAAGCCGACAGCCACGCGCTCGCGATCGCCGGGCTTGAGGTCAGCATCAGCGGCGTGAAGGATCGGCTTGATTCCATCACCAAGTCACTCAACGAAGTCACCCAGCACCGCGACACCGCCGCCAAACGCCTTGCCGACACGCAGACCATGCAACGGCTGCACCAGGCCGAGCGTGACAAGCGATTCGAGGAACTGCTGACCCGTTTTGAAGCCCTGACCGCCGAGTATCAGAGTCAGGTGGTGCAGCCGTTAGAGCAGACGCGTGAGAAGATCAACAAAGCCATCGAACGTATCGAAACTGCGCTGAAGCACGCCCCAGCCGACGCCCGCGATTCCCTCAACCTGGACCTGCTCACCGCCCGCGCTGATCTGGCTGGCGTGGTGACGCAGCACGCCATCGCCGCCCAGTCCATGGCCAAGCTCACGCAGACCTTGACCGACGGCCTCCGGCGTACCGGTGTCCCCGCGGACTCCGCCATCGCTCAGGCACAGCCGACACTTGTGCAGCAGCGGGACGCCCTGGTCACCGAAGCCCAGACTGTCATCAGTGACGCCACGACCCAGGCCGAGCGGTCCTACAGCGGAGAGGCCACGAAGAACGCTGTTGAGCAGATTAGAAACGCCTTAAACAACTACAGCGCGCAGCTCCCCAACGCGGGTTAACCCCGTTGGGTAACAGCGTGAGGCGTTCCCGGCGGGGCGTCTTGAGACCGGATCGTCTGGCTCACACACAGGCCTTGTGATTGTCCACTAAAGGACTTATGATAAATCGACAGGCCTCTTGCTTGGGTAGGTTATTTCCCGGGCATGGCTCGGCGGGTGTTTAGCCAGCCGAAAGGTTTCGTAAACGGAGTCAATACGCATGGCCAAGATGTTCTATACGCTCGAAGAAGCCGCTGAAAAACTGGGACTCGGGCCGGACACCATCAAGCAGATGGCGTCGGACGGCAAGCTCCAGCAGTTCCGTGACCGCGACCGCCTGATGTTCAAGCGTGACCAGGTGGATGCGCTGGCGGGCAGCGGGGCATCGGGCACCGGCATCTCGCTCGCGGACTCCGGTGACACCGACGCGATCGACCTCCGCTCAGACACCGGCAAGCCCGCGCCGCCCTCCCGCCGGGAAGACCCACGCGAAGCGACCGGCATCTCCGTCTTCGATGCCGGCGAGATCGACCACGCCGACCCGATGGCGCAGACGCAGGTCACCGCCTCCTCGATTTCCGATGAAGACCTGGCACTGGAATCGGTCGGCTCCGGCTCGGGCCTCCTGGACCTGACCCGCGAGTCAGACGACACCTCGCTTGGTGCCGAGTTGCTCGATGAAATCTACCCCGGCTCGGGCGAAGCGTCGGACGCCAAGCTGGACTCGGCCGCAGGTTCATCCGGCGTGTTCGATGGTGCGCTCTCGATGGAGACCGGGGCCTCGGGGCCATCGGGCCTGGAGAACCTCGGCGAGCCATCATCGGTGATCCCCACGTCTTCCGCAGCTACGCAATCGGCACCGGTGACGTACAGCGCGCCGGAGGCTTACGATCCGGCTGGGTCTGGCCTGACATCGGGCCTGTTCTTCGGGACGATGATCACGCTGGTGCTGGGGCTGATGGTGGTGATCGCCGCCCTGGCCGGGGCGCGGAGCCAGGTCACCTCGCTGATGACACAGGACGCGAACATGCTTTACCTGTGGTGCGGCGGGCTGCTGGTGGTCTCCATCATCTTCGGCGTGGTGGGGATGTTCGTCGGCAAAGCGATGAGCGGCACGAAGTAACTCCGGTCATGGCACTGCCCCGCGTCACGCGGAGGATGTGCTCCAAGTTCTAACCTACGCCGACGGCCAGTGCCGTCGGTTTTCTTTACCGATCCAGGCCCCGCCCGGCCGACCTATTGAAACATGCTCAGCCCGCACGCGAGAATGGAATGGCTCACGATCATCGGCATCTCGGTGCTGGTGTCTGTGGCGTTTGGCATCCTGGGCTGGTGGTGGCCGATCCCACTGGTGCTGATTGCCGGTGCCGGTGGCGTGTTGTTCTTCCGCGACCCGGACCGGGCCATCCCCTCCCAGCGAAACGCCATCATCGCCCCCGCAGACGGCCGCGTCAGCTCGGTGCATGAGGTGGAGCACTACGAGCCACTTAACGGCCCGGCGACCTGCGTCCGCATCTTCCTGTCGGTCTTCGATGTCCACATCAACCGCTCCCCGTGCCACGGCAAGGTCACCAGCATCACGCACAAGGACGGCGAGCACCGCAACGCCCTCAACCCCGACTCCGCGGAGGTCAACGAGAGCAATCTGATCGTGCTGGAGCACCCGGTGAAGGGCCATCCCATCGCGGCCGTGCGTCAGGTGGCTGGGGCGCTGGCGCGGACGGTCGTCTGCACCGTGGAAGAGGGCGCGATCCTCCAGCGGGGCCAGCGGCTGGGGCTGATCAAGCTGGGCTCGACGACCGAGGTTTACCTGCCCGCGGCATTGCGGCCAAAAGTCTCGGTCGGGCGTGGCCAGAAGGTGCGGGCCGGCGTCACGGTCCTCGCCACGGTCACCCCGATCTCGCCCTCCATCGAGGACGGCGACGAGATGGATGAAACGGCTGAGCAGGCGGAGCAGGCGACGCAGACTTGGACCGCCGTTTCATGACTCGATTTGTCACCACTGCCTTGTCCACCCGCCAGCGTCACGCTTCACCGAGCCGCCTCGTCCCCGAGGCGGGGCGGGCGATCAGCCCGCGTGGTCTGCGGGCTATGGGTGCGGAAGTTGCCGACTGCGTCGGCCCCGTCGCGGGGACGCGACGGCTCGGACAGGATACAAGCCCGACGCGACGGCTCTGTAGTAGCGTCGCAATAGGAACGAACTCTCACACACCACGCATCGTGGGGTCCCAGATGATTTTGTGCAACTGGGTCTGCACGCGGACGCACCTGGCCAGCTCGGGGTCGTCGAGCAGCCATTGGGTGAGGTCGGCCAGCGACAGGCCATCTGCCCCCGGGAGTTCTCGGCCGGGCGGGATTTCGTGGACCGCGCTGAGCAGCACCGCATTCACCTTGTCGCGTAGTTGGTGACTGAGAATCACATCGCGGGCCCAGTCGTAGTCGGCCCGGCCGGTGAGGACGAACTTGACTTCGTCGCGGGGCGTGAGTTGGTCGAGGTTGGGCCAGTGGTTACGGTCTGCTTCGCCGCTGCCGGGGGTTTTGAGGTCCATGATGCGGATGACGCGCGGGTCGCAGGGGCTGATGTCGCACGCGCCGCTGGTTTCGATGAGCACGGTGTAGCCTTCATCGCAGAGGCGCTGCATGAGCGGGTGGACGTTGGGCTGGAGCAGCGGCTCGCCGCCGGTGACTTCGACAAGTTCGCAGCCCCGGCCGATCACGCGGACCTCATCCAGAATGTCGTCGAGCGCCCGGCGGCCGCCCTCGTGGAAGGCGTACTCGGTGTCGCAATAGAGGCACCGGAGGTGGCAGCCCATGAGGCGGACGAACACGCACGGCCGACCCGACCAGGTGCTCTCGCCCTGGATCGAGTAGAAAATCTCGTTAATCATCAGCGTGTCATTGGCCATGGCACGATTCCTTCGCTTGCAGTTGTGCCCACAGCGACGCCACCGTGTGGCCAAGCTTTGGGTGTACCGTATCAGGCGCGATCTGGGCCAGGGGCTCGAGCACAAACGCGCGCTCGTGCATCCGCGGGTGCGGCACGCTTAGCCCCGGCTCGTCGATGACCTGATCGCCGAACAGCAGGATATCCAGGTCCAACTCACGCGGCCCCCAGCGGACGCGATTGACCGTGTCGCTGCGTCCGGCCTCGGCCTCGATGGACCGCAGCAGTGCCAACAACGCGCGGGCGTCTAGCGTCGTGTCGATCGCTGCCGCGGCATTGAGGAATCGCCCCTGGGCCACCGGGCCGACCGGCTCGGTCTCGATCGCCTCGCTCATCCGCACCGCCGCCACCCCCGCCGCGGCGCGCAACCGAAGCTCCGCCAGCGCCAGGTGCGCCCGCCGATCGCCGAGGTTCGAGCCAAGTCCCACACAAGCGATGGTCATGAGGGGATTCTAGCCGTTCTGCCGTGTACGCCCTATGATGCCTCACCCCAACCAGCCCATGCACCCGCGGGGGTGCGGGCGCACTCGAAAAGCACCGAAGAACCACAAGCATGCCGACCGTGACGACCGACCTTCCCCATCAGCCGATCGACCTGCCAGCCGTCAACGCCCAGCTTGCGTCCGCGGAGGCGTCGCGGGTGGTGGCGTGGGCTGCGGAGGCGTTTGGTCAGGGGCTGGTCATGTCCACCAGCTTCGGGGTGCAGTCGGCGGTGATGCTGCACCTGGTCACGCGGGTGGTGCCCGATATCCCGGTCATTTTCATCGACACGGGCTTCCACTTCCTGGACACGTACAAGTTTGCCGACGAATTGACGCTGAAGCTGAAGCTGAACCTCAAGGTGTATCAACCCGCGCACAGTGCCGCGTGGACGTTGGCACGCTACGGCAAGCTGTGGGAGACCGGCGACCCCGCTGATCTGGATAAGCTCGATCAAATCCACAAAGTCGAGCCGATGGAGCGGGCGCTCGATGAACTCGGCGCAACCGCAACCCTGGCGGGCCTCCGCAGGGGTCAGACCGAGACCCGACAGGACCTGACCCCGGTCGTCTTGCAGCGTGGCCGACACAAGGTCCACCCGATATTGGCGTGGACCTCGAAGGACATCCACGACTACCTCAAAGCTCACGACCTGCCGTACCACCCGCTGCGTGACAAGGGCTACGCGTCAGTCGGCGACTGGTACAACACGCTACCCATCACCGCGGGTCAACACGAGCGAGAGGGCAGGTTCGGCGGGTTGAAACAAGAGTGCGGCCTCCACATGCCCGCAACCCCCGAAGAGTCCGCATCCCGCGACGCCAGTATGCTCTAACCCCCCCCCCCCCCGGAACTTCCCAGGGGACACTACGCCAAAGCCGAGGGATCGCCATCCCTCGGCCTCGGCCTCCCATCATCACCGCACAATTTCCACAGTACTTTCGCCGTCGGTCAGCATCTTAAACATGAGCTTGATGTCCTCATCGCGGAGGCGGATGCAGCCCATGGAGCGCTGGTCGCCGATAGAGTCTTGATCGATGGTGCCGTGGATGCCGTAGCCGGTGACGTTGCGGGTGTTATCGTCGAGTCCTTCGAGCGCGAGCCAATACTCACCGATGGGGTTTTTCGGGTCGTCTGCCCTGAAGTACTCACCGGTGCGTGGGTTGCGCCAGTCGGGGTTCTGTACCTTGGAGCCCGCCTTGATTCGCCACATGCCCAGCGGTGTTGAGTCGTCTTCGCCCAGGCCCACGGGTACTGATGTGACGTAGATCGGCAGGCCGTTGCTCCCGCGCAGGAACAGGTCCATGCGGTACTCGCGTTTGGACACGCGGGCGTGGAACGGGCCCTTGACCATCTTGAGCCGCTGGTCCACGCGTATGCGCACGGCCGGGGTGTCGTTGATGAGCTCGATGAACTGGTAGGGCACTTTGTATAGCGGCGCGATCCTCGCGAGCCGATCGCCGGACTTCACCACATAATGCTCCGCGAGCGGGTCATTGGGCGTGACTTCGGGCGAGAAGATCAGTCCTTTGTTCACATCCGCCAGCGTCGCGCGGATGGTGTCGGCATCGGCGGGGCTGAGCACGGCCGGGGTTGCAAAGAGCAACTCACTGAGAATCGCCCGTCCGGCGACAAACTGACCCTCGGCAAGCAGCGCCAGCCCGTCCTTGACCCGCCTGTCCGCGACCGAGGTCGTCGTCTGGGTCGGGGTGCTGACTGCCACTGGGGGGCGAGGCGCAGCGGTGCGATCGTTATTCGCCGCTGGCGGGGGGGTCGCGTTGGTTGGTGCTGCGGGCGTCTGGCTCGCTGGCGTCTGGTTCGGCCGGGCCTGCTGGTTGGGTGACGCCTGAGGCCTTGGCTGTGCCGCCGCGTTCGCGTTCTGCGTTGTTGTGGTTTGCTCGGGGGACTGCGCGCTCTGCTGGTTGGTTGCCGCGTCGGTGGTTCCGCCGGTGGGCCAGAAGTAATAGACCACCGCCACCAGGATCACCAGCACAACGATAGCCAGCGGTACCCGCCGCGACCCCCGCCGGCGGGAGGAGGTCATGTATCTGCGGGACGACTCGGCACGCGGGGCTTGGGATCCAAGTACCATCGCAACCACTCCTTCGGTTGGAGGAACACAGCATGGGTTAGAGGCGGCATCCTTCCGCCGGGACGGGCGGAGCCTCGTTGTATCTTTCGGCATTCTAGGCTTTCGAACGCCAACAGTTCAATACCAGTACCACCCACAGTCGCACCAGGCCCCGCAACTTCCGGGGGGCAGTGGGTCCGAGGGGCCGCGTGTCGGGATCCGGGGGTTCCGGTTCCGGGGGCGGGGGGTCAGGGGGCGGGCTTGGTGGGGCGGGGCTGAGCGCGTTGCTCATTGACCCATTCCAGAAACGCAGTGATCCGCTGCTCGTAGCCTCTTTGGGTGGGAGTGTAGTAGGTCTTGTCAACGCCGAGGTAGTCCTGATCGACGAAACCGGTCTCGCTGTCATGGGCATATTCGTAGCCCACGCCGTGCCCAAGGTTTTTGGCGCCTTTGTAGTGGCCGTCGCGCAGGTGTTTGGGCACGGGGATGGTGCGTCCCTCGCGGACATCGCGTGCCGCCTCGCCGATGGCGACGGTGCAGGCGTTGGACTTGGGCGCGGTGGCCATGTAAATCGCGGCCTGGGCAAGCGTAAGCTGGCACTCGGGCATACCGATGCGGTGGGTGATGTCGTAGGCAGCCGCCGCAATGGTCAGTGCCCGCGGGTCGGCATTGCCCACATCCTCGCTGGCAAGGATCGCGATCCGCCGGGCGATGAACATCGGGTCCTCGCCCGCGACCAGCATCTTCGCCAACCAATAGACTGCGGCATCCGGGTCGCTGCCCCGCATGGATTTGATGAACGCGGAGATCGCGTCGTAGTGCTCGTCCCCCGTGCCGTCATACACCACCGCCTTCTGCTGGATCGAGTCCTGCGCGGCCTCCAGGGTGATGTGGATCGGGGATGGCGAGTCCGTGTCCTGTGGGCCCTGACTCTCCCTGCCCGAGCTGAGCACCGCGATCTCAAGGGCCGTGAGCGCCCGCCGGGCATCACCATCGCACGCGGTGGCCCAGTGCGCGATGGCCTCGTCGTCGATCCGCACGTCCAGCCCGCCGAAACCACGCGCGGGGTCCGCGATGGCCCGGCGGATCAGCCCGGCGATGTCGTCCTCGGTCAGCGGAAGGAACGCGAACACCTGCGACCGGCTCACCAGCGCGCTGTTGACCGCGAAGTACGGGTTCTCCGTGGTCGCGCCGATCAGCGTGATGATCCCCCGCTCGACATCCCCCAGCAGCACATCCTGCTGGGCGCGGTTGAAGCGGTGGATCTCGTCAAGAAAAAAGATGGTTCGCCGGCCGTCCTGTTCGAGCCTCTGACGCGCGCTATCCAGCACCAGACGCACATCCTTGACGCCGACGGCCGCGGCGTTCCCACGGTCAAAGTGACGCTGACTGGTCGCGGCGATGACCTCGGCGAGGGTGGTCTTGCCCGTGCCGGGTGGGCCATAGAAAATGACGGACGTAAGCCGGTCTGCTTCAAGCATCCGCCGCAGCAGCTTGCCCGTCCCGAGGAAGTGCTGCTGGCCCGCGAACTCGTCGAGCGTCCGCGGGCGCATGCGTACCGCGAGGGGCTCGGCGGCGGCCCGGTTGGCGTCCATCTTGCTCTGCCACAACGCGGTCATCCAGTCATCATAGCGGGCCGGGGCGTGTGCCCGCCGCCGTGTTATAGGACGGCTCTGCGGGCCGCTGGGCCCACCTTATTCAACGCCCCGGCACGCCACGGCCGATATGCAACATGCGGGAAGTACCGAACCAGGAAGCCATCTCACCCATGACCAAGCCGGCCGGCCCCAACCCCTACCTCCGCACGAAGATCCTCACCGCCAACCCCGAGGAGTTGCGGCTGATGCTCTACGACGGGGCCCTGCGCTTCGCACGCGTCGCCCGCACCGCGATGGAGAACGGCAAGATCGAAGACGCCTACAACGCGCTCATGCGTGCCCAGAAGATCGTGCTGGAGCTGAGCAGCTCCCTGAACCACTCGGTCGATCCCAAGCTCTGCGACAAACTCGCGGCCCTCTACAGCTACATCTACCGCCTGCTGGTGGAAGCCAACATGGATCGGCAGGCCGGCAAAGTGGACGAGGCGGTGAAGCTGCTTGAGTACGAGCGTGAGACCTGGGCCATGCTGATGAAGAAGAACGGCCAGACCCCAGGTGCAGACTCGCCCGCCCAGATCTCCGGCTCACAGCAGACCGCGATGAGCACCTACTCGCGAAGTGCGTGACAATGCATAGGCATGGGGGCTAGAATACACGCGAGGAATTCTCATATGCTGTACGAGTACGACGTGATTATCGAGCAGGACGAGGAAGGCTGGTTCGTCGCGTCAGTCCCTGAGTTGCGTGGTTGCCACACCCAAGCCAAATCGCTCGACGAAGTCATGGCCCGCATCCGTGAGGCCATCGCGGCGTGCGTTGACGATCAAGGCGCGGGCAGTAAGGGCAGCCAGTTTGTGGGCGTGCAGCGTGTGGCGATCGAGGCATGAGTCGCCTGCCGCGACCCACTGGCAAGGATTTGCTCGCCGCGCTTCGTCAAGCGGGATTTGAGGTTCTTCGAGTCCGAGGCAGCCATCATACGCTGCGGCACCCTGACGGGCGGACCACCGTTGTTCCGGTCCATGCGGGTGAAAACATCGGCCCCGGTTTGATGCGGCGTATCATGCGTGATGCGGACCTGTCGGCCGATGATTTAATCAAACTGTTGTGAGCCTATGGCACTGGGGTCCCTACTCGCCGCTGTCACCATCGAGGGCACCGACGTTGAAGACATCCGCAACCGGATGCCCGATGATTTTCGCTGCGGCGGCCAGATGATTGGGGGCATGGATCAGGAATTGGGTAACACCCGCGCGAACTTCCGCCGGCGTAAAATCGTTGGGACGAAGATGCAGTGCGATCAAAAACGCATTGTCATGCATCCAGTCGGTGAGATGAAACCCTACGTCCCTCGCGGGTTTGTCGGCAAGACGATCGCCGAGGGCTGCTGCAATCGACGTGACGACTTGTTGATCAATCCCCGTGGCGATCAGAACTGTGGCATATTCTCCCATGGTCTCATGGAGAATCCGCGTTGTCTTGGCCTGTAGACTTGAGTTAATTGCTCGATAGTCTGGCATTTCATCATCTCAGGTTGCACGCAGTGGCGCGATTGATTTACAACCCCACCGCCTTCCGCGCTCGATCCGTCACGGCTCGTGCCACTTCACGTGCGGCGGCGGCGCCGTCTGCCAGCACCTTGTCCACGTACCCCGGATCGGCGATCAACGCTTCTCGCTTCTTGCGGGCGTCTGCGAAGTGGTCGAGCAGCAACTCGAAGAGCGCCTGCTTGGCGTGGCCGTAGCCGAAGTTCCCGGCCCGGTACTGTGCAGCCAATTCGGTCGTGCGCGGATCGTCGGCCCCGGCCACAGCCCGAAAAATCTGGAACGTCGTGTCGGCGTCGGGGTCTTTCGGGTCTTCCATCGGAGTTGGGTCGGTGACGATCTTCATGACCGTCTTGCGGAGCTGCTTCTCAGGCAGGAATGGGTCGATATAGTTGCCATAGCTCGACGACATTTTCTGCCCGTCGAGTCCGGGCAGTAGGCCGGCTTCAGCCTTGTACCGGCCTTCGGGTACCTTGAAAACGTCAGCGTTAAACGCGTGATTGAAACGCTGCGCCAGGTCGCGGGCGATCTCGATGTTCTGCTTCTGGTCCTGTCCGACCGGCACGAAATCCGGATCGACCGCGAGGATGTCGGCCGCCTGCAAGATGGGGTAGATGTACAGCCCGATCGATGCGCTGACACCACGCGCGACCTTGTCCTTGAACGCAACCTGCTTGTCCATCTGGCTCTTGGGGCAGACGCAGCCGAGCAGCCAGCAAAGCTCGGTGACTTCGGGTACATCCTGTTGGCGGTAGATATTCACCTTCGCGGGGTCGAGGCCGAAGGCCAGATAGTCGGTCACCACCTGCCGTGTGTTGGCCCGCAGCGCCTCGGCATTCTGCAGTGAGGTCAGCGCGTGGTACGACGCAACGAAAATAAACATCTCGCAGTCGTGCTGCATGTCGATGAATTGGCGGATCGCCCCGGCATAGTTGCCAAGGTGCAGGTTGCTCGAAGGTTGGATGCCGGAGAGGACACGGGGCATAGTGTTGAACGGCTGAGGTTGAAGTTTGTGGGTCGGGGGTCAGGCTATCAAGGTTTGCGCGAGTCCGCATGGCGCACGGCTCGGCAGAAGGTGGTGATTTTAGCGGGGTCTTTGATTCCGCGCTCCGACTCCACGCCGCTGGACACATCCACAGCATACGGTTGGGCCTTGCGGACCGCTTCCGCCACGTTGTCCGGGGTAAGCCCGCCCGCAAGGATAATGGGCGGCAGGTCATCGAACAGCCCCTCGGCTGTGAGCCGGCCCAGCGCATCCCAATCAAAGCGAACCCCGGACCCGCCGGGGATCACCGCTTCGGGCTTGGGTGGCGTGTCCAGCAGGATCGCCGCCAGCGGTGGGCCGACCTCGCGGTACGGTTGCAAATCGAACTCGATGGTCGCGGGGTCGAACGGCAGGGCCTTGATGATGCGGAACGAAGCGAGTCGTTGCAGGTAGAACGGCTCTTCACGCCCGTGCAGTTGCAGCGTCCGCAGCCCCACGCGGAGCGCGGTGTTCTGGACATGAACCAGCGGCGCGTCGGCGAACAGCCCGACAGGCTCGACAAGTGCAGGCAGCGCAGCCACGATGGCCGAGGCGGTGTCCACACTCACATGCCGTGGGCTTTGCTCGACGAACACCAGGCCGACCGCATCCGCGCCCGCCCCCGCCGCGGTCAGCGCGGTCGCGGTGTCCCTCACCCCACAGATCTTGATCCGGGTCCTGAGCATGGGCAAAGTGTAACCCGTTCGCGGCGCAGATGTCCCGCGTCGGCCGCCCATGTCGTGGGGTTAACGGGGAGGGGGGCGGTCACTCGACCCGTTCGAGCCGGGCGTATTGCAGGATCAGCGTCTTGGTCCCGGCCGTGTTGAATGCGATGCGGGCGCGGGTGTGCGCACCCATCGGCTGGACCGTCACCACACGCCCCAGCCCGAACTGCGGGTGACGCACCAGTGTGCCGGTCGGGTATAGCCCGGCCTGCTTCCTGGCGAGGGTCCGCTGCGTGTTGTGCTCGGGGTCGTAGTCGTCGCCCTCGAACAGCCCCGGCCCCTCATCCGCCTCGATGAACTCCAACACCTCGCCACGCGGCATCTCCTTGAAGAACCGGCTGGGGATCGTCGGCTGGGTCTGACCAAACACCGTGCGGTACCGCGCGTGGGTCATGTACAGCAGGCGCTCGGCCCGCGTGATGCCCACGAAGCACAGCCGCCTCTCCTCTTCCAACTCGTTGGGGTCGCTGTTGGCCCGGTCGTGGGGCAGCAGCCCGTCCTCCACGCCGATCATTCCGACGACGGGGTACTCCAGACCCTTCGCGGCGTGCAGTGTCATCAGCGTCACCGAGCCCTGGCTGTTGTCCACGCTGTCCACATCCGCGACAAGCGCGATGCGTTCGAGGAACGCCAGCAGCCGTTCCGCCAGCCCCGGCGTGTGGCCGTCACCCTCGACTTCCTGCTCGAAGACGTACTCCTCCTCAAACTGCTGGGCGCTGGTCACAAGCTCGCCGAGGTTGGCCAGGCGTTCAGAGTCCGGGTCCGACTTGTCGTTTCGGTAGTACGTTTCCAGCCCCGATTCGCGGAGCACCAACTCGACAAACCCGCGGAGGCTCAGCGCGTCGGCTGTGTGATCATTCAAGCGGTCCCGCCAGGCCCAGAGCAACTTGCCGAACCTCGCCACCGCCACGTCCGCGCGGGCGTTCATCGCGGTCACCATCGCGGGGTTTTCCAGCAGGTGGTCCACCGGGGTGTTGTGCGCCAGGGTGTAGGCCTGCATCGCCTTGATGGTGGTGGTGCTGATGCCGCGCGCTGGTGTGTTGATGATGCGGTAGAGGTTGATTTCATCGGTTGGGTTGGCGATCGCGCGGAGGTAGGACACCGCGTCCTTGATCTCCTTGCGGTCATAAAACGCGGTGCCTCGTGCGATCTGGTACGGCACGCCCGCGTTACGCAGCGTGTCCTCGATCACGCGCGATAGCGAGTTGATCCTGTAGAAGATCGCCATATCGCTCCACGCGATGCCCTGGTCGTCGTGCAGCGTCTGGTACTGCTGCGTGAGCCAGGCCGCCTCATGGCGTTCGTCGTTGCATTCGACCACGCGGACCGGCTCGCCCTCGTCGTTGAGGGTGAATAGGGCCTTGTGCTTGCGGGCGCGGTTCTTCTGGATCAGCGCGTCGGCCGCGGCCAGGATGCGCTTGGTCGAGCGGTAGTTCTGTTCCAGCCGCACCGTCAGGGCGTTGGGGTAGTGGGTCTCGAACTCTAGGATGTTGCGGATGTTCGCGCCACGCCAGCCGTAGATCGACTGGTCCGGGTCGCCGGTTGCGCAGATGTTGGTGTGCTGGGCCGCGAGCGCGTTGGCGATCATGAACTGGGCGTGGTTGGTGTCCTGGTACTCGTCGATCATGAGGTACTGGTACCGCTCGCGGAGCTCCGCCAGCGCATCCTTGTCCGAGCCCATCAGGTGGACGGTCTTCATCAACAGGTCGTCGAAATCCAGCGCGTTGTGCCGAGTGAGCATCTGCTGGTACTTGGTGTAAACCTTGGCGACGGTGCGCTTGTAAAAGTCCGAGGCGAGCTGGGCGAATTCGTCGGGACCCATCAGCTCGTTCTTCGCGTTGGAGATGGAGCTGAGCATGGCCGAGGGCGGGAAGTTCTTGCTGTTGATCTCCAGGTCCTTAAGGCACTCGGTCATCAGCCGCTTCTGGTCGGCCGTGTCGTAGATCGAGTAGCCCGGGGGCAGGTCCATCCGGTCGGCATACTGGCGCAGCAGCCGGGCACAAAGCGCGTGGAAGGTCGCCAGCGTCATCGCCCTTGCCTGACGCTCGGACAGGAGCTGGCCCATGCGGTCGCGCATCTCCCCGGCTGCCTTGTTTGTGAAGGTGATGCACAGCACGTTCCACGGCGGGATGCCCGAACGCAGCACCAGATGCGCAGCCCGGCGGGTGATTACCCGCGTCTTGCCCGAGCCCGGCCCGGCCAGCACAAGCAGCGGGCCGTCCGTATGGGTCACAGCCTGGACCTGTGGCTCGGTCAGGCCTTCAAGCAGGGGATCGATCTTCGCGGGCTGGGACATTGGGCCGAGTTTAACAGACGGCATCAGCCTAGTGTTTCGAGGAATCGGCGGAGCCACTTGATGTCGATCAGATGCGACCGGACGCGAGGGGTATCGCGCTTTTGGCGTTGGGCGTCGAGGCGGCTTGTCTGCCCGGACAGCAGGCGCAGCGCTTGGCCCAGATCGCCCGCGGCCGTGTACGCGAGGGCTAAGTGGTCCCAGTGTTGGTCCTGATCTTCCTCCCAGTAGGCGGCAAGGTCGGCGACCGTTTGGAACCGCTGGTCTGCGAGAGCGATCGCCCGGTCCAGTTGCTCGGCGATGGTTCGGCCCAGGCTGGGCAACTGGTCCTCATCATGCATGAAGAAGTAACTGGTGGAGTCGGTGTCTGAATCCGGAAGGTAGTCAGCCGCAAAACGATGGAGGTGGCAGAAGTCTGGAGCGCATGGCGTGGCGTCACGGATGAAATCTCGGCGCTGCTGATCGATCCGGTTGAGCGAGCGGAATCCGACGCTGACCCACGGTTGCAACCACCCGATGCACGCGGTAAATGACGCACGCAGGATTCGGTCTTTGGTGTGATGCTCGTATCGGTACTTCTGGCGTTTTGTGAAGCGGTGCTTGATGCAGACCGGCTCCAGCCAGTGTTTAACCAGCCACGCGAAGCTGTCAGGCTTGTTCTCTGCTGGTGGGCGTGGCGGTTCGAGCGGTGGGACGGTGGTCATCGTGTCGGTGCTGAACAGTGTCAGGGCGGCATCATGGGCCAGTCGGCTGACAACGCTCAACGCTAGATCGTCGCTGTAGGCGAGGCTGAGGCTAAGCCAGTTGGCGGGGTAGCCGCCAAAATCGATAGGTTCGGGGATTAGCCGCTCCTCCAGGCCCTCGGCGTCTTCTTCAAGTTGCAACGCACATTGATCGAGAAAGCCGGTGATGTCGAAACGGGTGATCCCTTGTGGCGAGCGGTCGTGTTGCAACTCGTTGGCGATCGACTGCGGATCGAGCGCGTGCATTGCGGGGTCCGCCTTCCAAAGAAGCAGGCTGTGTCCCATGTTTGTCTCCCAGAGTAGCGGCGTGTTGATTCACCGTGACGCGGCGATGGCGGCTTCGACGCCGAGCTTGTAGGTAGGGTAGCGGGGGGTCCAGCCGGTTCGGCGGCAGGTGGGGATGTTGTCCAAGGCCTTGGATGAGGCGTTGCGAAGGCGCAACGCATTGAGACCCAGGCTGGCGGCGGCAGACTGCGTGTCCAGGTGGACAGGCGGATCAACCCCGATCAGCCGGGCAAGGTGCGTGTAATAATCCTGGCGGGGGATCGGGTGGCCATCACAGCCCAGTTCGATCCGACCCGGTTGCTCGGCCTGTGTGATCGCCCGCAGCAGGGAAGCGGCATCCTCCACGTGAATCAGATTGAGCAGCGCGGCCGGGTCGCCTACCAGTGGCGAGCCTTGCTGCACACCCGCAAGCCCGATGACCCGCCCCGGGCCATAAAGCCCCGCGAGCCGCGCGACGTGATACCGCTCCCCCGCGTCCATCCAGAGCTGTTCGCCTTGCAGCAGGAGTCTGCACCGCTCGTCGCGCGGTTCGGCCGGTGATTCCGCGTCCACACGCTGCCCGCCACGCTGGGCGTACACCGCGGTGGGCGACACGAGCACCGCGCGTCGGACCTGTGCGTGACGGAGCTGCTTCACCATGTGCGCGATGCCGCCGATCACGACTTTGCGGGGCGATGGGTCGCTGTCGGGTCGGCCGGGCGGGACCATGTAGTACACATCCAGCGCGGGCACCTCCAGCGCGGGTCGGAGCGCGGCAAAGGTGACCGGGGACGTCACCTGCACGATCATCGGCCGAACCCCAAGGCCCGCGAGGTCCGCAGCCTTCCTGTCGCTGCGGGTTGTGCCAAACACGACGTATTGCGCCGCGATCAGTTGCCGCGCCAACACGCGGCCGAGATAACCACAGCCCACGATCAAAGCATGAGCGGATGGTGCGATCGGGTCAGGCATGGTGTGGGGAAGATTGGAGCGCTTCCACTTCCCGGCTTTCAGGCCGAGTTTCTGGAGGCCTTGGGCGGGGTGATCTTGAACTCTGAGCCGGCCCCGGTGACGGTGTGTTCCGCGGGGATGGAGCTGGTGATGAAGACGGACCCGCCGATGGTTGCGCCGCGGTGGATGGTGGTTCCCCCGCCGAGGATGATCGCCCCGCCGTAGATGGTGACATCATCCTCGATGGTTGGGTGGCGCTTCCTGCCCCGCCACGCTTGTCCGCCCTTGGTGGATAGCGCGCCGAGGGTGACGCCCTGGTAGATCTTCACGCGCTGGCCGATCTCGACCGTCTCGCCGATGACGACGCCAGTGCCGTGGTCGATGAAGAAGCTCTGGCCGATGGTCGCGCCTGGGTGGATGTCGATGCCCGTCTCGTTGTGGGCGTACTCGCTCATGATGCGTGGCATCATCGGGACATCCAACTCGTAGAGCTTGTGCGCGATGCGATGGATGAAGATGGCATCGACGCCGGGGTAGCAGAAGATGGTCTCGTCGGGGTGCTTGGCTGCGGGGTCGCCGTCGAACGCCGCCTGCACGTCGTGGGCCAGGAGTTCGCGGATGTGGGGCAGGCTACGGAGGAAGGTCTCGGTGATCTGCGTGGCCTGCTGGTCGCAGTTCTGGCAGTTGTCGCCCTCGCCGTTGCCGCTCTGCCGGTTGAGCCGGTAGCGCAGCGATTGGCGGACCTGGTCTTCCAGCATGGCGTGGACCCGGCCCAGCAGTTCTCCCGTATGGAACTTGACGTTGGCGCTGGTGACGCGGTTGTCATCGAAGAAGCCTGGGAAGACAAGCTGACGCAGCGTTTCGAGTATCTCGATGGTGCGGGCGCGCGAGGGGAGGAAGGTCGCATCCAGGTGCTGGGTGCGTTTGTCGCTGTGGTAGCTGGCGACCAGGGCATCGACCAACTCCTCGATGAGGGCGTCGGCTGGCGGGTGGTTCTGTTGAGGGGCCGTCATACGGGTATGGTAGCCGGTTCACCTGTCGTGGTGAATGCACGTTCCTCGAAACGAACGGGAAGCGAAACCGGGGAACGACAGGCGGTTTATGTCGTCCTTCCGGGGGCGGTTCCGGGAGGCAGTTCCGGGTTCCGGTGGCCGGTTCCGGGGTGGCCGGTTCCGGGGGTGAGGGCTTCTGGTTCGCGGGCCGAGTCAACGAGGCGATTGGCTCGAACCCAACATTGAAGTGGGTGCTTCGCCGGGACATCCTGGCAGTCCACTCAGAGGAGGCATTGCCGTCGCGCCCGATCCCGCTCCCTATTGGGTTCGAAAGGTTCGAGGCAATACAGGCCCTGAAGCCGGCCTCGCGAACCGGAAGCCCTCTTCACTTGTCGCCGTTATTATACCCGCTAAATGTGAGCGGGCCATAGGGAATCGGTGAAACTTCACGGCCATCTCCACCCTGCGTCAGTTGCCGCCACGCGACTCGCTGAAACCAAGTGCCGTAATGCGAACGCGCCGCATCGCATTTGCGAAAGTCGCCCAGAACGCGATCTCCAGCAGGAGGTATCCGATCATCAACGCCAACCCGATACTGAAGGCGCCGCGGATCAACCGCGGCCACTCCGCGAGGTAAAGCACTGCGACCATGGCCAATGGCAGGCCGAAAGGGATAACTGCAGTGAGAATCGCCATCACCAACGCAGCGCGTTGGAACCGGAACATCCGCGCCGCACGCGCGGTCTTGCTGGCGATAAGATGGCTTGTCACCAGCGAGGTCGTCACCAGCATCACCATGCACACAAACGCCAACTGTGACAACCAAGGTGTGCCAACAAGCGCGAAGATCAAACCAAGCATCATACCCGCGCCGAGCAATGGCCACAGCGCCCATTCCTGCAGGTGCTTGACCCGGAACTGATCCGACGGCGCGTCCTCGGAGAAGCACAGGATGCCCACCAGCATCGGAATGACACCGAACCCGCACAACAGCATCAGCGGCCAGGCCATCGCGAAGCACACCGAACCCCAGAACACCTGCCCGAGCCAGAAGGGCGGCATCAGCAAAGCGTTGTCCGTGCTCAGCGTGTGCTCGACCGCGTGCCCGCACTCGGGGCACGTGGCATGCGGCTTGAGCGTGCGCAGGTTGTATCCACATGCAAAGCAGGGCAGGTCCGCGTCGATCCGGCCGTCCTGATCGATCACGATCATTGCGGGCGGCGGCACGACGGTGTGCGTTGTTTGCCTTTCCATCCATGCCCCACCAGTTCATGCATGCTGCCAGCGGATTGCGTGGCTATTGACCCTACGTCGCCGCACGCGAGGCACATCAGCTAAGCGGTGCGACCCTGCTGGTCGCGGAGCAGCTTCGCGTATTCCACGATCGCGTCGTGGGTGGTGTAGGCTGGCTTCCAGTTCAGCCCGGCCTTGGTCTGCGACAGGTCGGCGCAGGTGTAGTCCTGATAGAACGTGTACGGGTTGCTGATGTAGTCCGGCTCCAGCGACGTGCGCAGTGCCTCGTTGAGCGCGGCCACGATCTGATTGAAGCTGGTCGCCTCGCCCGTGCCGCAGTTGTAAATGCCCGACTTGCTGCCTGGGGCGGCACCGGCGATCGTGCAGCCGACGACATCCTTGACGTAAATCTGGTCGCGGGCCTGGTCGCCCGGGGTGAAGATGCGTGGGCGTTTGCCCTGCATCATCTGTAGCGCGAGCTGATAGATCATGGACGCCATCTTGCCCTTGTTCTGTTCGCCGGGCCCGAAGACGTTGAAGTAGCGGAGACCGACCACGTGGGCGTCGGGGTGCTGGTGGAGCTTGGCTCGGTGGAGGTTCTCCATGACCCACTTGGAGAAGCCATAGACGTTGGCTGGCCTGCCCGCGTCGTCGAGGCAGAAGGGCTGTCTCGCGGCGGTCTTGCCGTTGGCGGTCGTGCCGTAGGTCGCGGCAGAGCTTGCCCACACAAGCCGAATGCCACGGCTCACGCAGTCATCGAGCAGCGTTTCAAACGGCTCGACGTTCTCCGCGATCATCTGCGCCTCGTCGTCCACGGTCGTGTCCGTGATCGATGCCTCGTGATACACCACGTCCGGCTCAAACGCATCGAGCAACTGTGTAAGGTCCAACTCATGCAGCGGCCGGGCGATCAGGTCGCCGCGGTACGACCAGCCGTTTGGCCCCTCGATGGAGAGGTTGGCAAAGGTGCCCACGCGCATGTCGTCCACGATCAGGAGGCGGGCGTCTGGGCGATCTGTTTGCAGCGTTCGTGCGAGGTTGGAGCCGACGAAGCCAGCCCCGCCGGTGATGAGGATGTTCATGGGGTGAGCCTAAGAACCCCCGGCAAACCCAGCGGTTCGCGGCGGGTGGGGTGAGCGGGGCGGTGGACGATTACTCGGGCAGGGCAGGGGGGATCGACAGCTTCATGCCCACCTTCAAGCGGTCGGGATTGGTGCCGATCACATCGCGGTTGTAGTTGTAGATCAATCGCCAATTGGCGTTGTTTCCATAGTACTGGCTGGCGATTGAGGACAGGGTTTCCGTCGGCTTGACGGTGTGGACCACCGTGTTGGCGGGGGCACGCACAGCGTCCTGAGGCTCGGGCTCCACCACGTCCTCACGGGCTGGGAGACGCAGCTCTTGGCCAACCCGCAGCCGTGTCGGATCGACGAACGGGTTCTCCTGCGCGATGGCCTGCCAGTAGCGATCGGTACCAAAAACCTTCTCAGAGATCTTGAACATGTTGTCGCCCGCTTCGACCTTGTAGATCGTCGGCGTGGCCGCGAGCGTGGCCGTGGTGCGGTCGTCGCGGGTGATGGTGGTGTCCGGGGCGACATCCGGCGTTCGTTCCGGGGTGGTGTCTGGAGCAATGTCCGGGTTGACTTCCGGGCTCATGTCCGGGGTGAGCGTGCCACGGTCCGGCTCAGGCGTCGTATCTGTGCTTGTCGCGGTGCCATCACCTGCGAGTGTGTCCGGCTCACTTTCCCGCTGGGCCTCTGCCAGGGCCTCGGCTTCCAGACGCTGCTGGCGGATGCGCTCGAGGAGATCGACATTGGCGCCGGTGTCGGGCTGCGTGCCATCGGTGTTTACAACCGGCGTATCGTTCGTGGCTACCGGGCCGGCAAGCCCCTCGCTCTCGCGGCGTTGCTGGCGGATGCGCTCCATCAGGTCCAGGTTGGCTGTGGGCTCGGTGGGTGTGGAGGTGTCGGCGGTGGCAACGCTTTTGCCGGTGTCGGCTGTGGTATTGGCCGTTGCCCGTGCGTCGTCGCGGAGTGTGGGCCGGGTGCCTGTCTCCGGGGGCGTGCGCTCGGCGACAGCGCCCTCGCCCTCGGTGACCGGGGTGGTGGTGGGATTGTTCTGCGTTGCGAAATACACGATCACCACCACGACCAGGGCCGCGGCGATGACCAATGCGATTTTGTACGAGGCGCTCATGGGTGAGCCTCCGGGGTGGGGTGGACGTATCCCCTCAGTGTACCACCGGCCAAGACCACTGGCCAAGGGCGGCGCGTCATGTCGCAGGATTGGGGCGGAGGCTTTAGACTGGCACACAACCCCACGGGATCGAGGTCACGCATGGCGCCGAGCACACCCCACGACAACCACTGCCAGAAGTTCTCATGCGACACGGAAGTCTCCGAGGCTGTGTCTGCTAAGCGGGGGGCTGGTGCGTGACGCCTGTTTCCGTGGTCATCTGTTGTGCGAACAGCGAGGCGACTCTGGCCGCGGCCTGTGAATCGGCGCGTTGGGCGGATGAACTCATCGTCGTAGATTCCGGCTCCACCGACGCCACCCCACAGATCGCCAAGCGTTTCACCGAACGATACGTCGTGGAGCCTTGGCGCGGCTACGACAAGCAGAAGCAGTTCGGCGTGTCGCTGGCTGCGCATGACTGGGTTTTCGTGCTCGATGGTGATGAGGAGATCACAGAGGAGCTCGCGCAGGAGATTCGGGCCTTACCCGATAGCGCTTTTGACGCGGCAGACGTGATGACGATGCCCCGGCTCAACTACGTCATGGGTCGGCCCGTGCGCGCGTGGCTGCCCGATACACAGGACCGCTTGATCCATCGTCACCGTGTGACTTGGCCGGCCGAAGCGCTGCATGAACGCCGCGAAGCCTCGGACCCGTCGCGTGTCTGGCCGTTGCGTGGGCAACTGCTTCACAAGCGGGTCAGCGATGAGGGGTTCAGTGACTACTTCTCAGGCCGGCGGATGGATGAACGATTGCTTATGGTCGCGCGGGCGGAGCTCGCGCGGGGGAAGCGGGCACGGTGGACGGACCTTGTCTTCCGCCCTGCGTTTGCGTTCATTAAGTTCTATTTGCTTAAAGGTGGCATCAAGGATGGGGTCTTTGGCCTACTGATCGCGCAGAAGGCGTTGGTCAGCGCGCAGCTTAAATATGCTGCGCTGTGGGCGGCGCAAGAGGAAGCCCGGCCGAAGAAGCTGTAAGCACTGGCGCAAGTGAGCGGATAGCCCGCCCGCAACGCGGGCGCGGCCGGTTTCGAGGACCGCGCGGACGTTGTCTGCGGGCTATTGTGAAGAAAATTGCGCCAGTGCTCGATGGTTAGCTGAGCAGTGCTAGGCGCTCGTACTGCTCTGCTGGGGCGTCGCAGGCTTTCATCAGGCGCGTCATGTGATCGATCATGCGGGCCTCGATCGCGGGGTCGGCCAGCGGGGTCTGCTGCGTCGGGTCGGCCTCGATGTCGTAGAGCAAGTTATCGGTAAACGTCCGCCACGCACCGCCGCCGATCTTCATCGTCTTGCAGCCCTTGGTGAAGGTGAAAGGTTCTGCGAGCCCCTGGAGCCGATGCATCTCCTCCGGCGTGAAGGGGGCTTTCATGCGGGTGGGCATCAATGTGTATTCAAACAACGGCTCGTTGCTGGGGACCGAGCCACGCATGTACACATAGCGGCCATCGGTGACGTTGACGTGTGCACCGAAGAGGCCAAAGATCGCCGCCTCGCGCACGGGTGTGTCGCTCGCGATGGCCGGGGACAGGTCGTGGCCGAGCATGTCGGCGGTGGGTTCGACGCCGAAGTAGTTCAGCAGCGTCACCGGCAGGTCGATCGATGGCTGGACCAGCGCACCGCGTCGTTGGTCGGCCTGGCCGGTGCGTGGGTCCCAGATGAAGAAGGGGGTGTTGGCGATCTCCTGGTAGAAGGGCATCCAGATCTTCGCCCAGCACTCGTGCTCACCGAGCAGAAAGCCGTGGTCGGTCCACGCGACCAGCATCGTGTCTTCCCACAGGTTGTAGGTGTCGAAGGCATCGAGGACATCGCCAAGGTGCTTGTCACACGCGGTGATGAGTGAGGCGTTTTCGTAGCGCATGTGCTCCACACGCTCGGGGGGCTCGGTCACTTTGGTGTAGGGCGGCCAATCCTCGACGGGGCCGGTGTAGTCCGCGTAGTGCTCGGGGTACCGGTCCTTGTATTTGCGGTCCGACTGGAAAGGCTCGTGGGGGTCGAAGGTTTCCAGTTGCAGGAGCCAGTTGTCGGCCGCGTGGTTGTCATGGATGAACTTTAGGCCAGCCTTGAAGGTGCGTGGCTGGGGCAGGTCCTCCTCGTGGGGCATGTACTTGCGGTTGACGCGGTCCTGCCATGTGATCTCGTCGGTGTTTCTGCCCCCTGCATTGCGCCCCTGATAGCCATCGGTTGACGCGCCTCCCACCAGGCCGTGCCATTTGTCGCCCTCCTGCCCGCGGATGAAGTCGAAGGTGGAATAGCGCTGGTGATAGGTTGCGCCGCCGTCCTCCCAGTAGTGCTGGTGGTCCGTGGCCAGGTGGGTGTGGATGCCGTTTCGCTTGAGCATTTGGGGCATGGAGTCGTCGAACGGCTCGATCGGCCCCCAGGCCCGGTGCAGGAAGTTGGGCCGCCCGGTGTGGAAGTCCCGCCGCGCGGGCATGCAGGGCATCGAGCAGATGTACGACCGGTCAAACGTCACCGCCCGCTTCGCCAGCCGCTGAAAGTTCGGTGCGTGGACCCACTCACAGCCGTAGGGGGGCAGCATGTGGCGGTTGAGCGAATCAAACATGACAATGACAGCTTTCATACGATGCTCCATCAAGGGGGCCATCAGTGTATCCTGTGGCACGGGCAGCGTGTCCCACGTGCCTGGGCCTTGACACCGTATGGGTCACGACTTACGTTCTAACCACCCCGCGTTGCGGTAACTGGAGAATCGCCTGATGTCATCGCAAGAATCCCGCTTAGTAGTCACCGAGGACGGCGGCGTCACACGAGTCCAGTTCCTGGACCGTAACATCCTCGATGAAACCACGATCCAGCAGATCGGCGACCAGATCGGCGCGCTGATCGATGCCCAGACCACACCCAAGTTGCTCATCAACTTCGCGAAGGTCGAGCACCTGTCATCTGCGGCCCTGGGCATCCTTATCACCATCAACAACCGCGTCAAGCACAAGGGCGGGCAGCTACGCCTCGCGAACATCGACCCGCAGATCTACGAGGTCTTTGTCATCACCAAGCTCAACAAGCTGTTCCAGATCCACGACACCGCCGAGAAGGCGCTGGCCAGCTTCAAGTAATGCACGGGCCACAGAGGCGGACCAACGGCGGTTACAGCATGGGCGACTCACCTACCAAACATCTGGTGATACCCAGCCAACTCGACCAGATGCTCCCGGTGCAGCGTCAGATTCTCGCCGAGGCCGAGGCCGCGGGCTTTAACTCTCAGGCACTCTTTGCCATCCGTCTCGCGCTCGACGAGGCGCTGGCCAACGCGGTGAAGCACGGCAACAAGCTCGATGAGAAGAAAACCGTGACCGTGGATTACTCGGTCACCCCGCAGCGCGTGGACATCACCATCTGCGACCAGGGCCCCGGCTTCAAGCCCGACGACCTGTGCGACCCCACGCACGAAGACAACCTCAGCCGACCCCACGGCCGGGGCGTCATGCTGATGCGGGCGTACATGACCGAGGTCACCTTCAACGACACGGGCAATTGCGTGCACCTGGTCAAAGCCCGCGATTGCTGCCTGCCCGCAGTCAAGTGACGATCACCGCCTGTGGATCGCCCACGGGTTATATGGGTAAACTTTGTCTTATGATGAGGGGTTGGTTCTAATGAAGCGACCCATAGCAATGGCTGGGGCAATTGGCTATACTCCCCGATCTGATTTCCCTTTGCTGAGACCCTTGGGTTGAACGCGACTACGACAACCGATCCCGACGCTGGCCCGAGTACCCCTTCCGGGGTGAGTTCCGGGGTAAGTTCCGCAGCCAGCGCCACACCTGCGGGCGATGATGACCCGTCCCCTCATCCTGCGCGCGTGCAGGCCCCGACACCCCCCGAGCCTCGTGGCGAAGACGATGGCACCGTGGTGATCTTGGAGACGGACGCCGCGGAGCCGGGCCTTGATGTCTGGATCGCCGACCACTTGGCCAAGGCCTTGGACCAACTGGATCAGTCCGGCGCGCCTATCACCGTGGTGGTGGTCGATGACCCGGCCATGATCCAACTGCATCAGCAATACCACCAACTCGACACCACCACGGATGTGCTCACGTTCGACCTGCGGGATGATCCAAGCCAGCCGATCGAGGGTGACATCGTGGTATGCCTCGACGAGGCCACCCGGCAGGCGCGGTTGCGTGGGCACGCTATCCGCGAAGAATTGCTGCTCTACGTGGTACACGGGCTGATGCACCTGCTCGGCGAAGATGACCACGACGACGCGGCCTACCGTCAGATGCACAAACGCGAAGACGACCTGCTTGAAGCGATGGGCTTGGGTCGGCTGTTTGAGCGCGGGGCCGAGGCTGATGCGGGGAAGGCGCCCGGCAGCGGGGGGGGGCTTCCGTGACCATGGACCTGTGGATAGCCGCGGCAGCCGCGCTGCTGGGTTGTTACTTCGCCGCGTGTCACGTGGCGCTGAAGACGTTCTCGCGCAAACGGCTGGCGGACCTCCTTGCGGAGAAGGGCCGGGCCGAGCAGGTCGAGCGTGCGGTGGAGCGGATGGGTCACCTCCTGATGGTGTCCGGCTTCATCCGCTCGTGCATGAGTGTGATTGTGGTGCTGGCGATCGTCCACCACCTGCAAACTCGCTTCCCCGACTTGGCCGACGACTTCAAGGTCTTTGCGCTGGCGTTTGTGCTGTCGGGTGTTGTGCTGGGGCTGTTCATCATCGCGATCCCCACAAGTTGGGCGGCCTATCGGCGGGAACGCCTGCTCGCCTGGTCCCTGCCGATCCTGATGATCGCCCGCTACGTGTTCTTCCCCGTGGCGGTCCTGATGCAGGTGGTCGATCCGATCGTCCGCAGGATGTCCGGCGTGGACCTGCTCGACGATGACGATGAGGACAAGATCACCGACGACGTGCTCAGTGTCGTGGAAGACCACCATCAGTCCGACACCGTGGACGACACGCAGAAGGACATGCTCGAAGCGGTGTTCGACCTGCCCCGGACCACCGCCGCCGAGATCATGACCCCGCGCACGGACATCGAAGGGCTGGAGGTCAGCTCGACGCTCATGCAGGTCCGCGACGCGATCCTCGAAGCCGGGCACTCGCGTGTGCCGGTGTACCGTGAGAGCCTGGACAACATCGTGGGCATGCTCTACGCCCGCGACCTCATCACGTTCGTCGGGGATGGCAACACGTTTGACCTCAAGAGCATCCTCCGCGAGCCGTTCATGGTCCCCGAGTCCAAGCCGGTTTCGGACTTGCTCGCCGAGTTCAAGGCGCAGAAGGTCCACATCGCCATCGTGCTCGATGAGTACGGCGGCACGGCCGGGCTGATCACCATCGAAGACATCCTCGAAGAGATCGTCGGCGAAATCCAGGACGAATACGAGGGCGAGGAAGATGCCCCCCCCGAGATATCCCGCATCGATGTCACCACTGCGGAGGTCGATGCCCGCGTCGAGATCGACACCTTCAACGATGAGCTTGACCTCGAACTCCCGGAGGACGAGGACTACGACACCATCGGCGGGTTCGTCTTCAGCCGGCTTGGCCACATCCCCGAAGTGGGGGAGTCGTTTGAGTTCGAGGGCCTTATCTTCACGGTGACCGAGGCAGAACGCACGAAGGTGACGCGTGTGCGGGTCGAGAACCTCGAGCGCGTCGCCACCGAGTCCCACCCCGAGTAAGCCAGACGCGGCCCACGGGCTTTTCGTCCCGCTTACAATCCAACCTAACTCATGGACCACGCCCCGATCCGGTTTTACAACACGTTGACCCGCGCTGTCGAGCACTTCGAGTCGATCGAGCCGTACAGGGTGTCGATGTATAACTGCGGGCCGACGGTTTACGACTTCGCACACATCGGCAACTTCAAAACCTTCCTCTTCGCGGATGTGCTGCGGCGGTTTCTTGAGCTGGTGGGGTACGAGGTCCATCAGGTGATGAACATCACCGACGTGGGCCACATGACCGAGGACCAACTGGCTGACGGCGGGGGTGAGGACAAGATGGCGCTGGCCGCAAAACGCCTCGCGGCCGCCAAGAAAGCGGGTGATGCACACCTTGCCGCACTTGCGGACCCCAGCGACCCGTATCAGGTGGCTGCGTTCTACACCGAAGCGTTTCTGGAGGACGCCAAGGCGCTTGGACTCAAGGTCGCCAGCGAGTATCCACGCAACATGCCCAAGGCCACGGAGCACGTGGCCGACCACATGATCCCGATGATCGCCCGCCTGATCGAGCGCGGCCACGCGTATGTGGCTGCGGACGGCGCGGTGTACTACGCGGTGGAGTCGTTCCCGGGCTACGGCCGCCTCTCGGGCAACGCCGTGGACCAGCTCAAGGGCGGTGCGGGTGGGCGTGTAGTGGCACAGAATGTCGCGGGCAAGCGTCACCCGGCCGACTTCCTGCTGTGGAAGCCAGACGCGGCTCACCTCATGAAGTGGGACTCGCCATGGGGTACGGGCTATCCGGGCTGGCACATCGAATGCTCGGCCATGGCCAAGGCCCGCCTCGGCCGCAACCGCATCGACATCCACACCGGGGGCGAGGACAACATCTTCCCGCATCACGAGTGCGAGATCGCCCAGACCTGCGGCGCATCCGGTGAACCCGCCTTCGCGAATTTCTGGATGCACTCCCGTCACCTGATGGTCGAGGGCAGGAAGATGTCCAAATCCTTGGGCAACTTCCACACCGTGCGCGATGTGCTCCTTGGCCGGGTCACGGGGCGTGGAGTTGATCCCGCCGTCATGCGGTTTGCGATGATCCGTGGGCACTACCGCTCGAACCTCGATTTCAGTGCGCGTAGCCTTGAGGAATCCGCGAGCGCGGTGCAGAAGCTGCGTGATGCCGCGGAGCGTTGGCGGTCGGTCGGGGGGGCTTCCAAAGGCATCAGCCCCGCGCCCGACGCCATCGCGAAGCACCCCGCATTGGTGCGATTCGTCGCGGCACTCTCAGACGATCTGAACGTCGCGGGGGCGCTTGGCGTGGTGTTTGAGTTCATCGCGGAAACCCCAGCGGACCCCGCGTTGTCGCTCGCGGTGCTGGAGCGTATGGACAGCGTGCTTGCGGTGCTGACGCCGACGGTCAGGCCGGAGGAAAGCTTTGACGCCGACGCCAAGTGCAAGGCATTGGATGCCGCGCGGGCCGCGAAGGATTATGCCGCAGCCGACGCCCTGCGTGCCGCCTTGATCGACGCGGGTTACGACGTGAAGACCACGCCCACAGGCACCACAGCCACCCGCAAGCTGGCTTAGTTGCCCGGCGTGTGTGGGTGTGCGTCGGGTGCTGCAACCCCCCCCCGGTGCTGCCAGGTGAGCTGGGCGATCGTGCTGATGATTTTTGTGCCGGCTTTCCACGAGCCGACCAGTGATCCTGAAATCTTGCTGCGCCCCGCGTGCCGCTCGCGGTAGGGCACATCCAACTCCATCACGCGCAGCCCCAGTTTCGCGGCCTTGAACTGCATCTCCACGGTCCACCCCCACGTCGTGTCGCTCATCGCCAGCCGTCGCAAAGCTTCCCACGAGACGACGCGCATCGGCCCAAGGTCGCTGTATCGCCTCCCCGTGGCGAGCCGCAGCAGCAGGCACGCCAGCGCGTTGCCGAAGCGCTGGTGCGGGTCCAGCGCGCCGGGCTGGGCGAGGCGGCGGCGTGAGCCGAGCACCAGGTCCGCGCTCTGAGTCAGGATCGGCTGGACCAGGCGGGGCAGGTGCGCGGGGTCGTCGGCCAGGTCTGCATCAAGAAACGCGACCGCGGCAGGGGGGCTGTCCAGCGTCGCGAGGTAGCGAAGCCCCGCGAGGCAGGCCCCGCCGTAACCGGGGCGTGGCTCGTGGACCACCACCGCGCCGCGCTGCCGGGCGAGGGCAGCGGTGTCATCGCGCGAGCCGTTGTCGCAGAGGATGACGTGCCTGATCGTGCCGGGTTCAAGGGCATCGAGCGCGGCGAACAGCGCGGGGATGTTCTCCGCCTCGTTGCGTGCCGGGATGATGAGGTCGGTGTGCATCAAGAAAAAAAGCGTGCGAGCCGAGGCCCGCACGCCATGCGATCTTAACAACGGGTCGGTGCAAGTTATTTCGCGGGCGCCAGCCGCACGGCATTGACGCCGTGGAGCCCGTTTTCGGTCACGTAAAGCAGGCCGACGCTGGTGGACACCATGTCCTTGATCTCTTCGGGTGTGGGGAGCAGGTCCACCATGGCTTTCATCATCTCCTCTTCTTGCTCGCTCCCCGTCATCTCGGCGGCCTTGAGGAAGAGATTCAAGCCCGAGCTGATGGTCTGCCCCGCGTCTTCGATCTGGAACAAGACCCCGGGCCGCAGGTCCACCAGCGTCTTCGCGTCGTTGTAGCGTTCGCTGTTGGCAAGCCGGTTGCGCTCCTCGGGGGTGTTGCGGAGCATGGCCATGAGCCTCTCGGTGACTTCACTGCCGATGCCATAGGCCAGGTAACCCCTGCCCATCATCAGGCCTTGATTGACCTGCTCCGCGTCCATGCGGAAGCCCTTGAAGCCCTGCTCCTCGACGGGCTTGACCATGCCCCCGGTGTTCGGTGCAAAGTTGCCCAGGGCCTGCATGAGTCTGCCAAACACCGCCTCATCACGGAGCTGCCACACCATCCCCACGCGGTCCTGTGGCACGGTCACTTTCTTCGTGGGCCACTCCCCGGTCGCGGGGTCCGGCTCGGCTGACCAATCGACCTGATCGACCTCCACCATCTGTGTTTCGTAGGTGACAATCGTGTGCCGATTCCCAAGAGCCTTGAGCGCATCGGGCAGCGTAACGCCGGTGAAGTTCTCGACGGTCGATTCGATCTGCATGAAGGCCATGGGCGCCTGCTCGGGCTGTGTCTGCAAGGCAAAGGCCTTGATCGTCGAGTATGCCTTTTCCAGGTCGAACGCGATGTGGGCGTAACCCTCGACATCGCTGGACACCCACGCCGGCGGCTCACTGGCCAGCGGCTCCTGATCGAGCAACTGCATCAGCCCGGCACGCGGGCCCTTGACCCCGAAGAACAACCCGCCGCGCATCACCGCTTGATCCAGCGTCATGCGGTAAACACCCACGTGCCCTTGCGTCACACCCATGTCCCGGACCACTTTCAACACCGTTTCCGATTCCGGATCACCCGCGCCCGCCTTTTGCAGGGCGTCCATCACCGGGTCCACATCGAAGTACATCTCGAACGCCACATCGCCGGGCACCATGGCTGCGTCGATGCCCGGCGTGGCCGCGACTTTCTGCGCGAAGCCCGGCTCATTTTCGCCGTGGGCGGTGAGGAAGCGGGCAAAGACCTCGGTCAGTTCCTCGACACCGGTGAGGGCGTCCCAGGGCACGGGCTGGTCGGGGTTCGCTTGCAGGTGCTCGCGCACCACCCCGCCGGATTGTGGCATCGTGGCCGCGATCACGAGTCGGCCACCCATGCGCGTGATGAAGGTGTGGCCCTTGTCCAGGTCCACGAGCTTGGCCTCTTCCATTTTCTTGTTGATCGCTTCCCAGTGCGCTTCCATCTGCTCCTCGGTCATCGCCTCGAAGTTCTCGGGGAACTCCCATTGGGCTTCATAATCCATGCCCTGTTCCGTCGAGCTGATGAGAGACACGTCGTGGCCCGCGAGCTTCATGTCCACGCGGGTCATGTTGCCGGGGTTGTCTTGCTCCTTCATCTGGTCCTCGATCACCTGAAGGAAGGCGGCGTGCCCGCGCGTCGCAAGGTCCACACCCGGTTCTGCCCACGCCAGCGCGACGAACATCGGCTCGTCGGCCAGCTTCGGGTCCTTCCGAGTCACCATCACCACCGCGCCACCCATTGGGCCCTCGAACAGCTTGGGCAGGTCGTCCGTGGCTAGATCGTAACGCTCGAGCTCCTTGACCATCGTGTCCCACTCTTCTCCCGCCGACGCTTTCATCGCGTCGAGGAAGCGGGTCATGCGCTCGTCGGAGAACATCACCGCACCGAGCTGGGTGCGCGCCTTAAGCGCGTCGGCGAAGGCCTTGCCATGAGGGATGCGCATCGCCGCGACGGTGTTCGCCGGCAGGCAGTCCCAAGCGGGCTTGGCGGGGGTGTCATCCGCCGTCACAGGTATGACAAGCAGCATCAGGCACAGGCCAAGCATCACGGTAAATAGGCTACGATTCATCAGCGGCTCCGGGTGTATGGGTGTTGCGATAGCTTTGAAAGCGTAACCAAAATGCAGCCGTCACGTCAGCGCGGCCAGATGTTCCACAATGCGGCAGGGCTTAGCCAAACCCGAGTGTCAGGGGTCAGCTACCGGGGTCGCTTCCGGGGGAATTTCCGCGGGGGCTGGTTTGTAGGGTGGCTGGAGGTAGGTGATCCCGTTCATGGGTTGTGACGGGTCGAAGAGGTAGGCATCCCGGTTTTGCAGGAAATCGACCAGGTCGCTGGCGGGGATGCCGAAGGCCAAGCCGTTAAACGACGTCGCCCCGGCACAGACGATGCCGACCACCTCGCCGCGTGCGTTGAACATCGGCCCCCCCGAGTTGCCGGGGTTGATGGAGGCATCGGTCTGGATCATGCGGAGGTGGCCGATGTTGCGCGACCGGGAGCTGACGATGCCCTGGGTGACCGATCGCTCAAGACCCAACGGATTGCCGACCGCGAAGATCAGGTCGCCGACCTGTGGCCCGCCGTCCTCGGTGATGACCACGGGGGTGGGCTTCCAATCCTCCGCCTTCTCATCCACGACGCGGAGCAGGGCGATATCGCGCAGCGGATTCACCGCGATGATCTGGACCTCGTGGAACTCCCGCCGTTGATAACCCTGCGTGCTCGGCTGAAACACGGTGACCGAAATCGTGGTCTGTTCCTCGATGACGTGGTAGTTGGTGATCAGGTGCTTCTGGTCACTGATGACAAAGCCGCTGCCCAGGCCCGAGGGGGTCTTGACCATCACGACCGCGTCGCCGTAACGCTCGACGAGTTTGGGGATGCTCGCTGGCTCTAGTCGGCCGGTGCGGAACACGCCGTCCCCCGCGTCGTGGGTTTCGCCGGTGTCTGCGTCGGGGTCGGTGCTGCGCATGTCGAGCACCTGGTCCGCGGGGATGGACAGCGCGCTGAATCCCAGATCGACGACCAGCCCCTTGTCGCTCTCGCGGAGGAGTGTGCCCGTGACGGTGGCCCCGCCGAGGATGGTCACATCGACCTGCTGCCCGATGCTCGGCGCTGCCACCGGGGGCACCGCGTCGGCTGCGATCTCCTGGGCCACAGCCGTGCCCGCAAGCAGTACCGCCGACGCACCGAGGCAGAGCGTCGCAGCCAGGTTGTAGCGTGAGCGTGGGTGCGCGGGTCGGTCGGTTGGTGTCTGGAAGTTAGTCATGGCTTAGTTTCCCGGCCGAGATAAATGATCAAGCGGTCGTGGCTCAGCATGGCCAGGTCGGGGTGTTTGTCCCCGTCGATGTCCAGTGAAAGGATGGTGCGTGGCTCTCCGCCACGGCTGGGTTCCTCGTAGCCATAGGGGTACTTGCGGTCCTCAAACACCGGCCAGGAGAGCCATGATTTGAGTTTGCCCTCTTCGTCTTCGGGATCGACACCCAGCAGGGTGAGTTGATGGCGGGTGTCGTCGGCGAGGATCAGCTGTTCGGTCTTGTCGCCGGTGACCTTTGCGGCAAAGATGCGGTGGATTGTCGCCGCACGCACACCGCTTGGCCGACCCTCGCGGCTGTCGATGGTCTGCACCAGTTCGAGCTTACGCGACTGACCCGGCGAGATTTGGGTGATGGCATCGCCCCCGATGAGCAACAACCCGAGGTGGTGTTCGTGGATCAGGTTCTGCCCGCCGGGGACGCGGTGGGTGTCGGTGACCCGGAGGATGCCCGCGTCGTCGGGGGACAACTGGTGGATGCGTTGGCCGCCCGCCTGCAGCGCCCACGCCTTGCCGTTTGCGGTGGGCACGAAGGAAGAGAGCCTCGCCCCCTCGGGCAGCATCACCTGGTCCGTCGGCTGCATCCGCGCGTCGAGCCATTGAAGCACGCCCTCGGTCAGCCGGCCAAGCCGGAGCTCACCATCGATTTCGTAGAGCCGTAACTCATCGGCCTTAATCGCCCGCAGGTGGGTGGGTTCTTCAATCGTGGTCTTGCCATCCGCGAGCGTGACCAGCTTGGGTTGCCGGGCGTACTGGTCGTTGACCAGCAGCCTCTCACCACCGAGCCAGACGGCCTCCCTGACCTTGTCGCCAAGACCCGAGAATACGACTGGGCCGTCACCCTCGGCATAAGGCCCGCCTTGGCGGAACAGCGCCACGTCCTTCCCCACACGCTGGGTCCACCATGTGGTCTGCCCGACCACGCCGAGATTGAGCACCGCGCGGTCGGTGGTGGTGTCGGCCGCGTCCGCGTCGGTTGATGCCAGCAACGCGGGGTAGGAGAAACGTTCGCCATCCCACGCGCTTTGGTACAGCTGCCCCGCGTCTTTCACTCGCATGAGGATGCTGCCGGGGCTGGCGTACGCGGGGGTGATCTGCTCGACGCCGGTGACGATGGGGTAGGTCGGCCCTGCCCGCCACCCGCTGGCGTCCAGCGTGAAGGTGTTGAGCCGGGGCTGATCGCTATCCACGACCAGGAGCGTGGCCTGTCCCTCGACGGTCACGACGCACCACGGCGTCTTGCTGGGGTCCTTCATCGCCAGCGTCTGCCGTTGACCGATCGGCCCTTCATCATCAAGCCCGAGCTTATACCGCCTCAGCACGCCCGGCTGCACCCCGCCGAGCATCGCGATCTCTGCCCTGCCCGGCTGCGACTCGAACATCACCACCTGATCCACCAGCCGATCGTACAGCACCTGTGGCGGAAGCAGCCGCCCATTGATGCGCTGCCGCCAGATGATCGAGCTGTCGGGCTTGCTGGTCCACTGGATCAGGTCCGGGGAGCCGTCGTGATCCAGGTCCGCCAGCCACCAATCCACGTGCGACACGTCCTGCTTCGGGTCGAGCCATGTCGGCTTGCCGGGGCGGGCGTCCTTGTTCATCTCGGTGGGCAGCATCAGGGGCACGGTTTGAATGCCCTGTGACATGCTGACCAGCGCGGTCGGTGTCGGCCCCGTGGCGTCGATGAGCAGCGCGCCGCTCCGGCCGGTGTAGTTGCCATCGAGCAGGTCGATGGTCTGCACCTTCTGGTAGTCCAGCCCCTCCTTGGCGCTGTGGACCTCCAAGCGGTTGGGCGCGACGACCAGGACGATCAGCTCCGGCCGACCATCCCCATCCAGGTCGTGCGCCAGCGCGTCGATGGGTAGATTCTCCAGCCCTAGCTCGACACGCTCAAAGTCCGCCGCCATCGGGAGTTCGTTGGGCTTGCCCGGGGTCTGGTCAGGCTCGGCCTCGGCATCGGGTCCGCGGTAGCGGTAAACCTCCAGCCTTGCCTGCCTCGGGTTGATGACCACCAGTTCATCCTGCCCGTCGGCATTGAGATCAGCGGCCGTCATCCGCATGGGATAACTTTCCTGCTGGATCACCCTCATGCCTTGCCACCCCTTGAAGGGTGAATCGGGCGGTGTTTTGGCGTCCGCCAAGGCTGGACAGCCGATGAACAGCACAGCAGTGCCGATCAGGCCAGCCCGCGTAAAGCGGTTGGCGCAGGTCATGATGGGCTTGGGACCAGGTCGTGATGTCATGCGAATCCCCGTGTACGAATGGCTGGAACAAAATCAATGGGCAATGTCGGCGTCAGCTAGAGCAGAGCCGACATAGATTACAAAAGAGCCGGGCCGTGTGCTGATGGTTTTTTCTTTGACCCGATCGCGTGCCGCATATATCATCCGTTAATCCGGATAAACAGATTAAGGTCCGCTTATGCACATCCTCGACATCTTTGCCGCGCACCCGGTCACCTTCTCGTTCGAGTTCTTCCCGCCGAAGACCCCCGAGGCGTCGGAGAGGTTGTTCACTTCAGTCCGTGAGCTCGAGTTGCTCAAGCCCGCGTTTGTTGATGTGACGTACGGCGCAGGCGGGAGCACGCGCGAGTTGACCAATGACCTGGTCCTGCGGATCAAGCGAGAAACCGGCCTCGCGACGATCCCGCACCTCACGTGTGTCTGTCACGACAGGGCGGAGATCGACCGCGTACTCGAAGTCTGGGCTAAGGAGAACGTAGGCAGCATCCTCGCCCTCTCCGGCGATGTCCCCCGCGATCGCGCCGGCTGGGACCGCTCGAAAGACGCCTTCCGCTATGCCGCGCAACTGGTCGCCCACATCAAAGCCTTCAAGGGCCACGCCGACGCGCGGGGCTTTGGCGTCGGCGTCGCGGGCTTCCCCGAGGGCCATCCCGACACGCCCAACCGCCTGCAGGAGATGGATCACCTCAAGGCCAAGGTCGATGCCGGGGCGGACTACATCTGCACCCAGCTTTTCTTCGACAACCGGGACTTCCACGACTTCCGCGAGCGCTGCGAACTCGCGGGCATCCGTGTGCCCATCCTGGCGGGGGTCATGCCGATCACCTCCGGCAAGGGCATGCGCCGCATGGCTGAACTCGCGGCCGGGGCACGCTACCCAGCACGGCTGCTGCGGTCGATCCAGCGGTGCAACGGCGACGAGGAAGCCGTCGCCCGCGTGGGCATCCACTGGGCCACCGAGCAGTGCCGCGACCTGCTGGACAACAACGTCCGGGGCATCCACTTCTATACCCTCAACCAGTCCGACGCCACCCGGCAGATCTACCAGAACCTCGGCGTCACCGACTCCGCGGGCTTGCAGGCCTGACGTAACCCAACCCCGCGTCACCAGTAGCCACCGCCCGGGCCCAACGGCCCGGCGTGGCTGCCTTTGCGCCAGTGACTCCCAGCGGTATCATGCAGCGGTCAGGAATCTTTTCTCCCATCAAGGCCCGCCCATGAAACGCTTTACTGCTTCTGTTGCGTTGTTGTCTCTGATCTGCTTCGCCCTGCCTGCCGCGGCACAGATGGACCGGGCGGAGATGGCGTTCAATTTCATGTTCGGCAAGGCCATCGCGGAGGCGGCCGCGACCGAGTCGCTCGTCGATGACGCCAAGCTGGCGCAGACCTTCCTCGATGGGCTGGAGCGCCCCGGGCTTGCGCAGGAGCTCCGGGCACGCATCGTCGAGAAGGCTTACGAGTACGGCATCAAGCACCCCGAGGGTTATGAAGCCGCAGCCAAGTCGATCGAGCTTCAAGAGGCGGCCGCGCCTCTGGAGGCTGCGCGTTTCGATGGGATGCGGCTCACGCTGGAGGAGCTGCGGTTCGAGAATCTCAAGCGGGCCGACCGCGACCCCGACGGCATGTTCGACATGTATCAGGCGTTTGGTGCGGCTCGGCTTGCGGAGCGCGATCCGGCTGGAGCGAAGCAGTTCTTCGAGCGTGGCCTGGCGTTTGCCGATCAGCACCTGCTGCGCCGCAAGGCAGAGGCCGAGAAATCCCTCGCGCGTGCGCAAAAGCTGGGGCAGGTGCTTGCGGATATCGACAAGGCCAAAGCCGCCCTTGCGACGAACCCCGAGGATGCCGCCGCCGCGGAAACCCTGCTCGAACTGGTCGGCCTCGAACTGGACAGCCCCGGTGAAGCCATCGCCGCGGTCCCCGCTCTCAAAGACTCGCAGCTCCACGAAATCCTCAGCCTCGCGTCGTCGCCGCTGGCGGAGATGACCGAGGACGCCGCGCTGCGCCTTGGGAAGTGGTACACCCAGCGGGCCGCGCTGCCCGGCACGGGCCTGCGTGAAGAATCCATGATCCGCGCGAAGCTGTATTACAGCGAGTACCTGCTCAAGCACCCGACCGAGGACGAGGCAAGATTGGCCGCGAAGCACGAGCTACGCCAGTTGGATGACCAGTTGGCGATGCTGGGCATCTCCCGCAAGGTGGCGCGCAAGCGCGTCGAGAAGCTGGCGGGCGGCGGGCGTGGGCACCGTGACCCGAAGGTGGACGCCGCGATCGAGAAGGGCGTGGCCTGGCTCTACCAGCAGATGGACCCCGAGGAGCTATGGGAGAAGCAGACCCAGCACAACCAGAGCCGCAACTTCGGCGGGCACACCGCGATCGCCGTGTACGCCCTGCTCATGGCCGAGGAAGAGCCACGCACCACCCCGGAACTGGCGCGGGCGATCCGTTGGCTGTTTGCCGCCGAGTTGTCCGGCACCTACGCCGTGTGCTTCCGCATGCACGCATGGGAGCTCCTGCCCGATCGCGAGCGCTACCGCAAGGTGATGCTGGGCGATACCGTCTGGCTGCGGACCGCGCAGACCGCCGAGGGCTATTACGAATACACGATGGCGGACAGCAAGAAGCAATCCCGCCGTGACATATCGGTGACGCTGGCGGGGGCCCTGGGCCTCTGGCTGGCCGACGAAGTGGCGCAGATCGAGATCGCCCCGCAGCACTGGCAGCGGCTGGCGCAGGCGTGTCTCAACGGCCAACAGGTCGATGGCGGCTGGTCATACCTGGGCAATGAGCAGCAGGTGTCGTATGGCTCAATGACCGCGGCCGGGCTCACCTGTCTGCTGGTCTCCCGCGAGCACCTGCCCGAGCAGATGCACGAGAAAGCAGACAAGGCCATCGCCAGCGGGATGGAATGGCTCAACTACCAGTTCACCCCGGACCGCAACCCCATCAAGCCCGGCTGGACGTACTACTACCTCGCAGCCGTCCAACACGTCGGCCTGCTCACCGGGCAGCGCGAGTTCAACAAACTCGACTGGTACCAGAGCGGCTCCGAATACATCCTCCGCAGCCAGAAAGACGACGGCTCATGGGGCAACGTCTCCGAAACATCCTTCGCCATCGCATTCCTCACCCGTGGCGGCGTGGCCTACGGCTCAGAGGGCGCGGAAATGGTGACCAAGACCGACCCCCCCTGAGCGTGTGCGCAAACCCCCTCACCGTTGCAACCGGTACGCCCAATCCAATCCAAGGGTTGTTCCTACTTGCGTTTTACTTTTTCTGAGCTACCTTTTGCGTGGTGACAATGAACAACAGGGTTGAAGCACCTTGCAGTGACCTCGCAGGACCTTTGGGCCGCATGGCTGATGGAACAGTTTGCCGCTTTTCTCAAGCGATTGAGGGGATTTTGCTCGGATGACATTACCTACATTTATCGTGATTGGTGCCGGTAAGGCGGGGACCACGTCCATCTACCACTATCTGGCTCAGCACCCCGACGTGCATATGAGCCGCGTAAAAGAGACGTGCTACTTCGCATACGATGACGCGGCCCAGCAGTTAACCAAGACTCATCCTCAGACCGCCGAGTACTATCGGGTGAAGACCCTGGCGGAGTACCGCTCTCTGTTCACCGATACGGGTGGAGCCAAGGCGGTTGGTGAAGTCTCCCCCCAGTACATCTACACCCATACCGCACCCCCTAGGATGAGGCAGTTGTTGGGGGATGTGCGCATCATCGCGGTGCTGCGCAATCCTGTCGAGCGGGCTTTCTCCAGCTACTGCATGTACCGAGATCAGGGGAAGGAGACGCGGTCATTCGAGCAGGCGATTGACGACGAGATACGCGGGGTTGGACAAGAATTACCATGGGGCTGGCACCACTATCTGGATCGCGGTCGTTACGCGAGGATGTTGCAACCCTACTATCTCGCCTTTGGGTCCGACCGGGTCCACATTGAGTTATTCGAGGATTTTCAAGCTGACGCACCAGAGGTCATGCGACGCATCTACCGCTTCATCGGCGTCGATCAGTCATTCTGTCCGGACCTTTCGACGCAGTACAACGCTACGGGTCGCCCCCGAAACCGCTTGGTACACATGCTGACGCACAAGCGTCAATGGACCACGGTGTTGAAGAACCAACTACCGAAGTGGGTGCGTGAGCCGCTCTATAAATGCGTAATGAAGGCTCGGCGGGCCAACTTGGAGCGGATCGCCGTCCCCGATCATACGCGTGTAAGGCTTGAATCATGGTTCGCCGACGATGTGCGACAATTGGAGAAAATGCTTCTGCGAAATCTGTCGCATTGGAGCCCACGGCGTGACGAGTCCACGATGGTGGGTGCGGCGACCGCGTATCCATTAAATGCCAATACGGCCATGACCACCAACGCGGGTCCCGCAACGATTGAAAGCGGCACCGTAGAAAAAATCATGGGCTAGCGGCCCGCAATATCGCCCGGCGGATTGGATGCCACCGCGCAGCCATGCTCGGGAACTAGCCCGCAACCGCGACGCGGTGGGCGGTTAGGTGTGGCGCGGGCATTGCGCGGTTGTGGTGGATTGTTGGTACGGGCGTCGGGGCACACATCGGCTTGGCCGAGGTGTGGCGGGGACTGGGTTGCAAATCTGTGGAACATGACACTGGCCTGAAGTTATGGGGCGCAAGTCCTGAAGAACGGGGCGCAGGCCTTGAGGAATGGGGCGCAGGCTCTGCGGAATGGGGCGCAGGCCTTGAGCAATGGGGCGCAGGCCCTGAGGAATGGGGCGCACGTGAGTTTTCGGGGGCTGTCAGTGCGTGCCTAGCGGCTACGCGATACACCGGGTGGCCGCCCTGTGGTATCATGCTCGCAACACCCCGTGTTTGGACCCCCAACGCCAGCCGAGCGGCTTTGGGGCACCTAAAAAACCTGCTCGGCGACAGATCGAGATCATGCCGTCGCCCGGCCAGGCCGGGGACAGGTTGCGTCTTGCACGGAGTGTGTCCCATGCCCGGTTCCATTGTCCCCCTCCCCGTCATGCTCGAGGAGGAAGACCGCAAAATCTACGAAGAGCTCAAGCCGCCCACCTCCATGGTCGTGCGCTACGGCTACCAGAAGATGATCGCTGAGCTGCCCTACAGCGGCGACGCCAAGCCCGGCTGCGGCTCGAAGCTCGTCATCCGCTCGCCCCGGGGCACCGAGCTGGGCGAGATGCTCACCACCACCTGCGACAACTCCGGCTGCGGCAAGAGCGTCTCCCGGAAGCAGATGCTCACCTACATCGAGAACTCCGGCGGTAAGGACTACCCCTTCACCACCAACGGCCGCATCCTCCGCGTCGCCACCATCGAAGACCTCAACGAGCAGGCCCGGCTGGACCTCTACAAGCCCGAGTACATCAAGACCTGCAAGCGGATGGTCATCGAGCTGAACCTCCAGATGCACATGGTCGATGTCGAGCTGCTGCTCGGTGGCGAGAAGGTGCTGTTTTACTACATGGCCGACCAATGGGTGGACTTCCGCGAGCTGGTCAGGCTGCTGGCTGCGGAGTTCCAGACGCGGATCGAGATGGTCCAGGTCAACGACCGCGAGGAGGCCCGGCTTGTCGCGGACTACGAGAAGTGCGGCCAGCACTGCTGCTGCAAGCAGTTCCTCAAGGTGCTTAAACCCGTGTCCATGCGGAGCGCCAAGGTCCAGAAGGCGACGCTCGACCCGCAGAAAATCTCCGGGCGTTGTGGTCGGCTCATGTGCTGCCTGCGGTATGAAGACAAGACCTATGCCGACCTCAAGAAGAAGCTCCCGCACCGCAAGTCGATCGTGGAAACCGATGACGGCATCGGGATCGTGCTCGACACGCAGATCCTCACACAGCTTGCGTTGGTGAAGATCGGTATCGACCCGCCAGCCGCGTATCCGGTTGAGAACATCCGCGTGCTGGGCAAGGACGAGGCCAAGGCGTGGATGGATGAGGAGCACAAGCGGGAGGAGGAACTGGCCGCCGGGCGCATGGCCCGCGCGCCGCGCCTCAC
>JBGTLW010000340.1:0-5160 GCA_041743835.1 Phycisphaeraceae bacterium | reverse complement strand
GCGACGCGTTGAGCCGATCGACCATGTCCAGGCGCTTTAGCGTGTGGTAGCAGAACGGCAGCAGTGACTCGCCGACGTGATACCGCGGGAATGTGTCGCGTTCGAGGACGGTGACCGCGTGGCCATGGAGCGCGAGGATGCCCGCGGTGGTGGCCCCGGCCGGTCCGCCGCCAATGACGATGACGTGTGCAGGGTGTTTGCTCATGGGTGCTTTACTCATCATGGTTGTCAGGCCCATGCCGTCGCGCTCGGCCTCACGCTTGCCCAACTGCCCGCGCTGCCGATTTTAGGCACGCCAACCGCTGTCGTCCTAGCCCGGCGGGAGGGGCGGGAGGACCTCGATGATCTGCGCCATCGTTCGGCCATCCGCGGTGGTCAGGGTGTTCTTGCGGCCGAACAGCGGCGTGGTGAGTCCCGCGCCCAAGGCCTCACGCACAAAGCTGTCCGCCTCGACTTGCAGGAACGCGCTGGGCGCGCTGATGTAAGCGATCGCCCGCTCGCGTAGAATCCCGCCCAGGGGTTGATGACAGGCTTCGATCAGCAGCCTCGCTTCGGGATCAAAGCAGTCTAGCTCGATGCGGATCGCGCCGAACTCGGCCGTGCGCCCGCTGTTGACACCGCGGAGCAGCACCTGGCGGAACAACACGCCGTCATCAATCCGCTTCTTGAGCACGTGCAGGACCATCGGCTCATCGAAGTGTGCTTCGAGTGTGCCGGTCATGTCGCGGTCGTGGACCAACAGCTTGTGATAGGGCTGGGGCAGTTGCTCCGAGGGGATCACGGTCGCTTTGGTTGTGCCCTGACTCTGGATACCCTCGAAGGTCGAGAGCGGGAACAACAGGTCGGCGGTTTCGGTGGGTGTATCAGGCATAACGTAGCGCCCGATGTTCGGGGAGGAAGAACGCGTGGAGCAGGCGGTCGATCTGTAAGAGCGCATCGCGGTCGATGGACAACTCGTCGCCAGCGATCGTCAGGTATCCCTTCTCCTGGTATTGCGCGAGGATGTCCGCCCAGCGCTCAAACGGATCGACGCCGAAGCGCTCGATGAACGGCAGCCGTGACACCCGGCCCAGCTTCAGCTGCAGCACCCACTGCCGGATCAGCGCCTCGTCGTGCGTGATCGGCAACGCGCGGAAGATCGGGGATTCCCCAGCCTGCACCGCGCTGACATACGGCGCGATGTCGGCCTGGTTCTGATAGTGGATGCCGCCACCACCCGGCTCATCCGGCGTCAACCCGGCCGAGCCCGACGCGATGTGACCGAAAGATGAAACGCCCACCGCCAGCATGTCCGCGCCGTTCCACAGGTCGTCGCGGTAGAGGAACTTGATCGCGCTGCCATCCCGCACAGCGGTGTAAGCGCTGGTGACGGTGTACCCCGCGGACTCCAGTTCCGCGAACGCTTCTTTCACCCACCGCCGCTTGGTCGCCCAGTCCGCGACCGGGGCTTCGAGCTTGCCCTCGGCCTGCATCTGCTTGTAGATCGTCGTGTTGTAGGGGATCTCCATCTGATAGATCGTCACCGCGTCTGGCTTAAGCTCGAGGGTGGTCTCGATGTTCTTGCGCCAGTTGTCCTCGGTTTCGCCGAGCATCCCCGCGATGAGGTCGATGTTGATCTGCGGCAGCTTGGCGTCGAGTGCCCATTGGTAGGCGTCGTACACCTGACGGCTGCGGTGGGCGCGGTTGTTGAGTTCGAGCACCTGGTCGTCGAAGTTCTCGATACCCAGCGACAGCCGGGTCACGCCGAGGTCCGCGATCCGCTGCACCTTCTTCGCGTTGAGCGTGCCGGGCTCGCACTCAAAGGCGATCTCGTCGGCGGCGTCCCAAGGCAAGGCCCGCTGCAAGCCCTCGAACAGATACGTCAACTGCTTGTCCGAAAGGTAAGAGGGGGTGCCCCCGCCGAAGTAGATGAACCTCGGCTTGCGGCCGGCGATGATGGCCTTGCCCGCGAGCTCGGCGTGCTCCGCGATCACCGCGTCGAGGTAGTCGCGTATCTCGTCTTTGTTCTTGTCGGTGTAAACCCGGAAGTAGCAGAAGTGGCATCGCTTGCGGCAGAAGGGGATGTGGACGTACAGGCCGAGCGTGCGATCCGCGTCGCCCGGCTGATCGAAGCGATCGAGCATCGTCTGCTTGTGGTCGGGGGACCAGCGTGAGAACGGCGGGTAGTTTGCGACAAAGTAGTTGCCCGCCGTGGTCGCCTCGTCGGCATCCAGCACGGGTAATGGCGTCTTGGCGTGCTCACTCATCCTTGGCGTCCTCCTTCGGGGCGGTGTCTTTGGGTTTGGCGAACGCATAGACGCTGCCATCTTCGCTGGCGATGATGAGTGTGCCCTCGGCCACGGCCGGGGAGGCGCTGATCGAGCCGCCGATCTCCCGCGACCACGCTTCGCTGCCGTCCTTGAGGCGGATCAGGTACGCCCGGCCGTCCTTGGACCCGAACGCCGCAAACTCCCCGACGATCACCGGCGAGCTATCCACCGCGCCGCGCGTGCGGAAGGCCCACTTCTCCTTGCCCGTCTTGGGGTCGAGCCCATACACACGCCGGGCACGCGAGCCGATGACCAGAACCTCATCATTGACAGCCGCGGAAGAGACGAACGCGAAGTCGCGGTCGTGGAACACCCACGCGACCTCGCCCTCTTCCAGGTTGATGGCGACTAGCTCATTCTGAAAGTGGCCGACGTAGGCGAGCCCGTGTGCCTGGGGTGCCGCAGCCGCGACCTCGCCGGTGATCTCGACCTTGAGGTCTGCGTCGCCGGTGTTCACATCCACGAGGTAGAACTGCCTGTCGCATCCCCCGAAGGCCGCCATGCCGTTGGCCACGGTAGGGGTGGCGTTGATGTAGCTGCCGGTCTCCAACGCCCAGACCTGTTCGCCGGTCTTGGCATCCACGCAGTAGAAGTGGTTGTCGTAGCTGCCGAACAGGAGGACCGGCCGCTTGTCTTCGCCGATCGTCGCGGGCGTGGCACCGCCGACGATCCGGTTCTGCGTCTCGAACTTCCACAGCAGCTTGCCCGTGTCGGCCGCGACCGCGTGCATGAAGCAGTCGTCGGACCCGACATAGATCACGCCGTCGTGCGCCAGCGGCGGCGCCTCGATGACACCCTGGGTCTGGTAGGTCCACCGCGCTTGGCCGGTGTTCAGGTCGATGGCATGGAGGTGCTTGTCGTCTGAGCCGACATACACGGTTGCCTTGTACACGATGGGTGAGGACTTGACCGCGCCTTGGGTTTTGTAGGCCCAGGCCTGCTCCAGTTGGTCGGGCAGGGTGCCGGTGCTGACGCCCGTGCCCGCCGCGTTGCCGCGCGTCATGGGCCAATCCTCTGCCCCGGCGGGCAGAATCAGGCAAGCACACAGCATGGCCAGAAGAAGGACTCTCATGAAATCTATGCCGGATTATAGCCCCGGGATGCAAACGCCAGCCGATAAAGGGCTTCGAAATCGCCTGCCGTGACGGGGCGTGGATTGAACGTGCCGGTCCACTGCGTCGCGGCTGACGCGGCCAGTGCGGGGATCGCGTCGCTCGCCAGCGTCTCGCCCAGCGGTTTGCCGGACTGACCGGGGATGTCCCCGGGGTTTGCGGGGAGCTGCGCCAGCGTGAGATTTTCTCGCAGCGCGTGGATGAGTTCGCTCACGCCATCGAGACCTGCCGCCCGCGCAAGTTCGAGATACTGCTGGTGCGTGGCGGGGTCTTGGGCGTTGTAGTTCACGACGTGCGGCAGCATGATGCCCACCGCGTGGCCGTGGGTGATGTTGAATGTGGCGGTAAGCGGGTTGGCTGTGGCGTGGGCTGCGCCGAGCATGCTGTTCTCGATCGCAAGCCCGGCATAGGCTGCGCCCAGCAACAGGTCGCCCCGCGCATCGAGGTCCGATGGGTCTGTCCGCATCGCACGGAACGCGGGCAGTGTCAGCTTGAATGATGCCAGTGCGTAGGCGCAGGACACCGCGTTGCGTCGGGTGCAGACGAACGCTTCGACCGCGTGGGTGATCGCGTCGATGGATGTGCAGGCCGCGACGCGCGGGGGCTGGGTGAGCGTGAGCTTGGGGTCAAGTACGGCGATCTGCGGCAGCGCCTTGGGGTCGCCACAGGCCATCTTCTGATGCGTCGTTGCATCTGCGACCAGCGCGAAGGATTGCGTCTCGCTGCCCGTGCCGTGCGTCGTGGGCACGGCGATGAAGGGGAGCATGGGCTGGGTTGCCTTGCCGACGCCCCAGTAGTCCGCCATCGCCCCGCCGTTGGTATAGATGAAGTTGCAGCCCTTGGCGGTGTCGAGCGCCGAGCCGCCACCGATGGCGACGATGACCTGTGGCCGGGCGCGGCGGGCGACCCCGACACAGGCCTCGACATCCCGCGTCGTCGGGTTCTCGTGCGCTTCGGTGAACTGCGTGACCGTGAGGCCCGCGTCATGCAGGAAGCCAGCCGCTCGCTGGGTGTGTCCCGCCGCGGTGACGCCGGGGTCACTGACCAGCAGCACGCGGTCTGCGTTGAGCGATGCGGCGAGCTCTCCGAGCTGCGCGAGCGCATCGGGTCCGTACACCAGCCGCGTGCCGGGGGTGTGGCCTGCGACTAGGCTGGAGATTTCGTCTGCGATGGGCATGCGTTTCAGGTTGATGCCAGCGCTTGCGCCGCGGCGGGCTGCTGGCTTTGGGGTGTCCACGGATAGCCCGCGGCGCGCTGGATGGCTCGGCGGTGATAGAGCAGGTCAAAGAGGTTGCCCTCGTGCGGCTGGTCCCAGCGCGCGACGCTGGTCGCCATAGGCCCAAGGTTCAGCCTTTGGATCGTCGGGCAGGCCAGCAGCGCCGCGGTGAACGCGGGGTCTTCCGTGATGGCGGTGACCACCAGCGATGAGCCGATGTGCTCGAGCAGGGCCGCGTACCCGCCGGCTACCTCGACGACCGACGCGAAGGGGAACATGAACTCCACGTTGGCCAGCGGGTGACCCGCGTCCTCGCAGTAGATCAGCGTTGGCAGAAGGTAGGTCCGGCCCTCGAACGTGACGAGGCGATCGGCCTGGCCACGCGCTTGTGCGGTGGCGTCCACTGCGCCGGGTGTGTTGAGCAGGCTGGTGATCTGGCTGTCTGCCCACTGTGCGACCGCGGGGTTGGCGATGGCGGAGAGTTGCGCCGCGGGGTCGTCGGCCGGGCGCGGAGCGATGGCCG
>JBGTLW010000339.1:0-6074 GCA_041743835.1 Phycisphaeraceae bacterium | reverse complement strand
GCGGGGACGCGACGGCTCGGCCGCGTGACTGCTGTGCCAATCCCCCGCGAGAATGACTGCATGACAAGCACCGCGCCCCCCCGGACCCCGCACGCGCCCCGCCGATCGGACGCCAACCGCTTGAGCCTGGACTACCGGGCCGAGGCGCAGAAGTTCGCGTATGCCGGGCCGATGGTGGACATCCACACGCACATCGCTTCGCCCGGGGCCGCGGCTGTGTTTCTGGAAGCCGCGGCCTGCTTCGGCGTGGTCAAGACGTGGACGATGACCGGCATCGAGAACGCCAGGCGCGTGCGGGACTTTGCCGGCGACGCGATCGAGTTCATCGCGGTGCCCGACTACGCCAAGCGGGAGGTGGAGGGCACGTTCACGACGCAATGGCTGCGTGATATCGAGGCGTTCCGCACCGAGCTCGGCAGCGAGATTGTGAAGTTCTGGGCTGCGCCGCGCGGGCTGGACTTCATCGGGGAAGACTCACGGCTGGACTCACCGATCCGGCGCGAGGGTATGCGGCTGGCGTATGACCTGGGTTATCGCGTGTTCATGACACACGTGGGCGACCCCGACACGTGGTTTCAAACGACTTACGCCGACGCGGTGAAGTATGGCAGCAAGCAAAGCCAGTATGAGCCATTGGAAAGGCTGATGGACCAGTACCACGACGTGACGTGGATCGGTGCGCACGTCAGCGGTTACCCCGAAGACCTGGACTTCGTGCAGGGGCTGCTGGATCGCCACCCCAATTATGTGGTCGATACCTCGGCCACGAAGTGGATGGTGCGTGAGTTGAGCAAGCGGACCAGCCGGTTCGCGTTGTTTTGCGAGGCGAATCGTGGGCGGGTGCTTTTCGGAACGGATATTGTCGCGGCCGACGACAACGCGACCCGGCTTGCGGATGAGCCGGATGACAAACCCGATGGGTTTGACCTGTATGCGTCTCGTTACTGGGCGCTGCGCACGTTGCTGGAGACCGGGTATGTCGGGCCCTCGCCGATCGTGGACCCGGACCTGCACATGGTGGACCCTTCAGCGGACCCCAAGTCGACGGCCGAGCTGCGCGGCTGCGGGCTTGGCGTGGATGTGCTGCGCGATATCTACTACGAAGCCGCGGCCAGGCTCATGGGCCTGACCGCGGCTTGAGTGGCGAGCGCTGGGCTGACGCCTGTGATCGGTGCATCGTGTCGCGGGGCGGTTTATTCGACCTCGCTTTTTTCGGTCAGGTCGTTCACGAACCACCCGGCCTCGTTGATGCCGACAAAGAACACCAGCGGGGAGGCGTCGAGGGTGCGTCCCCAGTCGTTGGCGACGAGGACCAGTTGCCGGCGGTCCTCGTTGACATCGGTCACCCACATGTCGACCACACGGGTGTAGTTCACGGTCACCTCGAAGTATTCGCCCTGGGCATCGGTGCGGAGCGTCACACGCGCGCCGGGCTGGTCGGGCGCCACGCGGAAGTCCAGCCCCGCGGGTGCCAACACCACGCGGGCACCGATCGCGGCAAACGCTTCATTCAATTCGATCCGGGTAATCATCTGACACCACCTTTCCTTGACGGTGGCCGTGCTACACGCACGGCTCATAAAAAAACCCCGAGGCTGCGGGCCTCGGGGTCGGGTGAACACACTTGGTTCCACGCTTACCTCAGAGGCCCACGGTTTTTGTTGCAGATCGAAACCATCCACGCACAGCGGGTGGAGACACCGGCCTGGCGCTTGGCAGCGAGAGAAAATTGGGCGTGCATCTGGGTCATCGTTTCTCAGCCCTGAAGGGCAGGTTGCGGTCTTGTCGGTTATCACAATACGCGGGTGCAGGTAGAAGTCAAGGGTCACTCGGAATATTCCCGGCTCACTTTTAAGGCGTGAAACCCGGAAAATCGAGTCGTTCGCCTAACTGTTGCACGATAATTCGAGATGCACGCCTATTTTTTAGGCGATTTTTTCGGGGCTTGCGTCTCAGGTAGTCAGTGGCTATGATGCTCCGCACCTTTGGCCTGCGAACCGGAGGTACCACCCGCGCGATCGATCGGTCGCCTCAGACAGCAAGCATCGCTTCGCCTTGGGGCGGGGTCTTGGGGCTGGACGAGCGCTGATTGAGCAGGCGGGGTGGCTGACACGGTCATTCCTATTCACCCGACCCGTTTTTGGAGCGTCAACAACATGAGTGGAAGCGCAGCACGATTGGAAGCCATCTCAAACATCGCCAGCTCGGGGTGTGTTGAGAGCACGTTTGATTTCAAGGCCGTCCCGACCAGCGAGTTGTGGGGCAAGAATGTGTTTGGCCTCAACAAGATGGCCGAGCGCCTGCCCAAGGCCGTCTTCAAGTCGCTGAAGAAGACGGTGGAGACCGGCGGCGAGCTGGACCCGGCCGTCGCCGACGCCGTGGCCGAGGCCATGAAAATCTGGGCGATGGAGCACGGCGCGACGCACTACGCCCACGTGTTCTATCCCTTGACCGGGCTCACCGCTGAGAAGCACGACAGCTTCTTCGACCCCGATGGTCGCGGCGGCACCATCGGTCAGTTCGAGGGCAAGACCCTGATCCAGGGCGAGCCCGACGGCTCATCGTTCCCCTCCGGCGGGATCCGCGCCACCTTCGAGGCCCGCGGCTACACCATCTGGGACGTGACCTCGCCCGCCTACATCATGGAGAACCCCAACGGGGCCACCCTCTGCATCCCCACCGCCTTCGTCTCGTGGACCGGCGAAGCGCTCGACAAGAAGACCCCCGTCCTGCGCTCGATGCAGGCCCTCAACGCTCAGGCCCAGCGCGTGCTCAAGTTCTTCGGGACCAGCGGCGCGTTTGTGTCTTCCACCGCCGGGGCAGAGCAGGAGTACTTCCTGATCGACAAGGGCTTTTACTACTCCCGCCCCGACCTCATGGCCGCGAACCGCACGCTGTTTGGCGCACGCCCCCCGCGTGGGCAGGAGTTCGACGACCACTACTTCGGCGCCATCCCCGAGCGCGTGCAGGCCTGCATGTTCGAGGTCGAGCGCGAGTGCTTCAAGCTCGGCATCCCCACCAAGACCCGGCACAACGAGGTGGCCCCCGGCCAGTTCGAGATCGCCCCGGTGTTTGAGTTCGGCAACGTCGCCACCGACCACCAGCAGCTCATCATGACCACGCTCAAGCGCGTGGCGGAGAAGTACGGCATGGTCTGCCTGCTGCACGAGAAGCCCTTCCAGGGCATCAACGGCAGCGGCAAGCACCTTAACTACTCCATGGGATCGGCTGATGCAGGCAACCTGTTTGATCCCGGCGACACCCCGGCCGAGAACGCCCAGTTCCTCATCTTCTGTGCCGCGATGATCAAGTCGGTCTTCAAGTGGTCCAAGCTGCTGCGGGCGGTCGTCGCCTCGGCCAGCAACGACCACCGCCTCGGCGCCAATGAAGCGCCCCCCGCCATCCTCTCGGTGTTCCTCGGCGACGAGCTGACCGAGGTGATGGAGGCCATCGCCTCGGGCAAGCCCGTCAAGAGCCGTAAGAGCACGCTGAGCGTCGGCGTAGATGTGCTGCCCCCGATCCCCAAGCACTCGGGCGACCGCAACCGCACCAGCCCGATGGCGTTCACCGGCAACCGCTTCGAGTTCCGCGCGGTGGGGTCGAGCCAGTCGATCGCCGGCCCGCTGGTGGCGATCAACTCGATCATGGCCGAGCAGCTCGACGAGGCGGCATCGCTCCTCGAAAAATCCGACACCTCCACGCCCAAGAAGCTCGGCGACGCCGTCGCCAAGTACGTCAAGAGCGTGTGGACCGAGTGCTCCGCGATCGTGTTCAACGGCGACGGCTACTCCGAGGCGTGGCATAAGGAAGCGGCCAAGCGTGGCCTGCCCAACCTCAAGACCGCGGCCGACGCACTGCCCGCCATCAAGAGCAAGGAGACCATCGAGCTGTTCAAGAAGTACAAGGTCCTCTCCAAGCGCGAGACCGAATCGCGTTATGAGGTGTACTCCGAGCAGTACATCGCCTCGGTGAATGTCGAGTCGAATCTGGTCGTGGAGATGGTGCGGACCATCATCTTCCCCGCAGCGATCCGCTACCAGGGTGAGCTGGCCAACAGCCTCGCATCGCTCAAGGCTGTCGGCATCGAGCCGGACCACAAGACGATCCAGAAGGTCACCGCCCTCATCAGTGACCTGCAAGACAAGACCGAGGAGCTGGTCGCGCTCAAGGAGAAAGAGTCCACGGTCCACGGCCCCGAGAAGCACTGCGAGTTCGTCAAGGACAACGTGCTGCCGAAGATGCTCGAGATCCGCAAAGTCGTGGACGAGCTCGAGGGCTACGTCGCCGACGACCTGTGGCCGCTGCCGACCTATCAGGAGATGCTGTTCATCAAGTGATCCCTCGTGGTCACGCGTCGCAGCATCCGCATGAAGCTCAATCAAGGCCCCGTGGCGTCAGCCGCGGGGCCTTTGTCATGCGCGCACGTGCAGGGTAATGTCGCGGCCCGACTCGTGGACGAGGCGGCTCGGTTGGGCAGGGGATACAATGGTTATCCCCCCGTGGGATTTGTGCAGCCCCGAACCACAGGAGCCCTCATGCTGATTCAGATCAATTACGCGGACATCGAGAAAAGCGAAAGCCTGGAAGCCAAGGTGCGTGAGCAGGTGACGCAAAGCATGGGCCACCTGGCTGCCCGTGTGACACGGGTGGAGGTCCACCTCCGCGATGACAGCAGCGCGATCAAGGAGACGCCGATGGATAAGCGGTGCCTGATGGAAGCCCGCCCGTCGGGGATGCAGCCGCTGGTTGTGGAGCACGTGGGCGACGATTTCTACAAGGTGGTCAAAGAGACGGCCGACAAGCTGGCCCGCGTGGTGCAGAAGACCTTCGACCGCCGGGCCGATCACTGACCCCAAATCCCGCGAGTCCCCCGGGTCCCGCAATCACGGGGGCGTCACGGTTAGGCCGTCTCGTCGTCCCGGTCGATTTCCACGTCGGCGTCTGGCACCTCGTCTTCGCTGAGCGCTTCGTCGTCGCTCTCATCGACGATGACGGGGTCATCGTCCGCGTCGTCCGCATCCTGCCCGAACCTGGCGCGGCGAGTCTGCCGGCGCTCGAAGCGCCGCTTGGCCTCGTCGCTTGGCCAGTCGTATTCCGGCTGGCCGGTGACCGGGTTTGTCCAGTCGGCGGGGGGCTCGTCGGGGAGCACGCCGTCGATGATGTGTTCTTCCTCCGGCCGGAGTTGGATGTTGATCTCGCCGACGGTTGCATCCTGCGTGACCTGCACGATGCGTTGGCGGGTCAGTTCGAGCAGGGCGAGGAACAGGCCGATGAGCTCCGCGCGTTTGGTCCTGCCGACGAAGATTTGTTGCAGGGACATGTTGCCGTCGCGTTTGAGCCGATCGTGGATGTCTTCGGCGTGGAGTGACAGCGGCGTGTCGTCGTAGGTGACCTGGTGGTCGCCGACGTGTCCGATCGTGTCGAGGATGCGCGCGAAGGCCTGGCACAGGTCCAGCACGTGGACATCTTCGAGGTCGATCTCGACGAGCTTGGCGTTGTCCGGGTCTGCCTCTTCCTCCGCGTCTGGCTTGCCGGTCTGGGCGGAGACGTTGAAGCGGGAGGCCCAGTCGTCCTGCCGCCGCTCCAGCCCGATGGCTGCGTCCTTGATCCGCTTGTATTCGAGCAGTTGCTGGACCAGCTCGTGGCGGGGGTCGATGGCGTCGAGCGCATCGTGGGCGGGGTCGTCGTGGTCGGGCTGTTCGCCGGCCTGCTCCCCGTCGGCCTCGGGGGCGGGTGAGATCATCCGGCTCTTGATCTCCAGCAGCGTCGCGGCCATGACCAGAAACTCGCCCGCCTGATCCACGTTGATGGTCTTGAGCAGCTCGAGGTGCTGGAGGTATTGCTCGGTCAGGGCCGCGATCGGGATGTCGTGCAGGTCGATCTCGTGGCGCTTGACGAGGTAGAGGAGCAGGTCCAGTGGCCCGGCGTAGGCGTCAAGCTCGACGCGGTAGTCGCTGCTGTAGAGGGGCGAGTCGGTGGTCTGGCTGCTGGCGGGAGCGGTCATGGGCCAACCTTCCGTGGTTCGGCGGTGAAGATTGCCGTTATGATAATCCGTCCCGGAGCTCCATGTGACC
>JBGTLW010000338.1:0-4957 GCA_041743835.1 Phycisphaeraceae bacterium | reverse complement strand
GTCCCCCGCCCAGCGCGGAGGCCGCGCGTGGGGGGCGAGCGCGGGGCCTGACGGCCCCCGCTAAACGGGGATGGCGTCCGATCTATCGTTGGGGCGATGTGTCAATCACCCAGCACGTAGCTGAAGATCAAGGGCACGACGATCGTTGCGTCGGACTGGATCATGAACTTGGGGGTTGAAGGCGTGAGCTTGCCCCAGGTGATCTTCTCGTTGGGCACCGCGCCGGAGTACCCGCCGTAGCTGGTCGGGGCGTCGCAGGTCTGGCAGAAGTAGCCCCAGAACGGGGTGTCCTCCCACTCGAGGTCCTGGATCATCATGGGCACCGCACAGATGGGGAAGTCGCCCGCGATGCCGCCACCAACCTGGAAGAAACCGATCCCCGGAAGCGACGCATCCTGCTTCATGGGCGAGGTCTGCTCCTTGTACCAGTTCGCGAGCTTGACCATCGCCTCGGTGCCGAACTTCATCACCTGGCCGTGGTTCTCGATGCCGCGCTTCATCGCCCAGCCGGTGAACATGTTGCCCTGGGTCGAGTCTTCCCAGCCGGGCGTGAAGATGGGGATGTTCTTCTCCATCGCGGCGAGCATCCACGAGTCTTCCGCGGGCATCTGGTAGTGGGCGGCGAGGTCGTCCTGCCGCAGCACATCCCAGTAATACTCGTAGGGGAACTGGCGTGTGCCCGCGGCGACTGCTTTGTCGTAGAGGTCGTACAGCCGCTGCTCGACGTGGCGCATGACGTCTTCGGGGATGCAGGTGTCGGTGACGCGGTTCATGCCGCGGTCGTACAGCGCCTGCTCGTCGGCCGGGCTCAGCCCCCGCCACTCCGGGCACCACTCGTACTCCCTGCCCGCCAGCAGCAGGAAGATGTCCTCTTCGAGGTTGGCCCCGGTGCAGGTGATGGCGTGGCACTTGTCCTCGCGGATCATGCGTGCGAGTGTTCGGCCGATGCCCGCGGTGCTCATCGCGCCCGAGAGCGTCACCATCATCTTCCCGCCCGCGTCGATGTGGGCCTCGTAGGCCTTGGCTGCGGCCACGGTCTCGCGTGCGTTGAAGTTGGTGTAGTGCCGTTCCAGAAACGCGCGGATCGCGCCGGTGCCGGTCGCGAAGGCGGGCGAAGCGGGGGTCTGGGTGGCCGATGGTGTGTGGATGGTCTGGGTCATGGTCGCTGTCCGTTCTGGTAATCGTGACTCGATATCCTAGCAATGGCGTGTGAAGGCCGTCGATCGTCCGCGCCAAGATCAGCCCAGGCCCAGCACATCCTTCATGTCGTACCGCCCGGCGGGCTTCCCGCCCAGCCAGGCCGCGGCCCGCAGTGCGCCGAGCACGTAGCTGTCGCGGCTGGTGCTCACGTGCTTGAGTTCCAGGCGTTCGCCCAGAGCCGCGAAGTACACCGTGTGCTCGCCCGCGTGGTCGCCGATGCGGATGGACTGCACGGTGATCTGGTGGGGCTCGCGCGGCACATCATCCCCGCTGCGGGTGGTCAGCACATCATCCTTGAAGCTCCGCCCGGTCGCGGCACAGGCGGTCTGCGCCAGGGCCAGAGCCGTGCCCGACGGCGCATCCTTCTTGAAGCGGTGGTGGGCCTCCATGATCTCGATGTCGTAGCCCGGCCCAAGCAGCGGCGCAGCCCGCGCCACCAGCTCATGCAACACATTCACCACGAGGCTGAAGTTAGACGCCCGCAAAATGGGGATGGCCCCGGCCGCGGCGGTGATGGCCCGGTCGTCCGCATCCGTCAGCCCGGTCGTGCCGATGACCAGCCCCACGCCATGCGCTGCGCACCACGCGATGGTCTTGCGTGTGCCCTCGGGCAGCGAGAAGTCGATCACCACGCTAGGCCCCGCGCTCAGTTCAGCGCTTAGCTCAGCGCTCAACGGCACGCCGATCGGCCCCACACCCGCTAACTCCCCCGCGTCCTTGCCCTGCTCGGGGTGGTCCGCCGCATCCACCGCGCCCACGACCACCAGCGCCGGGTCCGCGTGCCCCAGCGCGACCAGCCGCCGACCCATCCGCCCCGCCGCTCCCACCACTGTGATCCTGGTCATCTAAAGCTCCTTTGGACGCTTGCAGGGTTTTTTCTGATGCCCCGACGCCCGAGATTTTGTTTGACAACCCCGGCGATGGACTTAGATTACAATATCAATCCCGGGTTCGGGCTGTGGTCACCCCGGCGTGACTCTGTGTTGATCTGTCACCCCCCGAGAACCATCACGTGGCGCTATTCGGTCTGGGCCAAAAGAAGAAGGGCGAAGCCGAGGCTGGCGACGACGATGCCGCCAAAGCCGCGGGCTCGCCGGATGACACCAAGTTCAAGCCTGACCCCCGCAAGGCCCGTGCCTGGCTGGAGCGTGCGCACACCGTCGCGGACACGGGGAACTACGAATACGCCATCGAGTGCTACCTCCAGGGCCTGCGCCACGACCCGGACAACATGGCCGAGCACGAGGCCCTGCGCGACGTGTCGCTCAAACGCAAGGTCAAGGGCGGGAAGCCCGGCGGGCTCAAGGATCGGATGAACAAGATCGGCTCGGACCCCATCGGCAAGATGCTCCACGCCGAGAAGCTCTGGTCGATGGACCCGCTCAACTGCAAGCTGATGCGCGACGTGATGAACGCGGCCGTGACCGCGGACCAGGCGTACCACGACGAGCTGAATCTGGGCGAGGTCGCGTTCTGGGCCGGGGACCTGCTGCTCGAGTTCAACGCCGGTCAGAAGAAGCCCGACAAAGGCCTGTACATGCAGGCGTGCGACAACTTCAAGGCGATCGGCCGATTCGACAAAGCCGTCGAAGCCGTCAAGCGTGCCTACCGCCTGACCAGTGACGACAACCTGCTCCCGCTGCTCAAGGACCTCGAAGCCGAGGAAACCATGCAGACCGGGAAGTACGGCGGCGGGGCCGAGGGCGACTTCCGCGCCAACATCAAGGACGCCGACAAACAACGCGACCTGGAGATGAGCGACGGCAAGTCCTCCACCGAGACGCAGCTCGACGAGATGATCCAGAAGCGTCGGGCCGAATACGACGAAGACCCCGAGGACCTGGACAAGCTGCAGAAGCTGGTCGATGTGCTTGTCCGCAAGGAATCCAACGCGACGGAGAAGGAAGCCATCGGGCTGCTGACCAAGGCGTGGGAGCAGACCGGGCAGTACCGCCACAAGGTCAAGGCCGGGGACATCACCATGAAGCAGATCAACCGGTACATCCGGGACCTGCACAAGATGGTGGTCGCGGCGCCCGGCGACGAGGAATACGCCAAGAAATACAACGAGACGCTGCGTAAGAAGCTGGCGTATGAGTTGCAGGAATACACCGACCGGGTGAAGAATTACCCGACGGACCTGAGCCTGAAGTTCGAGCTGGGCAAGCGTCTGTTTCAGGGCAGCCGGTTCGACGACGCGATCGGCATGTTCCAGCAGGCCAAAGCCGACCCCAAGAGCCGGGCCTCCGCCCACATCTACCTCGGGCGGTGCTACGTCCACAAGGGCTGGCTGGACGAGGCGATCGACACACTCCGCGACGGCATCGAGGCCCACCCGATGAATGACGACCGCGTCGCGCTGGAGCTGCGTTACCTCAAGATGGACGCGCACCAGAAGGCCGCGGAAAAAACCAACAGCACCGAGCACGCCGACGAAGCGCGCAAGCTCGCGTCCACCATCCTCCAGGCCGACATCAACTTCCGCGATATCAAGGCCCGCGTCGATCAGATCCGCGAGCTGACCACAAGGCTCGCCAATGGCGGCGTGGCGTGAGTGGGATTACTGAATGCTGATTGCTGATTGCCGCGCAAGCACGATGACGCAACTTGGAAACCGTGCCATGCCTTCCCAGTCAGAAATCAAGAATCAAAAATCAGAAAGCCCCGCCCTCTGCCTCATCCCCGCCCGCTTTGGCTCGACGCGGTTCCCCGGCAAGCCGCTGGCCGACCACACCGGCAAACCACTCATCCAGCACGTCGTCGAAAATGCCGCGCGCGCCAGGCACGTCGATCGCGTCGTCGTTGCCACCGATGACCTGCGCATCCACGAAGCAGTCACCGCCTTCGGGGGCGAATCGGTCATGACCCGAGCCGACCACCCCAACGGCTCATCACGCCTCGCGGAAGCCGTCCAGAAGCTCGGCACCACGCACCAACTCATCGTCAACGTCCAGGGCGATGAACCCGAAATCGACCCGGACCTCATCGACGCGCTGGTCCTCGGCCTTGCGCAGGACGACACCAGCGACATGGCCACGCTCTACGCCGACTTCGCGCCCGACGAAGACCCCACCAGCCCCCACATCGTCAAGCTCATCAAAGACCAGCACCAGCGGGCGATCTACTTCTCCAGGACGCTGATCCCCTTCGTCCGCGACGCGGGGAACCCTGCCTCAACCGGCCCGCGCCATGCCTACTTCAAGCACCCCGGGCTCTACGCGTACCGCCGCGCTTTTCTGCTGGCGTACCCGACGCTTGCGCCCACGCCGCTGGAGCAGGCAGAGCAACTCGAACAGCTCCGCGTCATCGAGCATGGCCACAAGATCGCGCTGATCTACGCCCCAAAGCCGCCCCACCCCGGCATCGACACCCCCGAGCAATACGCCGCCTTCGTCGCACGCTGCACACGCTGATTTCCAGCGTGATGGTGGGACAGGCGCCTCGCCTGTCATTTAGCCGCAGGCCCGCCGCCAAGGCAAGCGCTACGCCGCAACCTCGATTCTGAAGACGTGAGGGGCACCTGTTCGGAATCATGAAAAAGGAGGCACCTTACGCATTTAGGGTGGTCTGGCAAGGCCGCTTAAGAATGGGTAAATGTCTTCACCGTGACCTCAAGTGCAGGGTGAAGACATTTACCCCCGATCTCCACCGGTGAGTGTTTGGATGAGGTAGGTGTCTTCGAGGCCGCAGCGGAGGCGTCGGGTTTTGAGGCTGGTGCGTTTGGCTTTGAGCTTGGTGCTGGCCTTGGGGGTCGAGC
>JBGTLW010000337.1:0-9216 GCA_041743835.1 Phycisphaeraceae bacterium | reverse complement strand
CCGGCGGCGGCGGTTCGGGGGGCGACGGCAACGGCCCAGGCAGCGACGCCAGTGCCAACCGCAAGCGACGCACACTCTCGTCACGCCGAGGACGATCCGCCGACGCGCAACTCCCCACCGGCCCGACCAGGCTCTCGCAAGCCGACCTGGACGAACTGGACAACCGCCTCAAGGGCGCGTCCGGCTTCGTCAAGAAGCGCCGACTGGACATGCGTAAGCGAGAGGCTGGCGGAGCGATCGCCACAACCCCCGCGCAGGTGGGTGGCAAGGTCGAGGTCTCCGAGCCGATCACGATCAAGAGCCTCTCCGCAGCGACGGGCATCAAGACCAATCAGGTCATCAAGTACCTCTTCACCAAGAAGGGGGTGATGGCGAACATCAACTCGGCGATCGGTACCGAAGCGGCGATGGAAGTCGCGCTGGAGTACAACATCGATCTGGTCGTCAAGGAGATGGAGACCGCGGAGCAGAAGGTCGAGAAGGAGTTTGCGGATCGCGTGGCGGTGGATGTCCGTCCCCGGCCGCCGGTGGTCACGGTGCTCGGTCACGTGGACCACGGCAAGACCTCGCTGCTGGACCGCATCCGCAAGGCCGACGTCGCCAGCCACGAGGCGGGCGGCATCACACAGCACGTCGGGGCGTACCGCGTCACCATCGAAGGCTCCGACGGCAAGCAGAAAACCGTTGTTTTCCTGGACACCCCGGGTCACGCGGCCTTCACCTCGATGCGTGCCCGCGGCGCGAAGATGACGGACGTGATCGTGCTGGTGGTGGCGGCGGACGACGGCGTGATGCCCCAGACCATCGAGTCGATCAACCACGCCAAGGCCGCGGGCGTGCCGATCATCGTCGCGTTGAACAAGTCCGACCTGCCGCAGGCGACCGAGGACAACGTCCGCAAGATCTACGGCCAACTCGCCGAGCACGGCCTCAACCCCACCGCATGGGGCGGCGAAACCGAAGTGGTCAAAACCTCTGCGGAGACCGGCGAAGGCGTTACCGACCTGCTGGAGATCCTCGACCTACAGGCCGACCTGATGGAGATGACCGCCGACTTTGGCGGCATGGCCCGCGGGACGGTCATCGAGGCGGAGATGCAGTCGGGCCGCGGCCCCGTGGCGCGGGTGCTGGTGCAGGACGGGCAGATCAAGATCGGCGACTTCATCGTGACCGGCCGGGCCTACGGCCGCGTCCGCGACATGACCGACGACCGCAAAGCGTCCATCCGTGAGGCCGGCCCCGCGACACCGCTGGAATTGTCGGGCATCGACCAGGTGCCCGATGCCGGCGATAAGTTCTTTGTGACCGACTCGCTCAAGAAGGCTGAGGAAGTCGCCCAGCAGTACCGCGATGCCGAGCGTGAGCAGATGCTCGCCAACCGCTCGCGTGTGACGCTGGACAACTTCGCCGACGCGGTGAAGGCCGGGACGGTCAAGGAGCTGCGTGTCGTGCTCAAGGCCGACGTGCAGGGCTCGATCGAGACGCTCAACAAGTCGCTGTCTGAGATGGGCAACGACGAGGTGGCGGTGAAGGTGCTGCACTCGGCGGTGGGTGGTGTGACCGAGTCGGACGTGTTGCTGGCGGATGCGTCGGACGCGATCGTCGTCGGGTTCCACGTCGGCTGCACGCCGGCGGTCCGTGAGATCGCCGAACAGCGGGATGTGGAGATCCGCATGTACCGCGTGATCTACGACCTGACCGACGAGATCAAGGCCGGCCTCGAAGGCATGCTGGCCCCCGAGACCAAGGAAGAGGAGATCGGTTCCGCCGAGGTCAAGCAGGTGTTCAAGATCGGCAAGGTGGGCAACATCGCCGGGTGCCTCGTGGCCGACGGCGCGATCCGTACCGGCAACAAGGTCCGCGTCATCCGCAACGGCGTGGTCGCCACCGACAACCGCGAGATCGAGCAGCTACGCCGCGTGAAGGACGAAGCGAAGGAAGTCCGCGTGGGCACCGAATGCGGTATCCGCATCAAGGGCTTCGATGACCTGAAGCCCGGCGACCGCATCGTGTGTTACAAGGTGACCGAAGTGAAACGCAAGCTCGACTAAAGCCGGGGCGGTAGGGGGAATGCGTGGGTGACGCGCAGCGGACCCACCAAGGACCATGATCATCGGCGTGCTACAGATCGAGTTGCGGATCCACGACGCCCAATCGCTCAAGGACAAGCGGCGGGTGGTCCACAGCGTCAAGGACCGGCTCCACCGCGAGCACCAGGTCTCCGTGGCGGAGGTGGCTTCGCAGGAAAATTGCACCCTGGCGGTCCTGGGCGTGGCGCTGGTCGCCAGCGACGCCACCTACTGCCGCAGCGTGCTGGACCGGATCGTGACCAAACTCCACCCCGGGCGGGGCTACGAGTTGGGGGACCACAAGATCGACCTCATCCCGAGCCACTAAACCGGCCCGGCTCACAACCGCAAGCGCGGCACGACGCGACAACACCCCGGCCTCACTCAGACGAAACCAGCCATGAGCCACCGCACCGAACAAGCCCAATCGCTGATGCACCGTGCGATCGCACAGGTGCTGCAGCGCGAGCTTTCGGACCCGCGCATCCAGGGGCTGGTGGGCATCACACGCGTGAGCATCACGGCTGATTTCCGCAGGGCCGACGTGTATGTCACCGTGATGCCGGAGAAGTACGAGAAGCGTACGCTCGCCGGGCTGCGTGCCGCGACGGTTCACATCCACGGCCGGGTCAAGAAGCTGGTGGCGTTGCGAACCGTCCCGCACCTGCAGTTTGAGCTGGACAAAACGATCAAGAAACAGGCGATCGTCGAAGACGCGATCCGAGAAGGCATCGAGCGCACCATCCGCTCGCAGCCCGCAGAGCCCAAAACCGATCCAGATGGTTCACCACCGATTGAAGGATAACCACCCGTGGTCAAACAAGACGCCAAGCAGGCCAAGGCCATCACCTCCCTGGTGAACAAACTCATCTCCCGGTTCAAGCCCGAGGAGCCGCCCGCGACCGACCCGGTTGTGCAGCTTGTCCTCTCGTTCCTGAACTGGAACAGCTCGGCCCGGAAGACCGAAGAGGCCTACGCCAAGCTGATGACAGAGCTGGTGGACATCAATGAGCTGCGCGTCAGCAGCGTGGATCAGATCCTCTCGATCATCGGCGACAGCTACCCCGAGGGCCACGCCCGTGTGGTCCGGATGAAGCAGGCGTTGCGTGAGGTGTTCATGCGTGAGCACGCGCTGTCGTTCGCCTCGGTGCAGGGCAAGGGCAAGAAAGATCAACGCGCGTATCTGGACTCGCTGCCCGGCATCACGCCCTATGTGGCTGCGCAGGTAACGCTGATCTCTTTCAATGGCCACGCGATGCCGGTAGACGAGAAGCTGGCGATCCTGCTGGAGCGTGAGGGCTGCGTCGTCGCGGGCACGCCGATCCCCGAGATCGAGGCGTTCCTGATGAAGCAGGTCAAGGCCTCCGATGCGCTGCGTGCGCACGCCGCGCTGCAGGCCTGGGCCGACACATCCCGCATCACCCCGCCCGAAACCACCGCGGCCTCGGTCGTGACGCAGGCGTCCCTCGGGCCGGCGCAGGCCACCAAAGCCAAGGCCAAGAAGGATGCCGAGGCCCAGCCCGAAACAACCGCCCCCGCCGCAGCCAAGCCAGCCGCAGCCAGTAAGCCCGTGGTCAAGAAATCAACCACCAAGCCTAAGGTGACCAAAACCACCACGCGTTCTAAAGTCGCCAGGAAGAAGTAAACCCACCGGTTGATGTGTTGGCCCCACAACACACGACGCCGTCATTTACAGCGTGAGGCCGCTGCTGCAAGGAATACCGCTATGACTCCCAACGCACCGAGTGACAAGCTGCGAATCGGGATCCCCAAGGGATCGCTGCAAGAGGGCACCATCGACCTGTTCGAGCGGGCCGGGTATCGCATCACTGTGCCCTCGCGTTCGTACTTCCCGGAGATCGACGACCCGCAGGCCAGTTGCGTCATGTTCCGTGCCCAGGAGATGTCGCGTTATGTGGAGGACGGCATCGTGGACATGGGGATCACCGGCCACGACTGGGTGATCGAGAACGCATCGGACGTTCACGAGGTCTGCGAGTTGAGCTACTCCCGCGCTTCCGCCAAGCCAGTGAAGTGGGTGCTGGCGGTCCCCGAGGAGTCGGACTACCACAAGCCCGAAGACCTTGAGGGCGGGATCGTGGCGACCGAACTGCTGGGGACGACCAAGCGATTCTTCGCAGACCGTGGCATCAAGTGCAAGGTCGAGTTCTCCTGGGGCGCGACCGAGGTCAAGGCCCGGATGGTGGATGGCATCGTGGATGCCACGGAGACCGGCTCATCGCTGCGTGCCAACAAGCTGCGTGTGATTGCCGAGTTGCTCACATCAACGACCCGCCTGATCGCCAGCAAAGACGCCTGGGCCAACGACTGGAAGCGGCAGAAGATCGAGGACCTGGCGTTGCTGCTTCAGGCCGCGATCAACGCCCGCGCGAAAGTGGGGCTGAAGATGAACGTCCCGAGGAAGCAACTCCAGGCCGTGGTGGCGATCCTGCCCGCGGAGCAGTCGCCGACGGTGAACGATCTGGCGGACAAGGACTGGGTGGCGGTCGAGGTGCTTGTGGATCGCAAGACCGAGCGCGACCTGATCCCCACCCTCCGCCGCGCGGGTGCGCAGGGCATATTCACGTATTCGCTTAACAAAGTGATCGCTTAAGCCGCTGCAAGCTTCGAGCGGGGTGGACAGGCCCGGGCCTGACCTTCCGGGGGCGGGGACCGTGGCGTTTCATGTTCCGGGGGTTGCCCACGCGCGGGAATTGGGGGCTAGAATGGGGCGAATAAAACAGGCTTGGGGATGCGTCTTATCTCAGGGGTGTCCCGCCGGTTACCAGAGTTCCCCGCATGATCAGCCGCCATCTCCCCGTGTACTTCTTCGTGCTTGCGTTAGCGATGCTGACGTGGGCTTCGCAGGCCACTGCCGCACCACCCGTCGGCGACGAGATGCCGCCGGGGATCGAGGCTCATCGGCTTCTGCCGTTGCAGGGTGCCGACCGTGACAAGGCCCGGCTATCGGCCGAGAAGATCGCGGCCGCGCTCCCCAAGCCCCCGTTCATGGAAGAGGGCCTGGTGGACGCCACCCGCAAGGACATCGAGCCACCGCTCGAAGCCCAGCGGGCATACGCTCAAGCCCGCGACGCGTATCACCAAGGCAAGGGCTTTGAAGCGATCCGCAAGCTGATGATTGCCGAGCGACGTGCGCCGGACTCGCCCGGCATCCTGAAGTTGCTCGGACGCATCTACACCGAGACGGGCAACAAGGTGCGTGGCGTGTCGTATCTCACGCGGGCCGCAGCACTGGAGCCTGCCGACATGGACTCGGTCTTCCTGATCGGGCGCTTCGAGCTCGAGCAAAACCGCTGGGAAACCGCCGCGGCTACCTTCTACCACGCGGTCCGATTGCAGAAAGACCCCGCCACCGCGACCGACGATCCGGCGCTCCTCCCCCTGCTTCACTACTACCTCGCGGCGGCGTTACAGAGGGCTGGCTACGCCGAGCAAGCGGTGGCTCAGTTCAACGCCTACCTCAATTACGATCGCCGATTCGAGCGCTACACACCCCGCACCGCAGAGTTGGCGTTCGTCGATCACGGCATGGCGGGGACGTGGGAGACGGTGGGCGATCTGCTCAACCAACTCGCCCGCCCCAAGGATGCGCTGGAGGCTTACCGCCGCGCCGCAGAGGTCTCGAAAGACCGTGGCGTCGGGCTGGTGAAGCGGCAGGTCTTCACGCTGCTGCAACTCAAGGACACCAAGGCCGCGGAGACGATGGTCCTTGACTACATCCGTGCGTCGAATGCCGATCCCGCCTCGCTGGAGTTGGCGAACTATTTCTTCAACCGTGCCGGCTCCGACGCGTTGTCCCAGGAGCTTGAACGGCTGTACGACGAGGGCGACCGCTCGGGCAACATGGCCATCACCCTGGCCAATCTGCTTCCCCCGGAGCGTGGGATGGCGTTGCTCAAGCGACATATGGCCAGCGCCCCAGCCGATGGCGATGCCTACGCCCAACTCCTCCGCATCGTCTTGCAGGGTGAAGGTTCCGCCAAGGTGCGGCGTGACACACTCGTCCGCGCGATCACGCTGACCAGCGATTCGATGGCCGGGTCACCCAGCCATGCCTCTGTGTACGTGCAAGCCTTGCTCGACACGGTCAAAGGGCCGCGCGAAGTGGTCGATGCCATCGCCGCGATGCCCGAGGAGCAGGCCGCCCGACCGCAGACTTTGGCGATCAAAGGTGTCAGCCTCCGCATGCTCAGGCAGAACCTGCAAGCGTCCGAGGCGCTGGCGCTGTCGCTCGAGCGCGACCCGGACTCGACGTTTGCCCGCATCGAACAGGCCCGCGTGTTCATCGCGCAGCAGCGGTTTGATGAGGCAGCCAAACTGCTCGCCGGCGATTGGCCCGGGGATGATGTGCAGGTGCTGCTCCTGCGGGCGCGTGTGCTTTCCGAGGCCGGTCGCCCGGATGCTGCCCTGACGCTCCTTGACGAGGCGATCGCAAAGCAGAACGACGGCGTCGATCTGGTCCTGCAGAAAGCTGAAGTCCTGATGGCTGCGCAGAGGACCGATGACGCCAAACGCGTGCTCAACGACGCCCTTAACGCCACGCCCAACGAAGAAAAACTCTACGCCGCGCTGCTGGAGTTTTATCGCAAGCAACTGAGCCTGGGGATGCGCGAGGAAGCCGCCCCGATGCAGGAGCTTATGGCGAGAATGCTCAGCACCATCCCCGGCAGCCGTACCGCCCGGCTGCTGGTCGCTGAGTTGCGGATGGACGCGCGGGAATACGACCGCTCCGAGCAACTGCTCAAGGCCCTGCTCGAAGAAGACTCGCACGACCTGACTGCCCTTGGACTCCTGATCCGCCTGTACGAGGCCTCGAACCGCCGAGACGCAGCCAACGATCTGCGGGAGCGATTCTTCCGCAGCCTGCCCGAGGGCAGCGATCGAGCGCTGGCGTTGGCGGCCTTCTACCGCTTCACCGAGCGCCCGGGCCGCGCAATCGAGGAATTGCAGGATGCGCTGTCTCGTCCGCTGCTGGATCGGCCGGAGGCAGTCGTCGCGCAGCTCTGGCGTTACATGCTAGAAATGAATCCGGGCGACCTGGACACCCCCCGGAAGATGATCGTCGAAGCCGCCGAGCGCTTCCCCGGCCACGCCAGCGACATCAATTACGAGCTTGCTTCATTGTTGTCCCAACAGGGCAAAGACAAGGAATCTCAAGAGGTCTTGTCCCGCATCTTGAAGGCTGAACCCAACCACGCGGCCAGCGCCAACGGGTTGGGTTATGCCTGGGCGGTCGCCGGGGTAAATCTCGACAAGGCGCAGGAGTTGATCCAGCGTGCTTTGGACCAGCAGCCGGACAACGCCGCGTTCCTGGATTCGATGGGTTGGGTGCTGTATCGCAAGGGCGATATTGAAGGGGCCATCGAATGGCTGCTGCGTGCGACCGACGCGGAGTACGGCTCGCACCCGGTGCTTTACGACCACTTGGGCGATGCGTTGTATCGCCGTGGCCGTAAGGCCGAGGCTGTGCGTCGCTGGGAATCCGCCCGCTCGCTGTTGAACCTAAGCCAGTACGACGACCCCGAAACCCGCGACCTTCCGCAGCGGCTGGACGCGAAAATTGAAGCGGTGAAACAGGGTGCCGAGCCGGCGATCACGGATATCGTGGGCGACGCCAAACCCCCGAAGCCCTGACCGGGGACACAGCCGTCATTTATGCTTGAAAATAAGTAGTTTTCGGGCTATTTGAAACCGCGCCGCCGGTGGCTGGCGGGCTTGGTTTCTGCTATGATATGAGGTATCGATGGCAGGCTGTGTGGGCCGTTGGAACGGCCGCCCGCTGCCACATCTCGATGACCGACCCCACCCGCCCCGCGCTTCCATGGAAGGCCCCCGCATATGCCAGATGGGACCGATTCAACCCCGCCGCTAGCCGCAGATCCAATCGTCGCCGCCGAACCGACCAAAGCACCCGCCAAGCCCGGGAGCGGTGACTATGGTGAAGACTCCATCGCCGTGCTCGAGGGCCTGTCCGCGGTCCGCAAGAGGCCGGGCATGTACGTCGGTGGCACCGATTCCCACGGCCTGCACCACCTCGTGTGGGAGACCGTGGACAATGCCGTCGATGAAGCGTTGGCGGGGCATTGTGACGAGATCAAAGTGGTCATCGGCATGGACGAGTCGATCGCCGTGGCGGACAACGGCCGCGGCATCCCCGTCGGGCCTTTCCGGCACGAGAACCCGGACCTCAACGGCCGACCCACCGTCGAGATCGTGATGACGATCCTCCATGCCGGCGGCAAGTTCGACTCCAACTCCTACAAGGTGTCGGGCGGGCTCCACGGCGTCGGTGTGTCGTGCGTCAACGCGCTGTCCGAATGGCTCGAAGTGGAGGTCGCCCGCAACGGCAAACTCCACGCCATCACCTTCGAGCGCGGCGCCGTCACCGGGCCGCTCCGCGTCATCGGCGAAGCCGAGAAGACCGGCACAAAAGTTACCTGGCGGCCGGACCCGCAGATCTTTGACGAAATCCGCCACAACTACGACACCATCGCCAACCGGCTACGCGAGCGTGCCTTCCTCAATCCCGGCATCAAGATCTCCCTCGAAGACCAGCGGGGCGAGGGCAAACGCGAGACGTTCAAGTATGACGACGGCATCGTCGAGATGGTCCGCTACCTCGCGCAGAATAAGACCGGCGTCTCCGAGGTCATCGCCATCAACACCACATCGGTAGACGAGCGCTCGGTGGTGGATGTCGCGTTCATGTATGTCGACGCGTACACCGAGTTCACCCAGTGCTTCACCAACAACATCAACAACCCCGACGGCGGCACACACCTCTCGGGCTTCAAGACCGCGCTGACCCGCACGCTCAACAACTACGCCAAATCCGCCGGCCTGCTCAAGGGCACCATCGCGGTGTCGGGCGATGACTGGCGCGAGGGCATGATCGCGGTGATCTCCGTGAAGATCCCCGACCCCGCGTTCAACAACCAGGTCAAGGAACGGCTGCTCAACCCCGAGGTCGAGGGTTTGGTCAACAGCGCCGTCGGCGAAGCGCTGTCCGATTGGTGTGAACAACACCCCTCCGAGGCCCGTCGTATCTGCCAGAAGGCGGCGAGGGCCGCCGAGGCCCGCGAGGCCGCACGCAAGGCCCGCGACCTCACCCGCCGCAAGGGTGCGC
>JBGTLW010000336.1:0-15437 GCA_041743835.1 Phycisphaeraceae bacterium | reverse complement strand
CTACGCCTCGCCGGGCGGTCGCGTAGCGACCGGTCGTACAACGCCCGGCGAGGCGTAGCTCGCCGGCTATGGTGTTCGCTGTAGAGAGAGAATGTTTGCGCAGGTTGCGTATGGATACTCTGCCGCAATATCCCAGGGGGTACCACACCTCCTGCGCAGCATGATGTGTGCGAGCGTCGGTGGGCCCGCACAAGAGCCATCAGCACACATCAGCCTGCGGCTGAGGTGTGGCACCCGTTGAAGTCGTCGGGCCACCCGCCAGTACTAGCCGTTGGTGGCTTCTTCCGTGTCTACAACAATAGCTTCTTTGAAGGCTTCAAGCTGCTTCTTGAAAAACTCAAACGCCTTACCTGACATCTTGGGGATGCTGATAATTTGGCTCGCGCCCTTCCCCATTAGAACGCTGATCGGAATCAAATCTCCCATAGGTGGAGCTTTGTAATTAGGGTTGGGGGGCGGCGTGTTAGTCAACTTTGCCTCGTTTCGTGGCTTTTCGTGGGTAGTCAATTGACTTACGGCCACGCCAGTCGGTTCATTCTCAACAAACGCCCACTGTCCATCATCCGACAAGCCCATCACCTTACGGGGCATTTCAAACCGTGCCACGCCTTGTGAGGTCCACTGGACATAATCGCCAACCTTCACAAGCTGTTCTGCGTTTACATCTTCGTCCGTGTCAATTCTCATTTCATCGGCGATATTTTCCACTTCGTCGTCTATTGTAGCGTTTTCCCCCATCTTCGCAAAGGCCATTGTAGCTTTAAAGTCCTTGATAAGATTAGGGACAACATCGTCATAATACGGCTGCTTCCGTTCAAGCAATAAGTAATGACTGAGCTCGGCATCAGACGGGAAGCTATCGTCGTCTCCCCGCTTTTTCCACAACTCGGCAAATATCTTGGGGCTGATAGCAGATTTCCGAATTGCATTCAGACGTTCAACAGACTCTTCACGCTTGTCCAACAATATTTTTAGCGCGGTTTCCGTGAGTTGAAGCTTTCGGTGGCCCTCAATCTTCTTGTCTTCAATCAAGCCGTACTGCTTTAAAGCAGAAATTGCCTGATGCGCCGAACTGCTAGCAATACTGTAGCCCCAGTGCTTTGTAGCAGTGCCCGGAGCCATAGGCTTTCGCCCCTCCGCGCTGTAAATAACCTGCGCCTTCTCTAGCGCCTTGGGTAGGCTGCCAAGGGGGAATGCCGGATTGCGTTTGCGAGTCTTTGTTCCGGTTTTTTGTGCTGACATTGGGAGGCTCCTATGTTACTCAATATCAGCATAGACCCATATCGCCGATACGTCAACAACCCATTCCTGAAAATTCATCCCGTTTAACGCTTAGTATATCATTGATATTGTTGACATGGCCCGATATAATGCTATGCTGCCCCTAATCACGTCCCGATGGACGCGCGTTGATGGGATTGCTTTGAAAGGAGCTTTTCATGACTAGGAGAGCTAGGGGGCCAGTAGCAGGAGCATCGCCTGCTGGCCCGGCAAAAAAATAGCCCCCGTTGCAGCGGGGGCGATGATGCTCCGAACCGAGCGGCGCTCGGAACAGTTCTTCTTATCAGAACCCGGGGGTGGCCTAACGGCTACCCTCGGGAATTCTTTCGAACAGTTGACATTGTAGCACATTTATTGATCTTTCAAAGAACGCTTCGCGGCTTTGTGCAGGATTTCCCTTGCCCATGTTGAAGTAACGCCAGATCCAAGGGTGGTCCGCTCTTTTAACGCGGTGTCTGCTGCACGGTCCATTTCATCTCGCTCGCTGGCGATCAGACTGATCCATAGAGGCGGGGCAAACCCTATAATGTGGGGCTACCCTGAACCCGTTGGAGTTGGACGCGATGACCGTGCAGATTGACCCACACGCCACCACGACGCCCGCACTGGCGGACCGCCCCGCACGCGACCTGCGCGTGGCGGAGCTGCGGCCACTGATTACGCCCAAGACGCTGGCACGCGAGTTCCCGCTCAGCAGCGCAGCCCACGACGTGGTGGTCTCGTCGCGCGACGCGATCCAGGCGATCCTGACCGGGGCGGACGACCGGCTGCTGGTGGTGATCGGGCCTTGCTCGATCCACGACCCGGCCGCGGCGATGGACTACGCGACACGCCTCCGCGCGGTGGCGGAAGAACTCAACGACCGGCTGATGATCGTGATGCGGGTGTATTTCGAGAAGCCACGCACGACGGTCGGGTGGAAGGGCCTGATCAACGACCCGCACCTGGATGGCACATTTGATATGGATCAGGGCCTGCGGCTGGCGCGGGGGCTGCTGTGCGAGATCAACGCGATGGGCCTGCCCGCCGGGACCGAATACCTCGACCCGTTCACGCCGCAGTACATCGGCGACCTGATCGCGTGGGCGGCGATCGGCGCGCGGACCACCGAGAGCCAGACGCACAGGCAGATGGCGTCGGGCCTCAGCGCGCCGGTGGGTTTCAAGAACGCGACGACCGGCGACCTGCAAGTGGCGCTGGACGCGATGAAGGCCGCCATGTCGCCCCACGCCTTCCTCGGCATGGATGAGGAGGGACACGCCTGCGTCGTCCACACCACCGGCAACCCGTTCGGCCACGTCATCCTCCGCGGCGGACACGGGCTGACCAACTACGACCCCGCCACCGTCGGCGACGCGGCCAAGCGGCTAGACCAGGCCGGCCTGACGCCGGTGGTCATGGTCGATTGCTCCCACGCCAACGCCGAAAAGAAGCACGAGCGGCAGGAAGCGGTCTTCGAGTCCATCATCCAGCAACGCACCGCGCACCAGGCACACAACGCGGGCGGCCAGACAGCGATCGTGTCGCCGATCATCGGCGCGATGATCGAGTCAAACCTCGTCGCGGGCAACCAGAAGCTGCCGGCCAACAAGGCGGACCTGACCTACGGCCAATCCATCACCGACGCGTGCATCGACTGGCCCACCACCGAACGCCTGCTGCGCGATGCGCACGCGCGGATGGGTCGCGGTCGCGTCAACTGAGTCGGCGCTCGGCGTCATTTCGCGTAGGAGCCGCGTCGCTTGCGACGCGGACCGCCGCGGGGACGCGTCGGCTCTGTGGATTACGACAAATGGCTGCGTCATCCTAAGCGGGGTTCTTCGAGGGGGACGGGGCAGACGTCCTTTCGGCCGCAGCCCTCGCAGTGGCCCCCCTCCCAGATCTGGTTGAAGTGGTCGAGCGTGGCATCGATGAGGTCGCCGGACTCGGTCCAGATGCCGAACTCGAAGTTGCGGTTGGCGTCCACCTTCGCGCCCAGGCCTGCGCCGGTGAGGTTCGCGCTGCCCAGGTACATCGCGGCGGTGTCCACGACGACGGCCTTGGCGTGGACACGGGGGCAGCGGCGGATGATGAAGTGGCCGACGGGTCGGCCGGCCTGCTTGGCGTCGCCCTGCCGCCGGAAGAACTGTTGCAGCACGCGCAGGGCCGGGCCCGTGGGCACCCCCGCGTGCAGCAGGCGTATCTCGACACCCTTGTCCGCGAGCTTGACCAGATGGCTGACGATCGACTCCGCGCCCCGTCCGCCCCGGAAGCCCCGGCCAGTCGCTTGGCCGGGCAGAGGGACGAGCATCGCCTTGAAGTCCGCGGTGATGATGTCGAGCGAGACCGTGGCCTTGAGCATGCCGCCGAGCACGACGCGGGTGAAGTGTTCCCGGCCGGTGATAAGCTCCACATGTCCTGCGGGGCCGGCCTGGGGCAGCGTGATGGGTCCGGCGCCTCGCATATGCGACAGCTATCGGCATAAAATCGGGAATAACCACAGCATTCCGTGCGTTAGACCTGCTCAGGCCGCGTCAGTGATGCCTTGCCTAAGATTCCCCGCGATGGAACAAGCCCGAACCCACCTTTTTGAACCGCTCCACACCGCAGCCCCGGCCCCGTACCACGCGGGGTCAACAGAGGCTGGGGTTTTCTGGCATTTGGGCCTCGGGCTGGCGCTGCTGGTCGTGTGGGTGATGGGTGGTGCTGGGGTTGCGTTCGCGGCCATGCCGGAGGTGAAGGTGAAGCTGGTGGCCGACCGCGATGCGGCTGTGCCCGGCCAAACGCTGCGTGTGGGTGTCCTGATGGACATCGAGCCGGGCTGGCACATCTACTGGCACAACCCCGGCGACACGGGCATGGCCACCGTCCTCCGCCTTGCTGGGCCAGAGGGCGAGCCGGGGTCTCCGGAGTTTCCGGGGGTTGAGATTGGCGATTTTGCCTGGCCGATCCCCGAGCGTTTCGAGCTTGAGGGCGGGCTGGTAAACTTTGGATACAAGGACCGCGTGATGTTCGTCGCGGAGGTGAAAGTCCCCGCGGATTACGCCAGCGAAGACCTGACACTCACGGTTAAAGCAGATTGGCTGATCTGCCGGGAGTCCTGCGTGCCCGGCGATGGCTCGGCGACGCTGACCCTGCCTGTTGCCACCACCTCCAAACCCGCAGACGCTTCATTGTTCGACACGCTGCCGGTGCCACGGGGTGTGGAAGCCGTCAGCGATCGCGTGGCGGTGAAGCTCACCGGCGGGATTGCGGCGGGCGAGCAGGCGGGGCAATACCAACTTGAGTTGGTGTGGCGTGGAGAGGTGCCCGAGGGCATCGGCTTCTTCCCCGGCTCGGACCCAGCGATAGCGAACCCCCCGGCCACGGTTGCCACCGACAAAGGTGTGACCCGCATCACCCAGGAGGTCAAGTTGTTACGCGGCATGAAGCCGGGCACAGCGCCCCTGCGATCCCTGGTGCGATGGACCGAGGCCGATGGCTCGGTCCGCGCGGTGTCCGTGCCCGTTCATGTGTTGGCCCAACCGCCCACAACCGAGTAATTTTCGCGCCCCGGAAGCCGGAAGCCCTGAAAACTCCCGCTTAGAATGCTGCGACCCGATCCCTCACCCCCTTTTTAGGAGCCTTGCCATGCAACGAACCCTCGCCGTTTTCACCGCCCTGACCCTCGCGCTGGCCGCGATGTTCACCCTCACACCCGTCCAAGCGGAGGATGACGCCGCCAATGCCGCGCCCGCCTTCACGCTTAAGGACCACACCGGCAAAGAAGTCTCGCTCTCCGACTTTAAGGACAAGATCGTCGTGCTCGAGTGGATCAGCTTCAAGTGCCCGTTCGTCGTGCGTCACCACAACGAGAAGTTCAACACGATGGTCACCCTGGCCAATGAGTACAAGTCCAAGGACGTGGTCTGGCTGGCGATCGATTCGAGCCACTTCGCCACGATCGAGTCCAACGCCTCGGATGTCGAGGCCAACAACCTGCCCTACCCGATCCTCGACGACAACAGCGGCGAGGTCGCCAAGGCCTACGGCGCGAAGACCACCCCGGACATGCGCATCATCAAGAACGGCAAGGTGCTCTACGCCGGGGCGATCGACAACGACCCCCGCGGCAACATGAGCGATGACGAGCGCATCAACTACGTGCGTCAGGCGCTGGACCAGATCATCGCGGATGAAGCGGTGTCGGTGCCGCAGACCAAGCCCTACGGCTGCACCATCAAGTTCAAGGGGTAATCATCACCTCACGCGGGGACTTGTCCGAACGACAGTTCCCGCTGACGATGTGACGAAAACCATTGCCCGGCCGCGCCCCACAGCGCGGCCGGGCTTTACAATGCGGCCGCATGATCCCATCCGACTCAGATGTAGCCCACGCCACCAACGCCACGGCCAGCGCCCCGCGCCAGAAGCGCGCGTTGCGCGTGGCGGGTTACGCGGCCCTGCTGCTGATGCTCGGCGCATCGATCTACGCGGGCATCGGCGTGCGGCGGTGGGCGTGGGATGCGGCGCAGGACATCCGCTTCATGGGTGATATCCACAACGCGTTTCGGCAGGGGAGCCGGGCCGCGGACCAGGGCTACCTCAATGTGTACGACCCGTTGGTGGAGGCCCGCGGGACAGAGGGACGCTACGGCTTGGACTACCCGCCGCTGCGTCTGCTGGTTGTCACGGAGTGGGTCAAGTGGCTGCGGGTGCAGGAGCCGGGCATCGAGCGCTGGCGCAATGAATACGCGCTGACTTGGCCGCTGCTTCGGCTGAATCTGGCGATGGAACTGGCGTCGGTGCTAGGGCTGTTGCTGCTGGTGCGGCTGTGGTTCGCCCGGCAGGCCGACGCCTTGGGCGAGCCGCGCCCCATGCGGGCGTGGGCGGTGGGTGGGCTTGCGGCTGTGCTTCTGTGGTTCAACCCCGCGCTGATGATCAACGCGCACGCCTGGCCGCAGTGGGACGCGTGGGCCTTGCCGTTCTTCATCTGGGCGCTGCTTGCGGTCAGCGTGAAGCACTTTCTTGTCGCGGGTCTGCTGGTCGCGGTCGGGGCGATGCTCAAGGGCCAGATCCTGATGGTCGCGCCGGTGCTGGTGCTGATCCCGCTGCTGCGTGGGCAATGGGTCGGCATCTTGAAGCTGGCGCTGGGGTTTGCGCTGGGTGTGGTGCTGGTGACGTATCCGTGGCTGCTGCGCGATGAGCCGGCTGTGAAAGCGGTATTGATGGTCACGGCCCTGGGCACGCTCGCGTTCTGGGCCACGGGGCGCCGGCGGCGGCTGTGGTCGTCGGGGGTCGTGCATGTCGCGGCGGTGCTTGGTGTCGGGGCCACGGCCTGGTGCGCGTGGTGGTACGGCAGCAGCATGGCGTGGTTCTACGTCGGTTGGCGCGGCCCGACCGACAACCACTTTGCCATGCACATGGGACGGGTCGGCAACCTCGCGGGCCTGCTCCAGTCCGGGTGGCGATGGAAGCTGCGCGACAGCGTCGCGCCGGAACTGCTGGGCTTTGACCTGCCGCTACGCACCGCGATGGTGGTCGGCTATGGGCTGACGCTTGCGTGGTGCGGGTGGTGTGCGGCACGCGCGGCAAGGCATCGCCAGCGGGTGTTCCTGGTCGCGGCCATCGGCCCTTGGGTGCTCATGTTCGCGCTCATGCCACAGATGCACGAGCGCTACTTGCTGTGGGGCGCGGCGCTGTCTGCGGCGTTCATCGTGATCGGCGTGAAGGGGTTGCTGCTGCACCTGCTCATCACCGGGCTGGCGTCCATGCAGACGCTTAGCTCGATGATCGGCGGGCAGCGTGGGCCGTACCCGGTGCTCCACTCGTTCATCAACGGCTCACTGCCGGGCATGGGCTGGGCGCTGCTGATGCTCTGCGGCGTCCTGATGTGGCTGATGTGGCAGCCACGGCACAAGCACGTTGAGTGAGAACGTGTACGAGATGGGGCTGGGTGCCATGGTCAAGCGTAGCGCAGGCCATGGATGGCGCGAGATAGGTGTCACACATGGCCTGCCTCGCTGCGCTCGTTGACCATGGCACCCCATTCTCATACATGTTCTGAGGCGAATCACAGTAATTTGCGCGATATTTTGTCCGTCAGAGCCGCCTCGTCCCCGAGGCGGACCGCCGCGGGGACGCGGCGGCTCTGTGATGGGCGTGCCCGTGGAACGGCTTACTTCACGGCCAGGATCATGTTGGTGAGGATCTGACGTGCGGTTTGCGACTGGTAGCCGTTGACACCCCAGTGGCGGATCCCAAGCGCTCCCATGGAGACGTCCTCCGATGAGATGACCACGGCGGCACGGCCATTCACCATAATCGCGCCGAGGCGGGGACGCGTGCCCGCGCTCATGTTGATGATCGAGAACTTGCGGTACACAGCCGTGCCGACAGACCGGCCCGCGGCCCCGCCCGCCCCACTGATGATGGGGTCCACACTGCTCAGCCGCGACCCGCCGGCGCCCAGCACCTCGCTGAGCTGACGCTCCATGTTCACCGCAAACTCAGACCGGCCACCCACACCTTCGAGGAAGATGGTGCCCCCGCCATCGACGAAGGCTTTGATGGCCTGCTTCTCGGCCTCGCTCAACTGGTAATTCGCATCCAGCTCACTGCCAGCGAGGTGAAGAAGCTTGATGGGCTGCGGCTGGCCATCGAATTCCACGGTGCCGCCACCGATCTCGCTGAGCGGGGTGGTGGCCCACTGGAGGTTGAGCGCACCTTCTGTGCCGAGGATATTGCGGACGGCCGTCCACGCGGCGGGCTCGGGGTTGCCCATCTTGTTGTCCGGGCCAAACTTCGCCAAGCCGATGTAAACCTTGGTGTGGCTGCTGCGGTTGGGCGAGTCCGTGGGGAACTCGCGGACCAGTCGGTTGGGCAGGCTCCCGCGGTCGCTGACCATCGCGTAGAGGTTGGTCATGATCTGGCCGGGCTGCGACTTGGTGAGGTCCCGGTCTTTCTGCAGGGGCAGGCCCCAGTCGCGGTCGGGCATGATGATGAGCGGGCGTGTGCCGTTGGACAGGACCTTCACCGGCAGGCTGCTGCCCTCGATGCGGTACAGGAGGTTGCCCAGCGGGTGGGTGGTCTCCAGGCCGGTCCACTTGTAGTCGGGGTAAAGCTCGGCCGCGAGCTCGATGATGGACTGCTCGAACGACGACGAGTTTTCTTGATTGGCGACGAGCATCCCGCCCAGGTCGAGATACAACTTGAGGTTCTCTTTTTCCTTCTCGTTGAACACGACTTTGTCGTCTGACGAGAGCCAGGCAACTGGCGCGGGCAGGTAATCCATCACCGGGTTTTCGAGCCCGACGTACTGCCAGTTGACCTCGTTTTCGCTGAGCTTGGACAGGTGCCGCGAGAAGAAGTACATGTCGTTGGGTCGATTCTTCCAGGCACCATTGGTGAGTTGAATCTTGTTGACCCACACGGGGACCCGGCCGCGGGCGAGGAACATCAGGTCAAACGAGCTGTTGACCACGCTACTGCCACCGGCACTCTTGACGATCACGGTGCCGATGTCCTCGAACCAGTCCTTACCCTTGAGGTATTTGACGCCGGTCGCCAGCGCCACCCGCTCGACGCCGTAGCGGTAGTAACCCCCGCCGCCGTGGGCGCCTTCGCCCGGCTTGTATCTGTCGTGCAGATACTCCATGCCCCTGTCCATCGCCTTGGCGATGTTGTCCACGGGCTTGTCACGGTCGCGGAACAGCTCCTGCTGGACGACAGCCAGGCAGGTCAGGCCCGCGCAAGTCATGGTCAGCCGGTGGTCCGTGGTTCTGTAACCCCATCCCCCATTGTCACGCTGCGTGGCCAGGAAGTGCTTGGCGGCGTTGTCCCAGAATTTGTTGTCGATCCGTCCGCCGCGCTGGGCGTACTGCCACATGCCGAGGATGCCGTACTGGTTGGTGGAGTTGTCCCAGTCTGTGCTTGGTTTGGGATAGACCCAGTAACGCCAACTCGAGCGCTCGGGGTCGGCCCCGCTGAGCAGAAGCTGCGCATCGCGTTCGAGATTGTCCAGGTAGCGGTCGGGCAGGTACGACCAGACGTGAACCTTCACGGACAGGGCATACGTGCCGTAGATGTCCAGCGTGCGCAGGTACTCGATGGCCTTGGCCATGCGCGGGTCCTGCGAGCTTTCGCCCGCGACCAGCAGCGCGAGCGTGGCCATGGTGGTCGGGCCCCCGAGGTTTTTGTTCTTCTCAGGGTTCTGCTCATCGCCACCCTCTCTGGGGTGCGCGTGATACTGGCCGAACCAACCGCCGATCTGCGGGTCCTGCTGCTGATAGAGATATTGCTTGAGCTTGTTGATTTCCTGCTCGACTTGCTCATCGGTCAAGGCCCGGGCCTCGAACGCGGGAAGGATCAGGGCCAGCACGATGAGCGGGAGACACCAGCGGGCGAGCGATGGGATCATGTGGGACTCCAAGGCGGGGGGTGGATGCGACGGGCGGGTCTGCGGCCGGGACTGTGCCCATGAACCGGGTCAGGCTCATTTCCGCAGCGTCAATCCATCATAGCAGAATCCCCCCGTCAAACCCAGTACTTTTGCCAAGAATCGGGGGATAAAGACACCCGCGCCTTCCGAGGCTAGGCCGCGGGGCACCTGCCCATCATCGGCGGGATTGTAGAGGCTGACTAAACCTCCATTGGCGAGAAGCCCGCAATCGGTCCGCCACAAAACCCCCAGCCCCACGACCACGCGGCAAACTCACCGTCGGCCTGTCATCAGTCCCGCCGCTGTCCGGGATTTGGGGGCCACCTCTGGGAGGGGCTAGTGTATCGGAGCCTAATCACCATCATCTGAGGTTAGTCAATCTCCATACCCATGTTTTCTTGTTGGTGTCGACCGTGAGGACGCCCCCGGTCATTGCATCCATGCCGAATAACATCTCGTCTGTCTGCTCGTCAGGTACTATTGCTGTGATCGTGCGTGCGGCACGCTTATTTCCGTCGCTAACTCGGATTCTTACTGCTACCATCCTTGCCACTTTCATGCCGTGTACGGTCCGGCAATTGACTTGGCCAACCGTGGGAAGTTGCAGTTCCTGGGCAATACGCGGATGTATCGTAGAGTTGGTTGCCCCCGTATCGATAATGGCCTTGATTGGCTTCTCGTTTCCTATGCCGCCTGGGTGAACGACGGAAAGCTCCAGCATGCACTGATTGTTGTCGATCTTGCCGCGCAGAACAGCGTGGCCATCCGCAAGCCGCTTGGCTTTGGATCGCTGGGTCTTTAGCTGGCGTTTACGATTTTCTTTCGATGGACCTCGGCTCATCTGGCAGCCAGTTTACCCGCTGGATGGTCGCGATAGGGTCTTCTGGCAAGACTTGATGAACAAGAAAATCAACATCGGCACCGAACGCATGGGCACCGGCATCGTAGGCGGCGGACAGGTCCGGAAAGAAACCCAAAAGTCGCTGACCTTTGACAACGCACCACTCCCCCTCGTGACCATCAGCAATCCATTGATCGCGGTGCTGCTCGAAGTATTGTGTTTCGGTTTCGAGTGGCATAACGGCAGTATCCATCGTGGTATCATAGACGACCGAGCGCACCCCGTGTAGATCGGCTTGTTGTTAAGTTTCCAACCACACTCGCTGGTTGATTGTTTTATCACCCCCCACAAACATCATCCGTCAATCCGGATGTCCGCATATCTGCGCGGCTTCGCTGCTTATACGAGGGATTCTATGACGGAGCACCTCAAGTAAGCCATCGGGAACCGCGTGAATCAGCTTGCAGACCGGTGGGCCTCGACAAGGCCGTCAGACCCGCCGTTGCGCTCGCGCGCCCGCAGGATCTGGGCACCGACGATCTCGAAGCGGTCGGCGATGGCCTGCATGGAGCCGGGCCGCTCCTTCGGGTCGCGGCGGACGCATTCCATCACCAGATTCGACAGGGCGGGGGGCACTTCGCTGTTGATCTGGTCGGGGCTGAGCAACTGGTCGTGACGCAGGGCCACCGACTGGTCGCGGACCTGCCCGACCTGGCTGGTCGTGCGGGGGATCAGCGTCGGGACGTGCTTGCCGGTGAGCAGCCAATACATCGTCGCCCCGAGGTTGAACGCGTCGGTCGCGGGGGTAATGGCCCGGCGGAGCACCTGCTCCGGCGCGATATAGTCCGGCGTGCCCTGGATCCGTTCTTTCACCGTCCCGATCTCGCAGGACTGACCAAAGTCGATGATCTTGGACTCGCGCTTCCCCGTCACCATGATGTTGTTGGGCTTGATGTCCGCGTGGACGTAGCCCGCCTCGTGCATGGCAGCCAGGCCCTGTGCCGTCTTCTGGATGATGGCGCACAGGTCAAACATGTCGCTTGGCCGATGCTGCTCAAGCGACTTGCCCACCACCCGCTCCATCAGCACCAGCACCTCCGTCACGCGGATCAGGGCACGGTTGCGGATGACCTTGTAACTTTTTCGCAGCAGGGGGTGGTCGAACTTGCTGGCGATCACGTGCTCAGCCAACGCCTGGTCGAGAAACCGCTGGTCGGCTGGGGAGACACGCACCACGCGCTTAAGCGCATAGAGGTCCCCCGCCTTGTCGCGGACCTCGTAGATGGTGCTACGCGCGCCCTGCCCTAGCGTGGAGAGCACCTCGTAACCAGAAATTTCGTGGAATTCAGCCATGTTACGCGCAGCGACGCCGCCCCACCCCAGGCCGAGGCAGGACACACGATCGCCGATTTGTCACCGGTTAGCCGGCTATAACGGAATGAAGAATACGTTAACTCTACACCCCGCCAACCGTTCATACAACAAACTTATGCCCACGACCTCCGGGAACGACCCGAATGGCTATGGATTCCATCGTCTCAAGCCCCCGCCGACTTAATCCGCAAGCAAACCGCCACCCTCGGACGGCCGGCACCACCCGGTCCAATAAAAAAGCGTGCCCCGCAAGTGGGGCACGCTCCAAGGAGAGACAATGTTGCCTGGGCTGCGGGCGTCGGTCAGCGGGCGGCTGGCGATGTCAGCAGTTGGCTGCGGAAGCCGGCGTGGGGGAACAGCCGGGCCGGGCCGGGGGAGGCCGCGCCCAGGTCCACATACACCTGATCCGCGGGGATGTTGAACTCCCGCTGCAATTCCTTGACCAGCCAGACAAGCTCGCGGACCTGCGCCTCGGTCATGACCTGGCGGTCGGCATCACCGACTAGGCAGATGCCGATCGAGTCGCGGTGCCAATCGTCCGAGCCCTCGCCCTCGAGGTAGGCCCCGAGGAGCTGCTTGGACCAGCGGAAGCCGACCTCGATCAGGCCGTCCTCTTTTTCCGAGCCGTTGTTGATGATGAAGTGGTAGCCCAGGCCCCCGCGTCCCAGCCGCTCGTGAGCCCGGTTGATGGACTTGGCCGAGCCAGCCAGTGTGCCGGTGTCGTGGATGATGATGGTGCGCCACGCCAGAGGCTGGGCGGTGTCGAACAGGCGATCGGTGGGTGTCGAAGCGGTGGCTGCGGATGTGTCAATCGATTGGAGCTCGATGCCCGACAGCGGGGCCCGGCGACCCGGCTCCATCAACAGCAGCAGCGCGCTGGTCATCGTCATCCCCACAATGAGGACGCCGAGAAGCACGAGGGTGCGTTGATCTGGAACCATCCGGCGGGGCCTCAAGTCTTCTCTCCTCGCGTCAGAACTTGGTAAACCAGCCGGAACAAAGCGACCGGCCGACAATATCTCACTTCATCGGTCATCATGACCTTCAACTTGCATTTTCATCACCCAAAGGGCGATAAAAATATACGTCCGCAACCTGCTAAGGCGTGCCCAGCGGCGCGAGGCGGGCACGAAGGGCAGGCCTCTCACGCCCGTTCACGTCAACTTCGACCTGCGGTCGGGACTGGTTGCGCAGCGCCATATATCGGTCATATGGCGTCCGCGGGGCATTCGTGGGGAACAGGGGATCGCCACACCCGCTGATAACCAGCGTTGCGGTCAAGCATACCCCACCAATGATTGGCCGCAGCCAACGCGTCCGCTCCATCCCCTTAGCATACCCCAGCTTGCCACCCCAAACAACACAAGCACGTTAAGATGCCCCGCGTACCGGCTCAGACCAAGCCGCTTTTGCCGGCCGCCCCCGCCGCCACGCACGCCCGACCGCTCCGTCCACACAAGCCCCACTCCCCCGAACCACACCCCCATGCCTACCTTCTGGTCCCAGACGCTGATCCCCACCCTCCGCAACGCCCCAGCCGACGCCGAGGTCCCCTCCCATCAGCTTATGCTCCGGGCCGGGCTCATCCGCAAGCTCGGCAGCGGCAGCTACACCTACCTGCCCGCCGGGGTCCGCAGCCTGCAACGGGTGCAGCAGATCATCCGCGAGGAGATGGCCGCAGCCGGGGCCGAAGAAATCTTCATGCCCACGCTCATCCCCCTCGACCTGTTCAAGGCCACCGGGCGGGATGCGGCCTACGGCGACAACCTCTTCCGCATCAAAGACCGCCACGGCCGCGAAGTCGCCCTCGGCCCAACCCACGAGGAAGTCGTCACCGAGCTGTTCGGGGCCTACGTCGAATCCTACAAAAGCCTCCCCAAAACCCTCTACCAGATCCAAACCAAGTTCCGCGACGAGTTCCGCCCACGCTTCGGCGTGCTCCGCTCGCGCGAGTTCATCATGAAGGACGCCTACAGCTTCCACCTCAGCGTCGAGGGCGAGGGCGGGCTCAACGAGACCTACGACAAGCAGTATGCCGCGTACGAGCGCATCTTCACGCGGTGTGGTTTGCCCTACATGACGGTGGAAGCCGAGGCCGGCCCCATCGGCGGCAGCGCCAGCCACGAGTTCATGGTCCCCTCGCCCACAGGCGAAGACACCATCCTCACCAACGACAACGGCTACGCCGCCAACGTCGAGAAGTGCGAGATCGGCAAGCGGGAGGTGGACCTCCAAGCCCAGCCCAAGGGCGAACTCGAAACCGTCCACACCCCCGGCTGCCCCGGCATCGACGACGTCTGCGCGTTCTTCAAGCAAAACCTCGGCTCCAAGCTCGCCGCGAAGAACATGCTCAAGACGCTGGTGTGTGGCACCCCCGGGAACTGGACCCTCGCCGTGGTCCGTGGCGACCACGACCTCAATGAAGCCAAGCTCGCCCTGCCCCTCGCGGATGAAGCGCAAGCAAAAGCGGCCGGCTTCGCTATCGGGTTCGTTGGCCCCCATGCTGCGGTCGGACGTAACGACGTGAAGCTGGTCGTCGATCCCGATGCCGCGCAGGGCGGTTTCTGGGTCGCCGGCGCCAATGAAGTGGACCACCACGTCAAGCTCTTTAACTGGCACCGCGATGTGATCGCCGCCGACCCCTCCCTCACCCCCCACCACCACGCCGACACCCCCCCTCCCCCCCACGCCGACGCCCCCCACGCCGACGCTGAGGAGTCCGCGACGAAGCGTCTGGTCATCCGCGACATCCGCAACGCCATCGACGGCGACCCCGCCCCCGAATCCCGTGGCGGCGGGACCCTCCGCGCCCAGAAGGGCATCGAGGTCGGCCACGTCTTCAAGCTCGGCTGCAAGTACACCGATGCCATGAACGTCACCGTCACCGATCCCAGGAATGAAGCCGCCCGCGTCTTCATGGGCTGCTACGGCATCGGGGTCAACCGCATCCTCGCCTCAGCCATCGAACGGCAAGGCGGTCACGATGACGCAGGCATCATCTGGCCACGGGCCATCGCGCCCTTCGATGTCGTCATCACCCCCATCAAGTACGCCCCCGGAAGCCAAGTCCAGCAGGTCGTCCATCAACTCGCCCAGGAACTCGAACAAGCGACCCCAAAGCCCAGGGATGGCCATCCCTCGAACACCCGCGCAATCAGCGTGCTCATCGACGACCGCGATGAACGGCCGGGCGTGAAGTTCAACGACGCGGACCTCATCGGCATCCCGCTACGCATCACCGTCGGCGACAAGGGCCTCGCCGAAAACCCACCGACTGTGGAAATCAAGGCCCGCAACGGGTCCAACGGCGAGCGCGGCGAAACACTCCCGCTCGACCAGGCCCTGACCCGAGCCCTGGAACTGCTCGCAACGATGTAACACCTTCCAGACGCTTCGCGGACTCAGCGTCGGCGTGGGTGGGGTGGGCCACACGCCGACGCTGTCTTGGAAAAGCACACCCCCACGCCGACGCCGAGTCTTGGAAAACCACACCCCCACGCCGACGCCGAGTCTTGGAAAACCACACCCCCACGCCGACGCTGA
>JBGTLW010000335.1:0-5781 GCA_041743835.1 Phycisphaeraceae bacterium | reverse complement strand
GTGCTGGGGGTGACGAAACTTACGGGGGTGACGAAACTTACGGGGGGGCGATGGGGGTGGGGTTGTGGCTTGGTGATGCGGCGGTGCGGGATGTGGTGGGCAGCGGGCGTGTGGGGGAGCTCAAGGGCTTCCTTGAGAGCCGGGGGCTGCTGGCTTATACGTTCAATGGGTTTCCGTTTGGCGACTTTCATCAGCGGCGGGTGAAGCACGCGGTGTATGAGCCGGACTGGACGACGCAGGCGCGTTACGACTACACCCTGGCGCTGGCGCGTTTGCTTGCGGAGCTGCTGCCCGAGGGGGGCGAGGGGAGCATCTCCACGCTGCCGCTGGGCTGGCCCACGGGTGATGCGGATCGCGATCGTCAGCGGATGGATGCGGCGGGCAATCGTCTGTGCGATCTGGTGCATCAGTTGGCCCGGCTGGAGCTGGACACGGGGCGTCTGATCCACATCAACCTTGAGCCGGAGCCGGGCTGTCTGCTGGACACGGCCGATGATGTGGTGTCGTTTTTTCAGGGTCACCTGCTTGGCGGGTTGGATGATGAATCGGTGCTGGGGTATCTGCGGGTGTGCCACGATGTGTGTCACAGCGCGGTGATGTTTGAGCCGCAGGCGCGCGCGCTCGGGGCGTATCGCTCGGTGGGTATCCGCGTGGGCAAGGTGCAGCTTTCGTCGGCGTTGTCGGTGGATTTTGATGGGTTGGATGAAGCGCAGCGCGCGGCGGTGGCTGCGCAGCTTGGCGGCTTTGCGGAGGATCGCTACCTGCATCAGACGAGCATCCGTCTTGCGGATGGGACGCAGACGCTGGTGGAGGATCTGCCGGAGGCGCTTAGTGGTCGGTTGCGCGGTCGGTGGCGTGTGCATTTCCATGTGCCGGTGTTTGCGTCGGCTCTGGGTCTGGTGGGCACGACGCAGGCGGAATTGGCGGCGTGCCTGCAACTTCTGCGCGGCAGCGAGACGCGGCACTTCGAGGTGGAGACGTATGCGTGGAACGTGCTGCCAGCCGCGCACGCGCCGGCGGACCTGGCTGCGGGGATTGCGCGGGAGCTGCAGTGGGTGGTTGCGCAGCATGGGGGTGTGGGGGGTATGGGGGGGGGTGTGGCGTGAGTCAACTGCGTGTGTTTGCGGAGCTGGCGCGGGTGTCGAACCTGCCGACGGTGTGGTCGAACGTGCTGGTTGGTTTGTGCGCGGGTTATGTCGCCAAGCGGTTGGCTGAGCCGGAGTCCCGGCCGGTGACGGACCTGGACCTGCTGCTGGACCCTGCGTTTTTGCTGGGTTTCGGGCTGTTGTGCGTGTGGGGGAGCTGCTTCTACACCGCGGGGATGGTTCTCAATGATGTGGCGGACGCGCGGAGCGATGCGGTGCATCGGCCGCATCGGCCGATCCCCTCGGGGCGCTTCAATCGCTGGGTTGCGCTTGTGATCGTGGCGGTGCTGTTTGCGGCGGGTTTCGCGGCGTTATTGCCTTTTGCTTCGGACAACCGGGGGCGGTTGCTGACGCTTGCGTCGCTCCTGGCGGTGTGCATCGTGGCGTACAACCTGCTGCACAGGCGGTCGGCGTTTGCGGTGTTGTTCATGGGGTTGTGCAGGGCGTTGCTGGTGGTCACGGCTGGTTCGGTGTTTGGCGTGACGGGGCGTGCGTGGTGGATGGTGGTCTTGCCGATCGCGGGGGCGCTGTTTTGCTACACCGTGGCGATCACGGTCATCGCTCGGATCGAGCACCGCGCGTCGCAGGATGCGCGGCGGTTCCTGGGCTTTGTGATGGTGCCGATCGCTTTGTCGCCCGCCCTGTTCCTGACGCAGATCACCGCGGCGCGGTTCCCGGCGATGCTGGCGGCGCTGATGGTGACGCTTTGGCTGGCGGGCGCGGCGGCGATGGTGATGTCCAACCCGCCCCGGACGCAGCGCGCGGTGATGACGTGGCTCTCGGGGATGTGTCTGATCGACATGTGGTTTATCGTGTTGCTGGGTCGGCCGAGCGTGGCGACGTTCGCCGCGGGCTGTTTTGTGCTCACGGTGCTTGGGCATCGGCGGATCATGGGGACGTGAGTGTTATGGCCAGGAAGGTGGCGGTCATCAACGTGGTGGGCTTGAGCGGGTCGCTGCTGCCGCATGCGCCGCGGATTGCTGCTTTGGGGAGCGTGACTCGGCTACGGCCGGTGTTGCCCGCGGTGACGTGCAGCGTGCAGGCGTCGATGCTCACCGGGTTGCCGGTCGGTGGGCCGGGCGGTCACGGGATCGTGGGCAACGGGTGGTTCAATCACGAGCAGCAGGAGGTGCAGTTCTGGAAGCAGTCGAACAAGCTGGTGATGGGCGAGAAGGTGTGGGAAACCGCACGCAAGCGCGACCCGTCGGTGACGTGCGCCAATCTGTTCTGGTGGTTCAACATGTATTCGAGCGTGGACTATTCGGTGACGCCTCGGCCGCAGTACCGGGCTGATGGGCGGAAGGTGCCCGACTGTTACACACACCCAGCCGAGCTGCGCGACGCGCTGCAGCGTGAGCTTGGCCCGTTCCCGTTGTTTCACTTCTGGGGGCCGTTGAGTGATATCCGCAGCTCGCAGTGGATCGCGGACGCGACGCGGCTCACTGTGGAGCGTCACGACCCGACGCTGACGCTGGTGTATCTGCCGCACCTGGATTACTGCCTGCAGAAGCTCGGGCCACAGCACCCCGACATCCCGCGTGAAGTCGCGGCCATCGACGCTGTGGCGGGTGGGCTGATCGACTTTTTCCGGGGGCGGGACACGCGTGTGCTGGTGGTCAGCGAGTATGGCATCGAAGCGACGGCCCCTTCAACTTCCCGGGGCGCGGCCGGTGCAGCGATCAGTATCAATCGTCATCTGCGCGAGGCTGGGTTGCTGGCTGTGCGTGATGAGGGCGGGCGGGAGTTGTTGGATGCGGGGGCGAGCCGTGCGTTTGCGGTGGCGGATCATCAGGTGGCGCATGTGTATGTGGGTGAGGGGGGGATGGGAGGGGGAGATGCGGAGCCCCATGGCCGGGAGGCCATGGGCGTTGAGGGGATGATGGGTGAGGCTATGGGGGTTAAGGGGTTGTTGGAAGGGATTGCGGGGGTGGCGCGGGTTGAGCGGATTGATCATCCGCGCGCGGGGCGTTGGGTGGTGGTGGCTCGGCCGGGGCACTGGTTTTGTTATGACTATTGGCCCGCCGATCGCCCGGAGCGTTCGCCGGACTTCGCGCGGACGGTGGACATCCACCGCAAGCCTGGCTACGACCCGCGCGAGCTTTTCATGGGTGCATCCAAGCCCGCGTTGGTGTGGAAGCTGCTCAGGAAGAAGCTGGGATTCCGGCAGGTGATGGATGTGATCCCGCTGGATGCGTCGCTGGTGAAAGGGACGCACGGCCGGGTGGATGTGCCGGATGAGTTGATGCCGGTGCTGATCGGCGCGGACGGGACGGGTGATGAACAGCCGTGTACGGCGGTGCGGGATGTCATCTTGCAAATGATGTTTGGTGGCGCTGCGCAGCCGGTCGCGGCGACGCGGTGAGCCAGCGGGTGCGGGTGCGTTGTTCGGTGAGGGTGACGCGGCGGGACAACGGCTCGTGTTGCTCGAACACGCGCCTGACTTTGGTCGGGTGGTTGCACTGGCTGGAGCGGTGGAGGAGCACGACGTGCTGGGGCGAGCCGGAGGGCGAGCGGGCGTCGATCTCGCGGATCGCGGCGAAGGCCTGGTCGTTGGACAGGTGGCCGGAGTCCGACATGTTGCGCCGGTTGACCCAACTCGGGCGTGAGCTGTGGGTGGTCATGTGCTCGTCGTAGTTGGATTCGAGGCAGAGGATATCGACGCCGACGAACCGCTCGATCAGGGCGGCGGGCGCGTGGCCCAGGTCGGTCGCGTAGCCGAGGCTCCCGCGGGCACCGGCCTCGTAGTCGAAGCGGTAGCCGATGGTCCCCTGCCGGTCGTGCTGGAGGCGGACGACCGACGCGCTGACGGCATGGTCGGCAAACGGCTCAAAGCCGGCGTCCTCAAACACGCTCACACGCCCCGCATCGATCAGCGTCTGCCCCTCGCGGACCCGGCAGAGGTCGTCCAGGTGCCAGCGGTGGAGGTGCAGCGTCAGGCCCAGGTCGCGGATCACCGGCACCCAACTCGGGCGGAAGTGGTCGGTGTCCAGGTGCGTGAGGCAGATGGCGTCCAGGTCGGCCAGGGTCATGCCCGCCTGCGCCAGGCGGTGGGCGATAGTGCGTGGGCCGAAGCCCGCATCCAGCAACAAGGCCCGGCCACCGAACCGGGCGACGGTGGCGTTGCCCCCCGACCCCGACCCCAGCACGCACACCTCTAAGACGCTATCCACGCTGGATTTACCGAACAGCTTCCCGCTGCCCCCCGTCGTCCGTCGGACCGCCATCGCCACCGGGGCCGGCCGGTGGGTGTCAAACAGTGCCAATTGTGTCGAGAGGTTATTCTTCATTTCAGCAGATATTGCGCTTATCGGTCGCCCCCGCCTTGCCTATAATGCCTAATTCCACAAGCGACTGGGAGCCGCCGGATCAGGGTGATAATACCGGCCAAACGGCTCCCGTACACACGAAATCTTGAGGCAAGCGCTCGGGGGCACGCGGCATGGATGCGGCGGTGGGACCCGATAACGGACTGGCTCGCGGCTGTCCTCGTGGGATCGTCGCATTGAGCCGATGGATAATCGGGGGGTAAGCGACAATGGTCACGCCTCAGGGCGATGGCCGCGGCCCAGCGTGGAAACCCGATGACTCAACGCATACACCCCACCGTGTTCACCGTGCTCGGCCTGGCCGGTCTGCTGTTCGCGACCGGCTGCTCGGTAAGCCGCGAACCCCGCCCCACCGTCGCCCCCACATTCAGCATCCACGCGGACCAGCCCCACCTCAGTGCCGCGAGCCTCTGGCCAGAGCAAACGCTCTCCGCCACAACACGCGCGAACGCTGACGATCCCCTCATGTCCCTGGACGATCTGAGCCCAGCGGTCTCGCTCACCACCGCCTCGCTCGCGGAGCTGACCGACCTGCTCCGCCACGAGTAACCGCCCGGGCTTACGCCCCGCTGTCGCTGAGTTTTGCCTCTAGCTTTGCGAGTTTGCGTTCGAGGTGTTTCACACGCGTCGTGAGTTCGGGGAGCTTGTTGGTGTAAGAGAAGTTACGAAAGGCCTGCTTCAAGGGCACGGCCGGTGCTCCGCCCCACGTCTCACCAGCCGGGATGTTGTCCATCACACCCGAGGTCGCGGCGACCTGGACACGATCTCCCAGCGTGAGGTGACCCGCCACGCCGACCTGCCCACCGAGCGCGACATAATTACCCGTGGTGACCGAGCCGGCGAGCCCGACCTGCGCGACCAACAGGTTGTGCCGCCCCACCGCGCAGCCGTGGCCGATGACCACGTTGTTGGAAAACTTGGAGCCCTTGCCCACCACGGTGGCGCCAAGGGTTGCGCGATCGACCGAGCAGTTGGCACCCAGTTCGCAGTCGTCCTCGATGATGGCGATGCCGACCTGCGGGATCTTCTGGTGGATGGGCGGGGTGTTGGGCGCGGCTCCCTCGGGCGGGTGGGTCGCGTAGCCGTAGCCGTCGTGCCCGATGGAGCAGCCGGCGTGCAGCGTCACACGGTCGCCCAGCACACAGCCGTGATACACGGTGACATTGGGGTGGATCATCACGTCGCTGCCGATGCGGGCGTCGCTGCCCACCGCGATGTGACTCATCAGCACCGTGCGGTCGCCCACCCGCACCCCGGGCCCGAGGTGGACGAACGGCCCGACGTGGCAGCCCTCGCCGAGCTGCGCGGTG
>JBGTLW010000334.1:0-4046 GCA_041743835.1 Phycisphaeraceae bacterium | reverse complement strand
GGGATGATCGCCAGCAGCACAGCCGCGGGCACGATCGCCAGCCACGCCACGCGGGCCACGGCCACCAGCCCCCTTGGCCAGCGTGTCAGCCCGCTGGGCATGGACGCGATGAGGTACACCGTGAAGATGCCCGAGGCATTGGCGCCCGCGTCGTCCAGCGAGGTGTGCCGGCCAACCCATTGCTGGGTGTATTCATCGGCCATGGCAAACGCGAGCACCACGACCATCGCCAGCAGGCGGAAGACCCGTGGCCCCATAGCGCGCGGGGCGGGTCGTGCCCAGAGCACCAGGGCGAGAAGACCGCCGAAGGAAAAAAAGTGGAGCAGGTGGTCCACACGGATCAGGCCGGGCGCGGGGGATTCGATCTCAACGCCGGGCAGGTGCGTGCCGACCGTCAACGCCAGCCAATAGCACGCCAGCACCGCCCAGCGGAGCAGCGGTCGGCGGTCGTGGGCGGTCACGGGCGCGGGCATCGTTTAGCTATCGGCCACAGGGCGCGGGGCGGTGGAATCACGCCGGGCCGGGGCAAGCCCATCGGCGGGCCGCTGAAAAACTCCACACGCCCCATGCGGAGACCAGTTACTCAGCCCAGGCTCTGCATCCAAGCCCATTGGCGGGCGATGCCCTCGGCCAGGGTGGTCGTCGGTTCATACCCAAGCTCGGCCTTGGACCGGGTGATGTCGGCATACGTGCGGTCCACGTCGCCGGGCTGCATGGGCATACGGTTGATCTTCGCGGGCTTGCCGACCACGGCCGCGATCGTGTCGATCATCTCCCGCAACGAGACGGGCGACGACCCGCCGAGGTTGTAAACCCGGCAGCCCGTGGTGTCCCCCCCGGCATCACCGGTGCCCGGCGGCACGGGCATCGCGGGGCCGCAGTGCTCCACCGACGCGCGGATGCCCGCGACGATGTCGTCCACGAAGGTGTAGTCCCGGCTGGTGGACCCGTCACCGAACATCGGGACCTCTTTACCCGCCGCGATCAGCTTGAGGAACGTGCTGATCGCAAGGTCCGGGCGTTGCCGCGGGCCAAACACCGTGAAGAACCGCAGGCTGACGATCGGCATCCGGTGGACGTGCCAGTAGCTGTGGCAGATCAGCTCGCCCGCCTTCTTGGTCGCGGCATAGGGCGAGATCGGGTGGTCCACGTTGTCGGCCTCGGCGAACGGGACCTTGGGGTTGTTGCCATAGACGCTGGAGGATGAGGCGAAGGCAAACCGGGCGACGTTGAGCGCCGCCGCCGCGTCGAGCATGTTGACCGTGCCGTCGAGGTTGACCGAGCAGTAGTAGTCTGGCCGCTCGATGCTTGGCCGGACACCCGCCATCGCCGCGAGGTGGACCACGGCCTCGGGCTTGTGCGTGGCAAACGCGTCGAGCACCGCCGCGCGGTCGCGGATGTCCGCCTCGACCAGCGTGAAGCGGTCGTTGCGCATCGCGTCGGTGAGGTTGCGGCGTTTGGCAGCCTCATCATAAAAGTCGCAGAAGTTGTCGAAGCCCACCACGCGGCAGCCATCGCGCAGGTACGCATCGGTCAGGTGTGAGCCGATGAAGCCCGCCGCCCCGGTGATCAAAATGGTCTTCTCAGACATTGGGTCCATCCTTCGTTTTCTGAAAACTGCGGTGCCTGTCCGCGCCTTAAACCAGCATCGCGTTGAGTGCCACGAACACCACGTACAACCCCAGCAAGGGCACGCCCATCCATCGGCTGAACTGCTGGGTCGCAGCCGACTTGAAGATATAAATCCTCACCAGCACCAGCATGACCAGCATCATGGGGAGTTGCAATTGCAGGAACATGAGTGGCTGCCGGACGCCGGGCGCGGTGTCGATGACCGGCAGCGGGGCCGCGAGCGCCGCGAAGCCGATCACGAAGAGCACGTTGAGGATGTCCGCCCCGATCACGTTGCCCACGAGCATCTCGGGGTGGCCCTTCCTGATCGCGGTCATGCCCACGACGAGTTCGGGCAGGCTGGTCCCCAGCGCCACCAGCGTCGAGGCGATCACCACATCGGGCACGCTGAGGCGCTCTGCCACGACGGTCACCGATTGCACCAGCCCGTCACCCGCGACCAGCACCAACACCAGCCCGGCGAGCCCCATGACGATCAGGCCGAGCGTGCTCTTGTGCTCGGCAGCCTTGTGATCGGTATGCACCTCGCCGGTGGGTTCGACCATGACGTTGAGCCCACCCGAGGGGTGCTGCCTCGCCCAGCGGACGGAGATGGCCATGTACCCGACCAGCAGCAGCACGAAGAGGACGCCCACAGCCGTGCCCAGCCTGGCGGCGGGTTGGCCATCGGCGTTGAGCGACTGGCCGTGGATGGCGTACAGCCCGTAGCAGATCGCCGCCAGCATCACCGCCGAGCCGAGCTGCACCCAGCCCTGCCTGCTGAGCACGAAGCGGTCGGCCGGAAGGCGGGTCAGCACCATGCCCAGACCCAGGATCAGCCCGGTGTCCGCGATGATGGAACCCACGCCGTTGCCCAGCGCCAGCCCCGCGTTGCCATCCCACGCCGCGAGCACCGACACCGCCATCTCCGGGCTGGTCGTGCCCAGCGAGACGATCGTCGCGCCGATCACCACCTCGGGCATCCCCAAGCGCTTGGCGATCCCCACCGCGCCCTCCACCAGCCAGTCGGCCCCCTTGATGACCACGCCCATCCCCACCACCGCGATCAGCAGCAGCACAGCGGTGTGTGGCGAGGTAAACCAATCGTGGGGTAGTAGCGCGAGCAACATGGGCGGGATCATATCAGGCGGGTTCAAGCTCCGGCTCGATCGTCCCGCCGGTCACCACGCCGCCGCCCAACGATCCCGCGCGGAGCGCTTCAAGCTGGTGCGGGTGACACAACAGCGCCGCCCGGGCCCACAACCACCTCGCTTCCGCCGTGCGCCCCTGCCGCTGGGCGCTCTGAGCCAGCAGCACGTGCATCGCCCCGGCCTGCGGCGCGGGCATCAGCTCCGCCATCGCCACCTTTTCCTCCAGCGCCCACAGCGCCCACTGGTCTTCGCCGATCATCGCCTCGTAACGGGTTTGCAAGGCCAGCTTCTGGAGGTACTCGGTCAGGTTCAGCCGCAGCGCGTGCAGCGACCCCAGCGCGTCGTACGCGGCATACACATCGCCCGACGTGAGCGCGGACTCGGCCAGCAGCAGCAGCAGGTGCGCCCGGTGTGATTCGCCGGGGCCAAGCGGGTGGACCAGCACGTGACGGCAGATGGCGTCGGATTCGACGAAGCGGCCCTGGTGGTGACGGATCACCGCCAGCCGATGGTAAAGCGTCAACCGCACCCACTGCATCAATGGCCTGCGGGCCAGCAAACCCTTGAGCGCTGCTTCCGCGCGGTCGGGGTCCATGTCGATCATGGCGCTGACCTCGGGCAGCTCGCGCATCACCCGCGCGTTGATGACGCTGATGCCCACCCAGCCCAGCACCACCACCACGGCCGCGAGCAGGCTGGCCAGCGACCCCCCGGTGTCCAGCACCAGCAACATCACCAGCAGCGCGAACAACCCGCCCAGCGCCGCGATCCGCAGCGCCGCATCACGCCGAAGCTCGCCGGCAAAACGCCGGGGATCGAAGGGCGGGATCGCTTCGCGCGGCGGAGCGCTTGGCTTATCCCTGCCTTCATCGGGTTGTGGATGCGATTCGTGTTGACTCATGGGCTTGCCACCCGCATCGCCCGCAGCTCGGGGAACTCGTGCACCAGGCTGTCGTGGGGCAGGAGGGTGGTGGCCCGCTGCCACCATGTGGCTGAGGCATCGCGGAGGCGCTGCACGTCTTGCGGGTTTTCTGGCCGGGCCCCTTGCAGGCACAGGGCCATGAGCGCGTAACCGAACCCCGCCTCGACGCCCAGCGGGCGCAGGTCGTCCAGGAGCGTGGCTTCAAACTCCAGCGCGTCGGTGTAGTGGTGGGTTCGCACATCCTGCACGAGCTGGGCCATGCGGAACGCCCCGCCGATGGGGCTGCCCATGTATGGCCCGATGCCGTTGCGGATCTTGCGCAGCGCCTCGTCGCCGTCGGCCAGGTGGTCGGTGCGCAGCGC
>JBGTLW010000333.1:0-2645 GCA_041743835.1 Phycisphaeraceae bacterium | reverse complement strand
CCCGCCCCGGCCGCGCTTTGCAGGCCCGCGGCGGTGTCCTCGATCGCGAGGCATTGGCCGGGCACGAGCTTGAGGGCGGGGTGCGCCGCGGCCAGCTTCTGCACCGCCAGCGCGTAGCTCGCGGGGTGGGGCTTGCTGCGGGCCACGTCGTCGGCACTGACGATGGTGGGAAACGCCTCGGCCCGGCCTATCGAGCCGAGCATCAGATCAATATCCGCGCGCGTCGCGCCGCTGGCGATCGCGATGGGCAGGCCCGCGGCCAGGGCTTCATCGATCAGCGCGACCGAGCCGGGGATCGTGGTGACACGGTCGCTGGCCAATCGCTCGAAGGCCCGCGCCTTCTCCTGGCCCAGCGCCTCGATCTGGCCGGGCGAAGGCGTTTGGCCGAGCGAGCCGAGCATGTGGGCAAACGCGTCGCGGTCGTCGAACCCGATGTACTGGGCGAGGTAGGTCGCGTAGTCCATCTGCACGCCCAGCGGTTTGCCCACCTCGACGAACGCGGCAAAGTGCATCGGCTCGGAGTCCACAATGACGCCGTCAAAATCAAACACGATGGCCTTGAGCATAGCCCCGGAGGATACGCCCCCCCGTTATCGGAAGCAACGCCCCCTCGGGGCCGCGGCGGGCATGGGATGGGGACTTTGTGCGGATGAAACCGGGGGTCGCGTTTAACCCGGCCCGGTGGAGCGCCGATGAGACGGGTGGACAAGCACCGCGGCCCAGAGTTCCGGGCTGACGAGGAAGGAAACAATTTCCATGTCGAGGCAGAAGGATATCCTGACCACCGGCGAGGTCGCCAAGATCTGTAACGTCGCGCCACGCACGGTCAGCAAGTGGTTCGACTCCGGGCAGCTCCGCGGCTACCGCATCCCCGGCTCCAAAGACCGGCGCATCCCCCTGGGCGCGCTGATCCGCTTCATGAAGCAGCACCACATCCCGCTCGACGGGCTGCAATCGGGCAAGACCCGCGTGCTCATCGTCGATGCCGAGTCCGAGATCGTCGATGTGCTGGAGAAGGTGCTCGTCGAGCAGGCGGACTACGAGGTCCACGTCGCGCACACCGCGTTCGAGGCCGGCGTCGAGTGCGAGAAGTTCCGCCCGCACGTCATGTTCCTGGACATGCACCTGGGCGACCTCAAGGGCGAAGCAATCGTCAAGCTCATCCGCAACAGCAACGACTTGCAGATGACCCGCGTCGTCGCGATGTCCGCCAAGCTCACCGACGGGCAGGGCCAACACCTGCTGACCTCGGGCTTCGACAGCTACCTCCGCAAGCCGTTCCACGTGCGACAGGTCATCGAGCACGTCGAGCAAGCCACCGCGATTGTGTATTGACGGTGGAGCAATCACAGCGCTGAAGCCCAGGGATTGCAATCCCTGGGCTTCCCCCCCCTGCAATCCCTGGGCTTCCCGCTTGTCATCACCGCGGGGACCCGATGATGGCGCGGAGCTTGCCTTCGTATTCGTCGAGCAGTTGCTGGGCGCGGGTGGCGTCCACACCCCGCCGGGCCATGACCAGCGCGAGCTTCACCCGGCCGCCCGCTTCGTCGAGCAGTTCCGCGGCCTGCTCGCGGTCGAGGTCGGTCTGCATGTCGATGATGCGGATGGCCCGGTCGCGGAGCTTGGCGTTGGTCGCACGCAGGTCCACCATCAGGTTGCCCCAGGCCTTGCCCAGTTGAACCATCACCGTCGTGGAGATCATGTTCAGCGTCAGCTTGGTGGCGGTACCCGCTTTCATGCGCGTCGAGCCGGTGACGACCTCCGGCCCAACGAGCAACTCAATCGGAAAATCCAGCGGGGCAGGCAGCCTCGGCGGGGGCGGCACGGCCAGGGGCTGATTCGCACGCACCACAGCCGCACGCTCGCGGATCATCAGCGACTTGATCGGCACGCAGCAGATCAGCGACGTCGCGGCCCCGCGCTGCTTCGCCTCGCCGAGCGCACCCCAGACAAAAGGCGTTGTCCCGCCCGCGGCTATCCCGACGACGGTATCGCCTTCGCCGACCTCAAGCCGTGTCATCTCCGCTGCGCCATCCTCGGGCTTGTCTTCCATGCCCTCGCTGCTCTTGCGCAGCGCGCCGTCGCCGCCGGCGATCACCCCGACGACCACGGAAGGGTCCGCGAAGAAGGTGGGCGGTATCTCGCTGGCGTCGAGCACACCGAGTCGGCCGGACGTGCCCGCGCCGACGTAGATGAGTCGGCCGCCGGCGCGCATCTGCGTGACCAGGTGCTCGACCAGCGGCGTGATGTGGCGGATGGCGTCGCGCACGGCCACGGCGACGTTCATGTCCTGCGTGTTGATCAGCCGCAAGGACTGCTCAACCGACAGCGCATCGATGGAGGCGGCGGAAGGCAGCCGTTGCTCGGTGGTCAGGTGGCTGCGATCGGGGGGTGAGGAATCGGGCATGGGATACGAGCATCATACATCGTGGCATTGGCGGGCCGTTGGAGCCCGGGCCGGTGGCCCGGCGCTAAACGTGGGGTGGATACGCCCATGTGCCGGCGACGCCGGGTTTTTCCGCCCCCGTCACGCTCGGCTGCGTGATCGGCACGCCGTCTTGCGACAGCGCCCCGAGCACCGCAAAGCCCATTGCTTCCCGCGCTTCGCAGGGGATGCCCAGGCCGTCGGACAGCACCACCGCGTC
>JBGTLW010000332.1:0-10348 GCA_041743835.1 Phycisphaeraceae bacterium | reverse complement strand
GCGCAGACCGCCGAGCGTGCGGGCGACTACCGGGCCGCGGTCGCGCGGTATCGCTTGCTGATCGACACCGCGCCGGACGACAAGGACACCGCCCAAGCCGCGGGCCGGCTCTTCACGCTGCTGGTGGATTTGCTGGGCACGCCGGACGATGCCTACGGCATCATGCGGCGGTCGCCCGACAAGTTCCGCAAGGACACCCTGGGCACGCGCTACGACGCGTGGTTCCTCGATCAGGCGGGCAGGCGCAGCGACTTCACCGCCTCGGCCGACCGCCTCGCCGCCGCGTTCGCGCAGAAGATGCCGCTTGAGCTTGAAAGGCTGCACTACTGGGAGCACATGGACCGCCTGCTGTCCGAGCTGACCCACGCGCGGGCAGAGCAGTTCCCCGCGCTGACCTCCGCCAAGCGGATGGTGAGCCTGATCCGTGACGACGCGGCCCGCAAGGCCCGTGGCGGCTTCTACCTTGCGAACCTCGAGTACGCTGCAAACAGCGCGGGCAAGGACGACAAGGCCCTCGCTTCACAGTTCGCCTCGGTCGTGAGTGCCGCGAAGCAGTATTTCGATGCCGCGCCAAACCCCGCCACGGTCAAGGACATCTACCGCGTGCTCCATGGCGGGCACGGGCAGTGGAACCCGCAGCGCGTCGAGATGCACACCAGCCAAGTCAGCCAGATTCTCACCCACGCGATGCCCAAGCTCGACCCCGCACAGCGCCGCGAGCTGATGGGCTGGGACGAGAGCCGGCACATGGCAACGCACATGGCTGATGAGGCCGCGTGGACCGCCCTTGCGCTCGCCGACGCAGGCTTCTTCAAATCCGCGTCAGAGTCCGCACGCATCCCGTTTGCCTATCGCTTCGACAACATGGCGGATTACACCGCCAGCGCCGCGTTTTTGGATGGCGTGGCGTCTTACCGGGCCGCCGCGGTCAACGCGATGGCGGCCGGGAACGGCAAGACCGACCAGGCCGCGTGGGATGCCGTGGTGGATCGGCTCGCGGGGCGCGAGGCGTGGCACCTGGATTTCGAACACCCGCGCCGCATCCTCCGCGATGAGCTCTGGCCACGCTTCACCCAGACCGACGCGGGCAAGGGAGCCGACGACAATGTCTTTAACGCCAGCTACGTGAAGTTCGGTAAAGATGTGATCGCCGCCTCGCCCATCGCGATGTTCGACCGCGATGCCCTGCGCGATTATGTCACGCTGGCGTGGCGCACATCCGACCAGAACGACCCCACGCGCAAGGGTGTCATCGCGCACCTCGAAGCCCTGCGCTGGGTGCCGCTGGACGACCGCACCCGCCGGGAGGTGTACAACGGCACGTTTGAAGAGTTCCGCCGCTGGGCGGCTGGCATCCGAGATGATGTGAAGAAGAAGCAGGACGTCCCGCAAGGCGTCATCGACGCGATCGCCCCCATCGAGGCCGCCTTCCGCGCGGTGATGGCCAACGGCGACGGCGACCCCACCAAAGCGCCCAACGAGCTGACCAAGGCCATGGCCGAGGCCCGCGCCGCAGTCAACAAGCGCAACAGCAATGGCTACAACGACGCCGCCCGCCGCGCCTACAACCAGCTCAAGGGCGACAAGCTCCGCAAGACCCCAGCCGCCGCCGCGTCCATCCGCTGGCTCGCGTCCGAGCACAGCAACATCGACTCGACCCCCGTGCAACTGGAGATCCTCGAAGACCAGCTCAAGCTCTGGCAGCCCGACGGCGACAACCGCCTTGCCGAGGCCGTCCTCACGCAGGTCGTCAGCGCACGCAACGACTGGTCCTGGGGCCGCATCCCCAAGGACCAGATGAACCGCGCCAAGCAGGTGAACCAGGTGATCGAGAAGGCGATGCTCGCGCAGCTCGGCAAGGGGCATGTCTCCCCGGCTCTCTTCGATGCGCTGCGCGCGACACGGCACGGCCGCAACTGGAGCGAGCCAACCTGGGGCGAGGCCGTGGTCAAAAAACTCATCGATGAGAAGCACCTGGAGAAAACCGACTACCGCCCGCGCGGCTCGGCACGCTCGGCCACCGTCGCTGCGATGTGGCTGATCCGCTCCGAGTTCTCCGGGCTGGCCAAGGCCTACCCGGTGGAGTCGTGGTTCGACGACATGTTCGTCGCCGAGGCAAAGCGCACCGGCTACCTCGATTACCGCTACTGGGACTTTGGACGCGACGAGCAGAAGAAGATCGCCAACGCCGCCGCGGACATCCTCGCCGGCTACCAGACGGTGCAACTCGGTTTCGGGCAGGACAGCACGCGCTACACGCTCCCCGAGTTCATGGACTGGCACACCAAGGCCTACGACGCGGAGCCCGCGAAGCGCGACGCCATGCTCGCAGCCATCGAGGCCCGCTATGGCAAGTCACGTTTCGACCGTGTCGCGATGGGGCGCGCGTGGTTCTTAAGCCCACCGGACACCAAGACCGAAGAGGGCCGCAAGGCGTTCTTCAGCAAGCTCAAGCAGGCGATCGAGCGGGCCGCGGCGCAGCCGGACCGCGTCGGGCTGCCCCGGCTTGATGCGCTCGCGGGGATCGAAGCCAAGACGCTCACCGTCGAAGAGCTGGACGTGCTGGTCTCGATCTTCCCCGCGGCTGTGCCCTCCAATTGGACCAGCGGCTGGGGCTATGAAACACTCGGGGCGCTGGTCCATCACGGGCTAAGCAGCGCGAAGCGTCACGATGAGTTGGCCGTGATCGTCCCGCACCTCTGGGCCATCGCACGCGACACCCGCAGCAGCGATTACACTCGGCAGCTCTCCACATGGACCCGCAACCTTGCCCGCGTGAACGACAGCGCCAGCCGCGAGCTGGCGCTGGTGTATGCCACGGCCGGGCTTGACGTGATGCGTGGCGGCCTGCCCGAGGATGTGCGTGCCGCCCTCTCGACGCAGCGGAACCAGAGCCTGTCTGATGTCGCCGCGGTCATCCCCGTGCCGCGCTCGGACCCGCGTTACCCCGTCTTCGCTTCTCAGGCCGCGTACCTCACCGGGCGCGAGCAGTCTGCCTGGGAGATGTACCTTGAGAACACAGCCCTGCTCCCGACGATGATCAAGGAGCTGGACCCGGGGTACTGCATCTGGGTCGTGCAGCGCAACACCGCGTCGGCTTCCTATGACCAGGCCGAGGCGCTGGCGCAGCGGCTGGTGGTGTGGTTCGACCAGTCGGGCGACGCGTTTGATCCCGAGCTGCGCGGCTCGCTGATGCTGGCCTACGCTGACATCGCCCTGGCGCGCGACGAGCACGCCCGTGCCCGCGCTTTCTACGAGCGGATCGCCACGGCAACCGAGTACGAGGGCACCCGCGCCCGCAACCGCGCGCAGCTCCAGGTCGCAAACGTCGATCGTGTCACGGGTCGATATGACGACGCGATCGACGCGCTTGACAAGCTCTCACGCCAGAACGACACGTTCCTCCAGACCGAGGCGTTCTACTACCTCTCGCGCGTCAGGTACGACCAGGGGCAATACAAGGAGGCGATGGAGAACCTGTCCAAGGTCTTTGCCCGTGACTCCGAGCACGCCGACGCGCGCATCCTTGAAGGCCGGGTCCGCATCGCCACCAAGGACATCGAAACGGTGACCGACATCGCGATCGGCTCGGCAACTCTCCAGCGCCAGATCGTCCCGGGCAAGCCGCTGAAGGTCTCGCTCGAAGACCCCAACCTCGCGGTGGTCGGGTCCAGCGCCGACATCGAGATCCGAGCCTGGACCGAGTCCGGCGATGAAGAGTTCTTCATGCTGCTGCCCTTCGGCGATTCCAAGACCAAGTTCCGTGGCGAGATCAACACCGTCCTCGGCGCCACCACGCCCCGCGATGGCATCCTCCAGGTGCTGGGCAACGACAAGGTCCACTACGACTTCTCCGACCGCTACAAGACCGCGAACAACATCACGCTGAGCCGGCCCCAGGCGTTGACGGTCGCGTCGGATGCCGAGCTCTACGCGTCGTCCGGCCAGATCCTGTCGCGCGAGGAGATCGAGAAGCAGCGGATCGAAGATGCGATCCGCGCCCGCATCGGCGAGTCGGTCGAAGCCGAACCCGAACAGGTCGCGCTTTCGACCGTCCGTGCCGGCACGCAGGTCAAGCCCGGCAACCCGATCAACATCCGCGTCATCGACGCAGACCGGTCGCTCACCAACGGCATCGATGAGGTGTCCGTGCGGGTCAGCGCACGCTCCGGCGACATCGTCGGCTCGCTGCTGCTCACCGAGACCGACACACACTCGGGCATCTTCGAGGGCTCGGCGATGACCACAGCGGGGCAGCCGATGGCTTACGCCTCGGATTCGGCCGACGGCTCAGAGCCGAACTACGCGATCGCGCCGGGCGACTACCCCGCGTGGTCCGCGCTCGCCGACGGCCGCAAGCCCAAGACCTTCACGATCGACCTCAACGACAACGTGGCGCTTGGCGAGATGCGGGTCGTCGCAAACGTGCCGGGGCAGAAGATCAAGAGCTTCACGCTCCAGTCATCCTTCAACGCCAAAGACTTCAAGACGATCGGGCGCTTCCCCAAGGACCACACGCCGTGGGACGGCTCGTTGACGCGCGAGGTGTTTGCAACGCCAACCCTGGCCGCGGACGCGCTGTCCCCAGCGACGCTTGTGAACTTCCTCAGCCGGCTGGAATCGGCAGAGGGCTCGCGCGGACAAGTCGCTGGCATCAAGTCTCTGGCCGAGCCTGTCAACGAGGCGGTCCTCAAGGATGTGCAACTGGGGGCCAATGGCCTGTATGTCGCGCATTACCGCGGGGCATTCTTTCAGGACCGCCGGATGGTCCGCACCCTCCGCGTCATCGACAAGAGCCCCGGCGGGGACACGGTCATGCTCCTGCAAGTCAATCGCGGCGTGGCAAACACGGCGCGTGCGGCCGTCACACCCACGTCGTGCAAGGCGTCGATGGAGCGGGGCGTCCACACCTTCGACCTCTTCGTCGTCGGCACGAAGGACGCTGCGCCAAAGTTCGAGCTTGAGTGGGACATCCCCCAGCCGCCCTACATGGCGGTCGTGCCCGATGACACGTTCGACATGACGAAGCGGCCCGAGATCCGCGAGGCGATCTATCAGCCACCGGCTAAGATCACCGCGGAAGACAGCGGCAACGCATTCAAGATAGCCTTCGACCCAGCCAACCGCGCCCGCGTGCTCCGCATGGTGATCGACGACTTCGAGGGCGGCGCACCCGCCATCGCAAGGGTTACGCTGAACAACCGCGACGGGCAGGCCATCCTCCCGACGCAGGAAGACTTCCTCGCGCTCCGCCGTAACCAGGTGCTGGAGATCGTGCCCGGCGATCTGATCACCATCACGTACAACGATCCGGTGGTGAACACCCCCGGCAAGGATCGACACAACGTCAACCTCACCGCGACCTACGCCAACGGGTCCATCAACGCCGCCTTTGCCGAGTACACATTGGCCGCCGATGGCACACGCGTCCCCCGCTACATCCCCATGCGTCGGTTCAAGGCCGGGGATGTCATCCACGTCATCATCAACGACCCCGATCTCGACACGACCGCCAAGCCGGATGTCGTGGAGTTCACCGCCCGGCTTTACGACGGCAAGCCCGTCACGCTGCAGGCGATGGAGACCGACATCCACTCGGGCGTGTTCGTGGGCCGGGTCTTCCCGGTCGATACCGAGCCGACACGCCCGGGCGAGCTGAAGGTCACGGGCAATGATGAGATCACGCTGGAGTATCTGGATCAGGAGAACACCGATCCCGGCGTGCCATGGATGCGTTCGACGCGTGTCGAGCAGGCCTGGTACAAGACGCCGGAGCTCCGGGTGTACGACACGACCTCTGCGCCGCTGGCCGCCGACGCGCTGACTGCCGAGCTTGATGCCGAGGCCCGTCAACGCAGGGAAGGCATGACCGCAGAAGAAGTGCCCGTCCGCCGGACCCTCACCGCCGTGCGCCCCGAACTAGCCAGCGCGGAGCAGCGGGCCTCGGTGGTGATCCACGCGCCGCTGTTTGTGGAGGTGCTGTTCCCATACGTTGCGCAGTCGCCCGAGTCCACCCTGGAGATTTTTGCGCAGGCTCAGTCTGCTCGTGACGCCTTGCCCGCTGCCGCAGCGTCCGCGGGTGACGGCGCGGCGCCTGCCCCCGCGTTTGATATCCGCGTGGCGGGCACGGTTCGGCTAAGCACACGCCCCAGCAATGCCGGCGCTGGTGCCGGCCTGCCCCCCGGCTACAAGGAGATGCTGGTGGTCGGCGATCCGTTCGCGGTGGACCCGCTCGAAGATGGCCGATTCACCGTGAACGTGCCCGTGCAGATGGGCGACACGCCGGATAAATCGTTCGCCCTGCCCAGCCTCGAAGACGAGACCGGCACCGCCGTCCGTGTGCTCAACATCAAGGGCGACGACACGATCCACCTCGGCTTCAAGTTCACCGACAACACCGGGGCCGAGCGCTGGCTCACCGCTTCCGCCTCGCTCACAAGCGACCACTTCTTCGACGTGATGGACCGCCGATACCAGACGCCGATCGAGGGCCTGTTCGTCGGGCAAAGCGCTTACCTGCGTGTGATCCACCCCTCGCGCAACACGTCGGACGACAAAGACACCTTGGCGGTCACGGTCCGCTCATCGTCGGGCAAGGAACATCAGGTCGAGCTGACCGAGACCTTCTCGCACTCGGGTATTTTCAAGGGGCTGGTGGACCTTGCCTACGCCGATGAAGACGCCAAGCCCCAGGGCAACACGATGCCGGTGGCGTATGGCGATGAGGTCACGCTGGCCTACGCCCCGCCCCAGAACCCCGACGACCGCATCGAGCACTCGTTCGACATCTTCAAGGGTGCCGATGGCGACGTGTTGGCGTTCACCAAGCGGTTCGCGGACCCCGAGATGGCGGTGCAGACGCAGTTCACCATTGCAGAGGCCCACTTCGAGCTCGCCAAGCGTTACCGCGATCTTGAGCAGGAGTCCGAGGCCCGCCGATCCATCAACCAGGGCAAGAAGCTGCTCGAAGAGGCGGTCCGGGACCACCCCGACAGCAAGGCCCGTGCCCAGGCGGATTACCTGCTCGCCAACCTGTCCATCGAGTTTGCGAAAGACGCAGCCAACGAAGAGATCGCCCGGCAGTTCTACCTGGAAGCGGTCAACCGCTTCTCCGAGATCGTCGCGAACTACCCCGAGTCACCCTACGCGCCCAAGGCTCAGTACAAGAAGGCCCAGGCCTACGAGAAGATGGGTGAGATCGACAAGGCCTGCGAGGAGTACGTCAAGCTGTCGTACCGCTACCCGGACCACGAGCTGGTCGCCGAGACGATCGCCCGCCTCGGCCAGTACTTCCTGACCAAGGGGCGCGACCTGAAGGATCAGGCCAAAGCAGCGGCGGACGCGGGCGACCGTGTGGAATCCGAGCGGATCCTGATGCAGGGCCGCGATATGTTCAAGACCGCGGCCGAGGTGTTTGGTCGGCTAGCCGTGCGGTTCCCCAATCACGACCTGGCTGACAAGACCACCGTGCTCTCGGCCCAGTGCTACATGCAGGCCGAGCGCTACCTCGACGCGGTCAAAACCTTCAGCAAGGTGATCGATAATACCGCGGCCGACAAAGACCTTCGAGCCGAGGCGATGTACTGGGCGGGCGACTCCTACACGAAGCTTATCGAGGGCGAACAGCGGGTGCCGGATGCGACGATCAACGCGTACCGGATGTTCAAGAACCTGACGTGGGACTTCCCCGAGAGCCGTTGGGCGAAGTTTGCGCGTGGGCGGCTGACCGAAGAGGCCTTCGCACGCCTTGATCAATAAGGGATAATGCAAGGATGCCCGCGCGTGCGCTCGAACTGCCCAAGCCGCTGACCCAGCCGATCGACACGCAACCCTGGCCGCAGGCGTTGCGTGACTCGATCGCCGAGCCGGTCCACTTTGTCGCGCTGACACGGACGCGCGTGGACACGGGCTTCTGGCTGTACCGCCCGCGGTTGTGGGTGTGGGTTGGCGGGCGCGGGTTGACGCTCTGGGCGTGGGGATACGCCCCGTACCAGCGCACCTACGACAAGGCCCGGCTGCTTGGCTCCTTCTACAACCACGTCACCGGAGCCGTCGCGCTGGCGGACGATGACCGCAAGGTGTTCCAGACATTAACCCTGCCCCCCGACACGGGGTACCAACTATTGGCCCAGATCTACAACGGCTCGCCCCCCCCCGGAAGTTCCCCAGCTACCCCCCGTATAGCACCCGCAAATCCCGCACTTTTGGACATGACCCAGCAAGGAAGACCCGATGCTCAAATACATAATTGAAGGTGGTTGGATGATGTGGCCGCTGATGGTGTGCAGCATCATCGGCGTGGCGGTGGTGATCGACCGCTTCTACGCGTTCCGATCGCACAAGAACATCGACACGCGGGCGCTGCGAGCCCAGGTCTTGGACCTCTTGGGCGAGCACCGCATCGCGGAGGCTGCGCGGCTGTGCGCCGCAACGCCCGGCGCGGTGTCGGCGGTGCTGCTCGCGGGGCTCCAGTCCTACGCCAAGCACCGCCCGATCAACGACCGCCCCGAATCCGTGGCCGCAATCATGGAGAAATCGATGGATGACTACGCCCTGCACGCGATGTCGGCGGTGGAGAAGCGGCTGCCCGTGCTCGCGACCATCGGCAACATCTCGCCGCTGCTTGGGATGACCGGCACGGTGCTGGGCATGATCACCGCCTTCGATGGCATGATGAACGCGGGCGTCTCGAACGAAGCCGTCGCCGGGGGCATCAAGGTGGCGCTGATCACCACCGCGGCGGGCCTCATCATCGCGGTGATGGCGGTCGTGCCCTACAGCTACTTCACGACGCAGGCCGACGCCGTGGAGCTGGAGATCGAGGAAGCCAGCGCGGAGCTGCTCGACTTTGTCGCCACCGAGGTCGAGGGCGCGAAGAAGAAGCCCGTCGTCGCCTGACCCGCGCGACGAATCGACCGCATCGGCTGCACCGACGAATACCCCGCTGATTTGAACGACGATGTCTAGACGCACCCGCCAATCCCGCCGCACCAAGCGCCGCGCGCCCGAGTCCTCGCTCGCGGCGTTCAGCGATATCGCGTTCCTGCTCATCATCTTCTTCATCGTGACCGCGAACCTCACCAAGCCCCAGGGCCTCATCACCGACATCCCCGCGGCCCAGGAGGGCGAAGAATCCAAGGACGAGATGCCCAGCGTCCAGCTCGACGGCCGGGGCATCCTGTTCAACGACAAGCCGGTGGCGGGCTTCGATGAACTGCGTGAGATGCTCGCGGCCTTGAACTTCCCGGGCCGCGAAAACCCCGTGGACCGCATCGTCCAGCTCGAAGCGCGGGACAACGTGGCCTACCAGGACTATTACCAGGCGATGACCGCGATCAGCCGGGCCGGGGCACAGGTCACCATCGTGCAGCGCGCGGAAGAGGGCGGCGGCTGGGGCGGGGGTGGCCGATGAGCCGACGCATCTCACAACGCAAGAAGCGGCGGCTCGGGGTGGTCGTGCCGCTGGCGAGCATGGGCGACATCGCGTTCCTGCTGATCATCTTCTTCATCATCACCTCCAACTTCACGAAGGAGCCGCCGGTGGAGCTGGAGCTGGCGCGGTCGGTGGATGTGGAGGTCTTGCAGACGCCGCGCATCCTCGTGGTGATTGATGAAGACAACGGCTACTGGGTCAACGGCGAGGCCCGCGATTCGGCGGAGCAGATCGAGTGGGAAGTGCTTGCGTTGCTCGATGGGTTGGAGAAGCCCGAGCAGCGGGTCGTCCATCTGAAGGTGGACCGCCGAGCGACGAAGAGTGTGTATGAGCCGGTGATCAACGCGATCGCCAAGGCGGGGGGCGTGATTGGCGCGATCGGAGAAGAAGGAAGCCCCGCGCCGTGAGAAGGTGTACGAGATGGGGCTGGGTGCCATGGTCAAGCGTAGCGCAGGCCATGGATGACGCGAGATGGGTGTCACGCATGGCCTGCCTCGCTGCGCTCGTTGACCATGGCACCCCATTCTCATACATGTTCTGAGAGCGTTGGTTGTAGAAAGCCTTGCAGAGACACCCATTGTTTGACCCCAACCCCAATCCCGGAAACCCCGGCCAGGGAGCGACGATGAACCAGCCCTTGATTGATGACAAAGAATTGCAACGCATGGCCCCCGAGAAGCTTGTCGCGGGTTTCACGCAGACGCCGGTGATCCGTTTCGCGGTGCTGGCGCTGGTGCTGCACGTGCTGGTGATCGGCGGGACTTCTGTGCCGTATGTGTATTACCAGCTCATCAATCCCGAAGCGGGTGAAGCCCGGCGGGTGGAGCGGGAGGCCCGCGCCAAGGCCGAGCAAGACGCGAGGCTCAAGGCTGCGGCGGGTCGTAGCGAGCCCGCGTCTGCGCCCGAGGCCACCCC
>JBGTLW010000331.1:0-14150 GCA_041743835.1 Phycisphaeraceae bacterium | reverse complement strand
GTCGCGGGCCTGCTGGCCACGCGTGGGCTTGGCGATCTTGCGGCGGCGGGGGCGTTCCTCAAGCCACGGCTCGGCGACCTGTACGACCCGCTGCTCATACACGGAACTCTCGCGGCCGCGAACCGCCTGACGCAGGCTGTGCGCGATGGCCAGCCCATCGTCATCTATGGCGACTACGACGTCGATGGCGTCACCGCGTCGGCGATCCTCTGGCACACCCTCCGCCTCGCGGGGGCCGCGGTCTCCAACTACATCCCCCACCGGATCGACGAGGGCTACGGACTCAATAGCGAGGCGATCGACGCCATCGCCGACGCTGGCCCCACCCGCCCGCTTATCATCACCGTCGATTGCGGGATCACCGCCGTGGACGTGGTGGCGCACGCCAAGCGGCGGGGCCTCGACCTGGTCATCACCGACCACCACCACTTCGATCCGGGCCAGCTTCCCGATGCGGCCGGACTCGTACACCCCGGCCTGGGCACGACGCCTTACCCGAACCAGAACCTCTGCGGCGCGGGGGTCGCGTTCAAGCTCGCGTGGCAGTTCGCCAAGGCCTGGTGCGGGTGCGAGCGTGTCGGCGAGGACTTCCGTGAGTTGCTCGTGGACCTCTTGTCGCTGGTCGCGCTGGGGACCGTGGCGGATGTGGTCCCGCTGGTCGGGGAGAACCGGACGCTGGTGGTGCATGGCCTGTCGCGCATCAAGGGGACGCGCTTCGTCGGGCTCAACGCCTTGATTGATGCGTCACGCTTGCGGGACGAGAAGATCGACGCGTACCACGTGGGGTTTGTGCTCGGCCCCCGGCTCAACGCCTGCGGGCGCATGGGCCACGCGAAAGACGCCGTTAAGCTGCTCACCGACGCCACGGCAGACGAGGCCCGTGAGCTTGCTGAGTTTCTCACAGGCGAGAACGATCGGCGGCGGGTGACGGAGCGCAAGATTTACGATCAGGCCGCGGCATCGGTCGAGCAGCGTGGCGACCACGCCGAGGACCGCCGGGCGATTGTGGTGGAGGGCGAGGGCTGGCACGCGGGCGTGGTCGGCATCGTGGCATCGCGGCTGGTCGAGAAGTTTGGCCGGCCGGCGGTGGTGCTCGCGGTGGACAACGGCAGCGCCCAGGGCTCTGCCCGCAGCATCGAGGGTGTCTCTATCTACGACGCCCTCGCCACCTGCCAGCACCACCTCGACCGCTTCGGTGGCCACGCGATGGCGGCGGGGATGACGCTCAAGTCCGAGGCGATCGACGCGTTCCGCGAGCAACTGATCGCGGCGGTCAATGCCGTCACCGAGCCGGAGGACCTGTGCGGCGTGGTGGAGATCGATTGCGCGTTGACGCTGCGTGAGTGTGATGTGGATACGTTCCTGCACATCCGCCGGCTTGCGCCGTTCGGGCGTGGCAACCCGTCGCCACGGATGCTTCTGCGCAACGTCGTGCTCGAGCGCCCGCCCCAGCCGATGGGCGGCGGCGGCAAGCACCTGTCGCTGCACCTGCGGGACGCGGACGACCCGCGGTCTCCCGTCATCCGGGCCGCGGGCTTTAACCTGGGCGATTACATCGACACCCTGGCGGCGGGCATGAGGCTCGATGTGGTCTTTAAGCCGGAGATCAACACGTGGCGCGGCGTGACACGCGCGGATATCCACGTGGTGGATTGGCGCGTGGTGTGAGGGGACCCCGCCCCATCAACATCGCTTCCCCTTCCCCTGTGCGGGGCCGAGGACCATGTCGTCCACCGTCTTGCCGGCGGGCATCATGGGGTACACGTGTTCGTGCTTCTCGACCAGCGCTTCGAGCACGGCCGGGCCCGGGTGGGCGATGAACTGGGCCATCACCTCGGGCAGGTCCGCCAGCTTGGTCACACGGAAACCCTTGCAGTTCATGGCGTTGGTCAACGCGACGAAGTCGGGGTTGTGCATCTCCGTGTGGCTGTAGCGCTCTTCGTAGAACAGGTCCTGCCACTGCTTGACCATGCCCTGGAAGTCGTTGTTGAGGATGATGCTCTTGGCGGGGATCTTGTACTGCGCGGCGGTGACCATCTCCATCGCGGTCATGGAGAAGCTGCCGTCGCCATCGATGTTGAACACGCTGCGCGGGGCGCGGCCTTCCTTGCGGGCGAGGGTCATCTCCCCGGCCTGCGCGCCGATGCTCGAGGGCACACCAAAGCCCATCGTGCCCAGACCGCCGGAGGTCAGCCACTGACGCGGGGTCTTGTATTTGTAGAACTGCGCGGCCCACATCTGGTGCTGGCCCACACCGGTCGTGATGATCGCGCCGCCCTCGGTCTGCTTGTAAAGCTCTTCAATCACCGCCTGGGGCTTTAGGTGGAACTCGCGGTCGTCCGGTTCGTAGCGGAAGGGCTGCTCGGCCTTCCACTGATCGATCTGCGCGAACCACGCCTTGCGGTCCACGTGCTCAAGCAGCGGCAGGAGCAGTTCGAGGTTCTTCTTCGCGTCGCCTTCGACACCGATCGTCACGGGCACGTTCTTGTTGATGTTCTCGGGGGCGATGTCGAAGTGGATGAAACCACCGGTGCCGTTGGCCTCGGCCGCGCGGGCGGTGGGCGCGAACTTGGCGGTGTTGCCGGTGATGCGGTCGTCGAACCGGGCGCCGATGGAGACGATCACGTCCGCGTCGCGCATGGCCCAGTTCGCGTAGGCGCTGCCGTGCATCCCGAGCATGTGCAGCGAGCGTGGGTCGTTCTCATCGAACGCGCCGAGCCCCTGGAGGGTGGTGGTCACGGGGATGTTGCCCTTGTCCACGCACTGACGCAGCACACCCGAAGCGCACGCCTGGATCACGCCGTTGCCCACGTAAAACACGGGCTTCCTGGCCTTGTTGATCATCTCCGCGGCGCGGGCGATCTCGCTGGATGTCCCGGCCTCGCGGATGTGGTAGCCGGGCAGGTAGGGCTCGGCGTACACCTCCTGGGGCATCAACGCGGCGGTGACGTCCTTGGGCAGATCGACGAACACCGGCCCGGGCCGGCCCGTGGTGGCGATGTGGAACGCGGTGTTGATCGCGCGGGGCAGGTCTTCCACCCGCTTGACCAGCACATTCCACTTGGTGCATGGCCGGGAGATCCCGGTCATGTCCGCTTCCTGGAACGCGTCGGAGCCGATGGCCGCGGTGGCGACCTGGCCTGCGAAGACGATGAGGGGCGTGCCGTCCATCAGGGCGTCCTGCATGGGCGTGACGGTGTTGGTCGCGCCGGGGCCGGAGGTCACCAGCACGATGCCGGGCTTGCCGGTGATGCGTGCGTAGCCCTGGGCCATGTGCCCCGCGCCTTGCTCGTGGCGGGTGAGGATGAACTGGAAGGTCTTGGACTCGTGGATGGCATCGAAGACGGGCAGGATTGCGCCGCCGGGGTAACCGAAGATGGTGTCCACGCCGTGCTCAGCCATCATGTCGTGGAAGACCTGGGCGCCGGTCTTGCCCGCGTACTTGTTGGTGGGCTTGCCGTGGAGTTTGCGTGGGGCGATGTCGGCTGCGGTGAGTTGCTTGGAAGAGGGCATGGGGTGGGTCCTTGGCATCAGACGCTTCGCCAGCCGGCATAAAGGAGTGGCGGCGATCGTCGTGTGTGGTTCAAAAGCGTGGTGCGATCCGGGCCTAGGCTCTGGCGCAGGTCCGGCGTGGTAGATCGGAGAAGGGGCTTGCCGTCGTGCGGTGCGGGTCTCCCGCTCAGCTAACGACGACCTTGGCGCGGACAACCACCACGGCCTGGGTCGGGGTCGGGTTGCGGGTGGTGGATGCCATAAGCCCACAGTATATCGGCGCTTGGCATAGGGGGTCAACAGTCGCCCGCAAACGGCGGGACGCCCGGATATGCTCTGGTCATGCGGCTTATCGACTGCCAGCCCAGCCACAGCGACGCCATCCTGGCGATCCTCAACGAGGCGATCGCCACCTCCACCGCCCTGTACGACTATCACCCCCGCACCCCCGCCATGATGGCGGCGTGGTTCGAGAGCAAACGCCGGGGAGGATTTCGGGGCGATTTGCGGGGCGGTTCACTGGGCGATTCCCGGGGCGATGTCCGGGGCGATGTCCGGGGTGACTTCCGGGGGGGTGGTTTTCCGGTGCTGGGGATGGAGTCAGACACGGGGGCGTTGATGGGCTTTGCCAGCTATGGCACGTTCCGCGCGTGGCCGGGCTACAAGTACACGGTTGAGCACTCGCTGTACGTGGCCAGTTCCTTCCGCAGGCGGGGCGTCGGCCGTGCCTTGCTGGAAGCCACGATCGCCCGGGCGCAGGCCGAGGACTATCACGCGATCGTCGGCGGGATCGACTCGACCAACACCGCGAGCATCGAGCTTCACACGAGCATGGGCTTCGGGCTGGTCGCCACGCTGCCCGAGGTCGGCTTCAAGTTCGGCAAGTGGCGCGACCTGTGCTTCTATCAGAAGCTGCTGAGCACGCCGATCCACCCCGAGGATGGTTGAAAGGTGGGACGGGCGTCTCGCCCGTCGTTTGGGCGCAGCCCAAAACAAGGTTAGCAAGGCGATGACGGCATGACGGGCGGGACGCCGTGCCACCCCAAGTCACGTTTCACACGCGTCCGCAACGGCTATGCGTAGGTGCTCTGCGCGGCTTTGTCGCTCGCCGCCATCGCGTTGCGGACGCCATCCCACTCGCGCCAAATGTCGGTCATGGCATCGGTGTTGATCTGCTTCACCTCGCGGTGGCAAGCCCGGAAGATGACCGCGTAGCGGATGTTGTGGCTGAAGTTGGGCGCTGCGCCGTGGACGAGCTGGTGGTGTGTGATGACCGCGTCTCCCGCCTTGCCGGTGATCTGCACCGGCTCGCGGGTCAGTTGCAGTTCGGGCATCCCCTGACGCAAAACCTCCGGCGTGGCCTCCTGGAAAAACCGCTCCGCGACGAGGTGTGACCCCGGCCAGACGGTGAAGTTGCCGGCAAACGGCTCGGGCAGTTCGTGCATGAGCACGGTGACCAGTGCGGTGAATCCACGGCTGAACTTGCCCACTTCGATGCCATTGGTCCCGGTGCCGATCCCATCGAGGTGCCCGCCGAAGGTGCGCTTTTTCTGCAACTCAGCCGCGGGGAAACGCAGGGCGATCTGCCCCCGGCTGACTTGCTGCGTATTGCCCTCGCCGAGCATGGAATCCAGCAGCGGCAGCAGGGGGGACTGGTTGAACAGGTTGGTGATGGCTGGTGTGCCCTGGACGTTGGGGCAGTAGCTCTTCGCCCGGAACTTGGGCAGGTCGTCAAAGGCGATGCCCTCGTGGCCGAGGCTGTGGTTGATCGCCCGCAACCCTTCCCGGACCGCGACGGGCGCGACCGCGCCGCGGATAATGATGTAGCCATCTTCGTGGAAGTCGCGTAGTTGGAGTGGGGAGATGCGCATGGTGGGTTCTTGTCGCGGGGGGTGTTACCGGTCGTTGGGACGCTGGATCGGCCGGGATATCTGGTCGATATTGTACCGACCGATGCGCCCGTGATCCCAGGTACTGCGAACAAGCCGGGCGGTGATCGGCAGGAGGCGAAGCGATGGAACCACTGTGGATCATGATGGCTTTTCTGGTGGGGCTGGCGGTCAAACAGTTGGCCCTGCCCCCGCTGGTCGGGTTCCTGGGCGCGGGGTTTGTCCTCTCGATGATGGGCGTTGAAAGCTCGGGCACGCTGAGCCAACTCGCAGACCTGGGCATCTACTTGCTGCTGTTCTCCATCGGCCTGAAGCTGGACCTGCGCAGCCTCGCCCGGCCCGAGGTCTGGGGCGTCGCGTCGGTCCACATGCTCATGACCACCGGCGCGATCGGGCTGGGTGTGTTCGCGCTCGCGTGGGTCGGGCTGGGCATGTTCGCCGAACTTGGCCTTGGCACCGCGTTGCTCGTGGCGTTTGCGTTGAGCTTCTCGAGCACGGTGTTCGCGGTGAAGGTGCTCGAAGAGAAGGCCGAGATGGCGTCGCGTCACGGCTGCGAGGCCATCGGCGTGCTCATCATGCAGGACCTGTTTGCGATCGTCTTCCTGACCGTCTCGACCGGGAAGGTTCCTTCGCCGTGGGCGCTGCTGCTCCTGGCGCTGCCGCTCGCCCGCAGGCCCTTGCGGATGATCCTGGATCGTGTGGGCCACGGCGAGCTTGTGCTGCTCATGGGCCTGCTGCTGGTGGTGGGCTCGACGCAGCTTTTCGAGCTTGTGAAGATGAAGCCGGACTTGGGCGCATTGCTCGCCGGCATCCTGCTGGGCAGCCACCCCAAGGCCGGGGAGATGGCTAAGAGCCTGATGGGTCTTAAGGACCTGTTCCTGGTCGCCTTCTTCCTGACGATCGGGCTGCAGGGCGTGCCCAGTCTGGAACAGGTCGGCGTCGCGGCATTGCTGGTGCTGCTGTTGCCCGCGAAGGTGGCGATGTATTTCTGGCTTATGACGCGGTTCCGTCTGCGGTCCCGCACCGCCACGCTCAGCTCGCTGCCGCTATCCAACTTCAGTGAGTTCGGCCTGATCGTCGGCGCGGTCGCGGTGCAGGCGGGGTGGATCAGCGGGCAATGGCTTGTCGTGGTCGCGCTCGCGATGTCGATGAGCTTCATCATCGCCGCGCCCTTCAACGCCCGCGCCCACAGCCTGTTTGGCCGATGGTCCGGCAAGCTGCAGAACTTTGAAACCAGCAAACGCCTCCCCGACGACCAGCACATCACGCTGGACCGCCCGATCCAGGCGGTGGTCATCGGCATGGGCCGCGTCGGCACCGCGGCCTACGACGCGCTGCTCTCGCACTACGGCGACGGCCTGATCGGGCTGGACATGGACCCCACCAACGCCGCGAAGCTCAGCGAGCACGGCCGAGTGATCATCGCGGGCGACGCAACCGACCCCGACTTCTACGCCCGGCTCAATCCCGCCTCGACCTGTGAACTGGTCGTCATCGCGCTGCAGCACACCCCCGAGGTCGTGGCGATCACGCGATTGCTCCGCGAGACCGGCTACACCGGGCGGATCGTCGCGATGGCACGCTACCGGGATGAAATTGAATTGCTCCGCGCAGCCGGCGTCGATTCGCCGCACTACCTCCACGAGGAAATGGGCATCGGCCTTGCACGCTCGGCGATCGAGGAGGTTGCCGCGTCGCAGGATCAGGAACGCCTCGCTGCATAGGCGTCAGCGTGTTTGCCACGCAGGATCGGGCCCGCTGGTCGAGAGTAGATTTGCTTGAGGGCGGCCCGCTGCCTGTGCGTGTCACTGCCCGGCAAGTTGGCTGCTGGCGAGCATTTGCGCGGCCTGCTGGGCGTCGTCGCGGGCATCACCGACCAGGTAATACACCCGCCCGTCACGCTTCCAGAGAAGCACGGGGTTGCCGCTTGGTGTCTCTGCGGTGTGGAGAACGCCCGGCGTGATCGGGGCCTTGCCCGTGTCGGGCTTGATCCAGAGGCTGATGGACCCGGTGCGGCCCGAGTCGGGCGCGGCCTTGTACACCACATGCACGCTGCGCCGGCCCGGCACGCTGCACGTCCCCACCTGCTCGTAGGTATAGCCCAGCACCGACAGGTCCAGGGCCGAGTCGATCTGCCCGGCGGTGTCGCCAAAGTAGTCGTCGATGGTCCCCGGCAGGGCGGCGATGTTTGTGGGGGAGGGGATGTTGCTGACCAGCTTGCCCAGATCAGACGAGCAGGTCGAGTGACGCCGACCAAACAGCTCGAGCTGCTGGTCCGACACCAGCACGCCCGCGGTTTCAATCCCGGTTCTCGGCGTGAAAAACACCGCCAGAGCACCGATCAGCAGCACCGCGGCCACGGCTGCGGGGGCCCAGTGACCGATGCGGGCGAGCACCCCATCATGCGCAGCTTGTGACTTGCGATAGGGCAGCGCGTTGTCGTCGGTAAGGAGCGGGGCGGCAAGCGGGGGGGCGTCGTCGGTGGATTCGCAAACCAGTGAGGCGATGTTGGCTTTAAGGGGAGCGGGGCAGCAGTACTCGGGCTTGCACATGGCCGCGGCACAGGCCTTGCGGAGCTGCTGCTGGTGCATGACCCGGCGGGTGTTGGTCGGGTCCATCGCCATCTGCTCAAGCACCTTGAGATTCAGCTCCACATCGAGCTCGCCGTCCGCGAAGGCGGGCAGGTACTTGCGGACCTCGTGTTGGCTCATGCTCTCTTTGGACATCGTGGTGCTCTGCTCTCGGTCAAACCCGTCTATTGGCCTAATCGTCGCCGGGGCGGATTTCTTCCCGGAATCCGCCTGTCATTCAGGTTTCTGCGATGGCGATGCCGTGCTCGCCCGCCAGTTCCGCCAGTTCGGTGCTCAGGATCGCCCTGGCCCGATAAAGCCGGCTCATCACCGTCCCCAGGGCCACCCCCAGCACATCCGCAATCTCCCGGTACTTGAGCCCCTCCACCGCCCACAGCAGCAGGACCTCGCGGTAGTGCTCGGGCAAGCTCTCGATCGCGTGTTTGAGCCGGTCGTCCACCTGCTCCCAGTCCAGGTGCTCCAGGTCCCAGGCAGGGGGAGGGCTGTCCAACTCGCTCTCGACCGATTGCGGGGCAAGGTCGTCCGCGATGGTCGGCTCACGCTTGGCCTTGCCCACCTGTGTGTAAAACGAGTTATGCAGGATCTTGAACAGCCAAGGCCGAACGCCCCCATCCCGCAACTCAAACCGCCCCTCAGCCTTGAGTGCCTTGAGGTACGTCTCCTGAACCAGGTCCGACGCGTCGTTGGGATTGCGTGCAAGGTGCATCGCCATGCGATACACCGCGTCCATCTCCGCCAAGGCAAGCTCTCGGAACGCTTCGCTTTGCACAACCCAACCCTTCTCGGCAACTCGCCGCAGCCATCATACCCGATGCCCCGTCGCTTTATTCCACATGGTTTTGGCTCCGGGCAAGCCACGACCAGCCAAATAGCCTCAAAGCGCGCTGCAGAAAGGCCGTGGTGAAGTGGTCACGTGATGCGCAGGCCGTGCATGATGCCTGCTGTATCACGCTGGCCAACTCACGCCATCAGTGAGTGGGCCTGTGACTAGTACGCATCGATCGCATCCCAGATCTCGTCTTGTTCGTCATCGAAGGACTTGTTGAATGGGCCGGTGCTGATGGCGTTGAGCGGCTCTTCGAAAACATGGAGAGGTACCCAACGGGTGGAGCCGTCGATCCGTGTGGTGTTGAGGCCCGTAGCGTGCTGGCTCGCCACGATCTGCGGCGCGGAGGTGCGGTCGGCGAGGATCGTGAGGTTTTGCTGCGCAAGGTCCGGTAGCCGCGGCATCTGTGTGGGGAAGTTGCGTTGTTCCAGTCGGCATACGGCCGCGACGAGTAATCGCTGCGCGTGTTCTCGTTCACATCCGATCCGGGGGGCCAGGGGTTGATCGGCGAGTTGCGCAGGTTGCCATCCGGACAGAAATACGGGTCCTGAAACGCGAGGATGCCGGTCTGATACAAACGCCCGTAGGCCATGAACCCCTTGAGCGGCCCGTTCTTCTTGAAGGTGTTGAAAAGCAGGTAGTTGAACTGCTTGGCGCCCTCGTGGCCGATGGGGACGGCCGCCTGGTGCTCGGTGGCGTAAGACAGCAGCCCAATCATCAGTTGGTGTTGGTTCGATTGGCAAACCACACGCCGCGCCGCCTCGCGCGACTTCTGCAACGCCGGCAGCAGCAGCGCGATCAGCAACACGATGATGCTGACGACGACCAGCATCTCAATCAAGGTAAACGCGGACTTGCTACGGCGAGTCATGGCGGCGTCTCCTGAGCATCGCCAGCGTCCCGATCAGCAGGACGCCCAGCGTGCCGGGTTCGGGGATCGTGGTCACCGAGATGGCCAAGCCATCGATCAGGTGTTGGGCCTGCTCGCCGTCGCCGACGGTGCCGGGCAGCAGGAACTGGAGCCACAAGGCATCGCCGGGCGCGAGATCGCTCCAACCAAAGCCGGTGAGCAGGTCTAGAGTCAGGGCGAGCGTGTGGTTGTGCGTGTCGTTGGTGTCGATGCCGAAGCTGGCCCACGTGGCCGCGTCAATGAGCACTTCGTCCAGCAGCGTGGCGAAGGAGCCGAGCGCGATGCCGTCGGCCCCATAGCCTTGACCCGCGAAGAGCTGCACGAGCAGGCCGTCCCACTCGCGGTCGTTCTTGTCGCCTAGCGTCAGATCGAGGGTGATCTTCTGGTTCTCGTCAAACAGCCCGATCTGCTGGTACGCCGCAGCGCCCGGGTTTTTGAGGTTGAGCCATTGCGAGCCGTGCGGCGTATCGGGCCTGTTGGCGGGTGATTCGCCGGCGGTGGCGACGCTGTTGATATCCCCGGCGGTGTCGATCTCGAACCAGCCGGCGACGTTGTCGGTGAAGTTCTTGCCGCTGGCGAAGGTGTCGAACTCGAAGGAGGCGTTGAGCAGTTGGACCTGCCCGGCCTGGTAGTGGGTCGGCGCGACATCGTGCTTGAACAGCAGGTCGAGCGTGTCTTGGCGGAGGATGGGGGCGATGTAGGAGGAGTCGCCGTAGCTCGCGTCGGCGTCGCTGACGCCGCTGTTGACCCCGACGATGCGGTAGCCGAATCCGAAGTCGGCCAGCAAGGGCCCGCCGCTGTCGCCGTTGTCGATGAAGGCTTCCATCGCGGTGGGCGTGGGGCTGGAGCCGGACAGCCCGTTATGCAGGCCGTTGGGCGCGTCGAAGTCGTAGCGGATGTAGTCGCTGTACCCGAAGAGCGTCCCGGTGGGTGCGCGGTCGATGACGTTGGTGCCGGCGAGTTTGCGGTTGTGGATGGCGGAGTTTCCGCCGTCGATCCCGTCTCCCTGCCCGCCGTGGCCGATGACGACGGCGGTCATGCCCAGCGGGTCGCCGTCCCAGATGCCGATCGGGTCCACGCCCAGCAGCGGGGTGACGAGCGTGCCGATCTGGATGTCGGTGGGGTGGACCGGCTCGCTGGAGGGGTAGCCGGGGTGGGTCTCCCACGAGGCGATCTCGACCTCATGCACGAGCTGCGCGTTGCCGTTGCTGTCGAGGCGGTAGATCTTGAACGAGCTGTCGCGCCAGGTCTCGTTGACGCTGTAGTTGGAACAGTGGCCGGCGGCGAGGATCTTAGTCGGGGAGATCAGCGTGGCCGAGCACCCGCGCCCGATCATCCCCACCGCGCCGAAGTCGTCCTGGTCGGCGAAGGCGGCGTAGTCAGTGATCGGTACGTCGTGGCGGTACACCACCGCCGGGGCGGGGACCGCCGTCGCCAGCGCCAGGCCCAGCGTCGCGGCCAGGGTTGGGCGGGGCATGCTCGTGTCAAGACGCGGGGTGCGGGTGGTGCTCATCGGGCTTGATCACGGTGGGGTGACGGCGGCGGGCTACCGGGCTTCCCAGTAGTAATCCTGCACGCCGGTGCGGGTCCAGAAGTTTTCCAGGCGGTCGAACGAAACCCACCGCGCCGAGCCATCGACGTGGGCCGAGCTCTGCCCGGCGGGGGCCTCGGCGGTGGCTGGCGCGTCGTGCCCGAACCATTCGCCGGTGTCGAGCTTCTGCAGCGTAAGACAGGCCCAGACCGGCTCGGCCCCCGCGGAGCGGTTGAGGTCGATCGCCCGCGGCGGCACGTGCCACACCCCGCCCGAAGCCGACAAACTCGCTTCCTCGTCCAGGTCGCCGAAGTACATGTACGTCACATACTTCACGTCGTACTGGTCCGCGGTGGGCGAGCGGACGCTCAGAAGTTTGCTCGGGCAGAACAGCGACAGGTCGCGCTGGGTCAGGTACTCGGCCGCGAATTCGTTGAGGATGGGGCTGCCGACGATGTCGGGCGCGCCGCCGCCCTCGTTGCCCGCCGCCTGGGGGAACTGCGCGTAGCCGCGGTCCATAAGCTGGTTGTTGTGATCCACGGCGAAATTGATCGTGCCCTGCATGATCCCCCGCGCCGCCGCCAGACACTTGACCCGCACCGCCTCATCCCGGGCCGCGCCCAGCGCCGGCAGCAGGATCGCGATCAGCAGCGCGACGATGCTTATCACCACCAGCAGCTCGATCAGCGTGAACCCGAGCGGCCGATTCGCGGCATGGGGGCTTCTCATGGCGGGCTTCCCGTGGTAGGGGCGGATCATCAGAAAAGGCGGGAGCGAGGCGTACTTCCCCACCCCCGCCGAAGGAGGAAACTCCAAGCGATGCTCAACACGCTCAGGCCACGCGCCGACGCCCGAGGATCAGCAGCGACCCGAGGCCCATGAGCGCGAGGGACGCGGGTTCGGGGATCGCATTGACCGCGAGGGTATCGATCCGGATGTAGTTGGGATCAGAGGTAGTGGCGGTGTAAAACCCGATGCCGGTGAGGTCGGCGGTGTTGAAGGAGGCCGGTGTCGCCGCCGAACCGACCGAAATCGCGTTGCCGACATCCAATGTGAGCGCTTTCCATGTTTCGTTGGAGAGCGTGAGCGAAAGGTTGCTCCACACACTCGACGTCGCGTTGTTGAAAGTGGTGTCGCCTAGGAACCAATCATCATCGTCAGGGCCGAACTTCAGCGCGATCTGGATGTTCTCCGAGGTGGAAACATTCCGCAACGCGAAGCTCACTGATTCAAGGACGGTTCCCCCAGCCGGCGCCCCCAGGCTCAACCCTTCTACATAGTAAATCACCGGGGCATTTCCCTGAAATGTGTTGTGGAATAAGTAACCAGTGGGCGCGGCCCCGGTGGAACTGGCTGCATTCGAAACAACCGGGGTGTTCGCGGTCGAGGTGTTATCATACGATGTGCCATTGGAGTGCGCGACTTTCCAGTCGGGGTCCGTGCCGGCGACCAGCGAGATGTTCCCGCCCGTTGTATTGTCAAAGTTTTCATCGAAAACAACCACGGAAGCCTTGGCTGGGTTGACGAAGGCCATGGCAAGAACAATGGCGTAAAGGTAAGCAAATCTCATGTCTGTTCCTCTCGTGCGGGATGGCTTGGCTATCGGTTGATCGATTAAGGTGGTAACTAAACGCAGTATTTACTGCGCGCAGGCCACGCGCCGACGCCCGAGGATCAGCAGCGACCCGAGGCCCATCAGCGCGAGGGACGCGGGCTCGGGGACAACGGTGACGAGTGCCTCGTCGAGGAGGACGACGTTATCCCACGCCAAGTTCACCCCGGCGGAGCCGTTAAAGGTCTGGAAGGCGATGGAATCAAAGCCTGCACCACTCTCCGTGCCATTGAATACCACATTGTCCTTGACAACCGTCTGCACATTCGTCGTCAGGTTGGTCAGGAATACAGAAAAGCTGTCGGCAGACACGCTGCGACCATCTCCGTAGCCATCAAGGAAGTTGACCGTCGAGCCGCCGGTGTTCGCGACAACATCCACGCGATAGGTCGTGTTGGTTGAATAGGCGCTGGCGACGTCGATGATGGTCCCGGTGGATGGATTGAAATTGACTTGGACGCTGTAGTTTGATTGCGCATCATTGGCCGTTGAAAGCCGAAACGCGTAACCGCTTGTGCCCGAATCGTTGAAGTCCCACGAATAGGTGACGAGGTCGCCGGCCGCGAGATTATTGGCGTTAATGCGCGCAGAATTGGTACTGCTCGAATCAAGCGTGCGGTTATAGATGTTCGATGTGCCCTCGCCAAAGAGATCGCCGGCGTCGGTCGCGGCGGTTTGCGAGGCACCGCTGCCGTTAAAAAAGTCGGTGTAATCGGTGTTGCTGGCAGTAATCCCGGTACCGTTTGTGAGGCTATTGAAATCTTCCGAGAAAACCACATCTCCGTAGGCGGATGCACTCAGGGCAGCGGTGATGGAAACGGTGAGGGCGGCCATCAGTATTTTATGGTCCAGATTCATTCGAGCCTCCTTGACGGGGGTGAGGTGGATTCACGACGCAGCCGGGAAACGCCCGGTTGCAACTTTCAGCCATAAGCATAAACTAGATTGCGCCGCCTAGAACCCCGTATTTTGGTCAATCGTGCCGCTGTTCGTGTCACGCCCTACCTCGAAGGACGGCCATGGTAAACCCCTATCTTCCCGCGAGTTATCGCTGTGTTGGCGTGATTGGTCTGGCGGTGGGGGGGCTTGATGCGCAGATCATGCGGGGGTTCAACACCTACCGCCGGGCGGTCGGGCCTTGGACGCTGGACGATGCGGGGCAGCTTCGGCCATTCGTGGACCGGGTGCTGGGCCGGGCCAAGTCGTTGCACGGGGTCATCGCCCACGTCACCGACGCCGAGTTGGCCGCGCGTCTGCTGGCGACGGGGCTGCCGGTGGTCGATCTGGCGGGGTTCATCC
>JBGTLW010000330.1:0-7698 GCA_041743835.1 Phycisphaeraceae bacterium | reverse complement strand
CGGCGGGTCGATCTGGCCCCGGCCGGCATCGGCCCCGCCCCAGCGGTCGGTGACCTTGTCCGCCGAGAGGTCCACTTCCCAGGTCTTCCAACCCTCGCCCTCGGGCACAGTGAGTTTGCCGTACTGATGAATCTCGCCGTGCAGGTCAATTACCCGCACGCCAGCAACCCGCAGCTCCGGGAAGGTGTCGGTGTTGATGTCCACCTCCAGCTTGATCCCTGAGCCAAACGCGACCAGGTCGGGTCGAGTACGGAACGCCGCCTCATTGAGCGTGTTAATGCCGGCACTCCACGACAACTGCGTCGCGGCCCGGCCGTCAAGCTCGACCGGCTTGGCGCCGTACCCTCGCCGGGAGTTGAAGGTGTTCTCTTCACCGGCCTTGTAGAGCACTGTGGTGTCCTGCGCCGAGGCGGGCAGCGGCTGGAGGATCAGCAGTAGCATCATAAACATCAGGCGGGTTGATCGCGGCATGATTTCTCCGGGGGTGAGCGGTACGCGGCCGAGGGTAACCGGGGGTCACAGAATATGTCTGGTCGTGGCGACTCATCGCGATGCACGACAACGCCCGTAGCGTTCGATTGGAGCGCAAAGTGCAGGTCGCTCGCTGGGTTTTGGATGTCACGGCGAGGGCGCGCCGTTGAAGTAGCGCATGCCATCCATCCCGACCCAGAGTCTGACCTCGTGCTCAAGCAGGACATCGCCGCTCTGGGACTCGGCGTGGCCGTCGATCGCCCAGACGTTGGCGGCCCCGAGGTGGCGGGTGTGGGTGATATGCCGTCGCGTGGGGTTGTTCATGCCCGGCTGCCACTGCCCGGTCTGTGTCAACGTCACACCAACGCCGTTATATTGGGCGGTATCGCTTAACAGCAGGAACTCGGTTGGCTTGCGAGTGTCCTCCAGCTCATGAAGCGAGAGGGCATATATCGCGTTCGCGGCATTGGCTGGCGGGTTGATCTGTGTCCAGTTGACACCCTCAATTCGAATCCCGTAAATCTGGCTGCCGTTGCTTTGATAACTGAACGGCTCCCATGACGGGCACACGCCGCCGTCGCCGCTGGCGATGTAGTCGTTGGCCAACAGCGGCTTGACCCAATTGGTCACGTCCCTGCGGATGTGCCCGCGATAGTCTTGGGCATAAATCTTGATGGCGATGCCTGACTGGCGCATTTGGCTCAGACACTTTGTCGAAAGCGCTGCCTCACGTGCATTCCGCAGAGCGGGCAGCAGCAGCGCGATCAGCAGCGCGATGATGCTGATGACCACGAGGAGTTCGATGAGCGTAAAAGCGTGTGTGGGTCGGGTGCGGTGGCATGGGGGAGCAGAGGGATAGCAATCCCTCGGCTTTGTGGTGTTTTGGAGTCGATGGCTTTTCATCGTGTGCTCGTCCATGTGGTTTGAATCGAAATCGGCCAACCCGCTGTTCCCAGCGGGGTGGCCGCAGTGGTTTCGAGCCAAGACTTACACGCGTCGTCCACGACCCAGCATCAGCAGGCCTCCAAGCCCCAGCAAGGCAAGCGACGCGGGTTCGGGGATGGCGTCCACCGTAAACTGGTGCAGTTCGACGCCGGTGTTGTTGCGGCTCGAGCCCCCGGAGTTTGCGTTGCGGATTAGCACACCGATGCTGTTCCATGCGTCGACCGTCGGATCGAACGAGGCCGGGCTGCCGCCGACATAGGCCAGCGATGTGCCCGGGCTGTATGCATCGAAAGTCAGGGCGTCGAGTTGGGCAAAGTTGAGTGTCAACGTAGACATGCCCGCATTGTTGGCGTTGACCGTCATGACCGTGGTGGAACTGGCGTAATACGTCGATCCGACGCCGAAAACCAAGCGGATGGTGGCGCTAAACGTTCCCTGGCTATCGTTGCGGATGGCGCGAAGAACAATCGTGCTTGACGAGTCAAAGACGGATGAGGTCACGTCAGCCAGCACCAGCGCATTTAGCGAAGAGTTAGCGTTATTGCTCATGGAAAACTGGATCGGGTCGCCACCATTGCTGTTGTTGGCGACTTGGGCGAGATCCATCGATGCGCCGCCGGTGGCGATAGCGAATCCGCCATGGAACGCCGGGCCCGTATAGCCGCTGCCGGGCTGCATCGCATTGGTTGAGAAGGCCCGTGAGCTTCCACTGGTGAAACTGGTCGTCCCGTCGGCAAGCCGTAGGGGTTGGGTGGATGTAACAGGGTTATCCGCGGCGTCGTAGTCGACGACGACGACGGCGTCGGCGGACGAGGCGAATAAGGTGACGGCGATGAGGGCCGGGGCGATGCAAGCGGTATGCAGAATGCGTTCCACGATGTTCTCCTTGTGTGTATGCATTACGAGTGCTAGGTTTCCGGCGACGCGAGGGTGAAGATGACGAATCATGGACGAGGCCTCCTGTGGTAATGGATCGAAACAGGGCAAAAACTCACATACTGGCCACATCCACCACTGCCGGCGGCAGGGCGATGCGTTTGGGTTCGGCGTTCGGGTTGGACGCCCGTTCGATGACCGTGCGGAGCAGGGCCTGGCCCAGGTGCGCGGTGTCGTGGGCGGTGGTCAGCAGCGGGCGGGTCGGGTCGCGGTCGCGGAAGTCGCTGGTGGCCCAGTCGTTGTCGTAGCCAGCGAGCAGCACGTGCCGATTCGGCGTCCTGCCGAAGAGGCGGCAGGCGGCGGCGACCTCGGGGATCTGGCCGTCGGTCGGGACCAGGATCGCGTCGATCGGCTCGGGGCCGGTCAGGTGCTCGACCAGTCGGCCGGCAACCTCTCGGACGTGTTGCTCGAACACGTCCACGCCCTTGGCCGGCGGCGACCGGCGGAACTCGACCGGGGGCATGACCTCCAAGCCCGCTTCGCGCACCGCCTGCTCGAAGCCGGCATCGCGTTGGCCCAGCCAGATCGGCCGCTCTTCGTTTGATTCCCGGTGGACCCACAGCCGAAGCAGCCGTTTCGCGCCGCGTTCGATCAGCCCGCGCGTGAGGTCTCGCGTGCCGATGACGTGGTCGGGCGTGATCATGTCGTGGCCGTGGGCCTCGAATTCGTCGCCATAGAGCACCAGCGGGAGCCCAGCCTCTTCGATGCGGGCACACGTCTGTCGGTTATGCTCGCTGCCGATCATCACGAAGCCCAGCGGCCGGGCGGCGGAGAGCGCCCCGAGCTCGGTTTCAAGGCGCTTGGGGTGGACGACCATGGCGTTGCACTGCCGGGCGTGCGCTTCACCGAGCAGGCCCTCGATGACCTGCCCCAGCCAGCCGCGGCGGACCTTGTCGGCATGGGTGTCGGCCGAGGTGACCACCAGCACGGTGTTGCCCAGGACCGGCGCGGATTCATTGTGAGTTGTCGCCTGCTCGCTCAAGTGAAGCCGCCGCCCCTGCCGCTGGATCAGCCCCTTTTCCTGCAAGGTGGCGAGCGCCCGGCAGACGGTGGCCTTATCGACATCAAGCGTTTCCGCCATCCGCCGCATGGCGGGGAGTGCGTCCCCACGGGTCAGTTCGCCCCGGTTGATCCAGCCATGTACCGCCTCCATGACGCGCAACTGCCCATTGCGTGGGGCTTGTGGCATCGGGGGTGCAGCGGTTGAGGGGGCCATCTGACTTAATCCAAAAAAACCAGAACGGTGTGTAGAGGCGACGCATGCAATATTAATTCAACAAAACGCAACTGTCAAGTGTAATGTACGAATTCACATGACATTTTGCGATGACACCGAAAATTAGCATGACAAGGAAGACGATCATACGGACCGCTATGCGGATTTTTAGCAAAAATTGCGGAATTTGAGCCATTTCACAAGGTTTTTGCCGTGGTGAAACATAATGCGTACAGTTTTAATTGTTTCTCAACCAAATCACCGATGACACCACGCTTCAGCCCGGTCCCGGTCACGGTGAGCAGGTCAAAGCCGTCGCCAACTGGGGGAGGTCGAGCGTGATATTCAGCGGCGGCTAGGCCCATCGGTCACGCGACCGCCCCTGAGTCAGGGTGTGGCAGCCCCCGGTGCCGGTCGTTGAACCGGCCGCGTGGTATCCACACCATGTCTGCGGGTTTTTGCGTGATCAGAGGGCCAGCAACTCGTCGGGCAGGTCGATGATCTGCTCCGCGCGCTCGAGTTCGCTGCGGAGTGCTGAATACTGCAGTTCCTGCGGCGGGCGGTTGTGATCCAGCGATAGCGCGGCGGCGAGGCCAGCGGCTTCGCCAAGCTTCATCCAGGTCGGTTCGAGGCGGATCGCGCACCAGGCCACGTGCGTCGCGCTGACGCATACGGGGACGATCAGGTTGTCGCAGTCCTCCGGCCTTGGCAGCATGCAGCGCAGCGGGAGCTGGAAGATTCGCCCCTTGAGCCAGAGCCGGCCCTCGTTGCGGAAGCCCTCCCGGCCGACGGGGTAGCGGTCCACCCAATGGCTATCAATGAAGTGCGAGCCGAGGCACACCGCGTCGTCCTTGCGGCGGTCTTCGCGTATGTCGTGCTCGGTCATGGTGTACAGCCCCTGCATCCGCCGGGCCTCGCGGACGTATACCTCATAAGGCCAGTGCCCGTTGTCCACATAGAGGTGGGCTGGGAACCCCAGTGCGCGCATGTGTTGGCTGATGTCGGTGGGCACGCGCGGGTCGGTGGCGAGGAAGTGGAACACGCCGAGGTTGTACTGCCGCAGGTCTTCCCATATCGCACGGCGTTGCTCGTGTGACGCAAGGGGCCAGCGTGTGGCGATGCCGCGCTGCGCGAGCGAGACCACCGCCTTCTGGTTGTTGTTGCACTCGAACTGACGGTTAGGCAGGACGTAGAGCCCCAGCACTTCGCGGAGCGTTTTCATCGAGCCGGCCTGGAGGGAGCGGGCCAGCAGCTCGTGGTCTCGCGGGTTGTAGTGATCCGGCGGGGGGATCGGCACGCGGTTGGCTGGGTCGTCGGTGAGCGTGGTGCGGAAGTTGATGACCTGAACCTGGTCGGACGGCTGGCCGTCGTGCGGCGTGGGCTGGTCGCTGAGGCCCGGGAGCAGGCCGAGGCCGTCGTAGGGGTCGATCGTGATGACGGGGTCGTTCCACGTGACGCCAGCCATCGGCTCCAGCTCGCTGCGGGCTTCGCGGCCCATGCGCCACGGCACGCCGGCCAAGGCCATGAGGTCGCCCTCGTATGACGCATCGATCCAGGCCGAGGCGTGCGCGGTGCTGCCGTCGTCGAGCGTGATGTGGTCGATGCTCGAGCCGCGCTTGCTCAGCGCCGCCATATGACGGCCGGTGAGCAGGGTGATGCTTGGGTGGTCGATCAGTTGCAGCAACTCGGCCTCTAAGTGGTCGGAGTTGAACCAGCCCGGCCGCTGCTGCCAGTTCTCGGGGTAGTATCGGCTCAGCCTGTCGAAGAAGACGCCGCACAGCCCGCCGAAGGTCTGAGCGGGGAACATGTGGTGCTGTTCGTTGTTGTTCAGCCCGCTGGTGTTGAGCCCGCCGATGCGGTGGTCGGTCTCAATGAGCAACACGTCGGCCCCGGCCCGCGCCGCCGCGGCCGCGGCACACACCCCGCCGGGCGTTGCCTGATAGACCACGACATCCGCACGCAACGGCTGGGGCTTGGCGCTGTTCATCGCCGGATTATGGTGGTGAAGGATTGTCGCTGCAAGGCACAGGCGAGGGGCGTATGATGCCGCGCGCCATGAATCAGCATCAACCACGGGCGCATCTGGATCACGTGCGCCGCCACTTCGATCAACTGCTGAGCACGGGTGTTGCATCGCGTTTTAGCAAAGACATCGGGCCGATGTGGATGTCTTCCATCGACGCACGCACCGGCGAGCCTGTCCCCCCGCAGCCGGGCAGCGACACGTATAAGCGGGTGTACCGGAACATTGACGCGCCGCATGGCTGCACGCTTTATTGGGATCAGCCGCTGATCGCCGCGGCGTACCGGCTCAGCGACCTCACCGGCGAGTTGCGCTACGCCCGTGCTGCGGAGGATTACACCGCAGCGTACCTGCGTGCATGTGTGAGCAAGAGCAGCGGTTTGATCCTGTGGGGCAACCACTATTTTTATGACGTGGGTGTGTCCGGGCCGGTGGGCTTCCTTAGCACGGAGCCGCCCAAACCGATCGATCTGGCGACTGACGCGGGGGCCTTGCATGAGTGTCGGCCGCTGTTGCCACGGTGGGACACGCTGTGGCGAGTGGACCCCGCGGCGACCGAGCGTGCGATCCGCGCGATGGGCGCTTTGCATGTGGTGGACCCCGCGACAGGTGAGTTCAACCGCCACGCCGACCGCGCGTCCGACCACGCATTCCTGGAATCTGGCGGGGTGCTCGCCGCATCGCTTTGCTGGTTGGGTGCGCGATTGAATGACCCGTCGTTGCACGAGCTGGCCATGCGGGTTGCGCGCTTCAGCTTTGAGAAGCGCGACCCGGTGACCGGCCTTGTGCCCGTGAGCCCGATGCACGACCGGTGGGACATGCACTGTTGCACCAGCGAGGTCGGCCACTGGGCGCGGAGCCTGCTGCAATGCGCGCAGCTCAGCGGTGACGGCCGGTTCACTGCGATGGCTCGGGATTCGCTCGCGGCCTATTTGCGTTTTGCCTGGGATGAGCAGGCCAGCCGTTACGCCGGCCGCGTGACACTTGCGACCGGGCAGCGGCAGGCCGATGCGCTGGACACACCCTACGCGCCTGGTCGGTGGAGCGACCCGTGGGAGTCGCTATTCCCGACGCACGACTATGCCGCGCAGCTCACCGACGCATGCCTGACGCTGTGGCAGTTGACCGGGAATCGTGCTTTCGAAGAGGCGGTGCGGCGGTGGGCGATGATTGTCGATCGTCTGCCACCCGGCGCACAGGATCGGCCCATCTATGCTGAGCATGTGGGGCGTTGGATTTGCGTGCTGGACCGAGCGGGCCGCGTGTTGCATGATGCGGCGATGACCGCTCAGGCCGACACGCTGCAGCGGTACGCGATGGATGGGTTGTATGTCGGCCCGATGTTTCGCGGGCATTCCCGTGGCCAACTGTGCCAGAGCGTGGATGGCGTGGGTTATCTGTTGCTGGCGCTGATGGGCGATGGCGGGGCGTAAGCTGGTGCATGCGCGGCAGTGTGTGAGGCGCGTATCAGCGGGGATGCGGCTAGCGCAGCATGTGCTCGCGGCGCAGCTTTGTGGGGCTGACGCCGTAGGCCGCTTTCACCTCGCGGCTCAACTGCGAGACGTGGTCGAAACCCACGTCGATGGCGATGTCGGTCAGCGAGAGGTCGGTGCTCAGCAGCATCTCGCGGATGGTGATGAGTCGCATGGCTCGGATCTCTTCGCTGGGGGATCGGCCCAGCGCGGTTTGGAAGCGGCGATAGAGTTTGCTCTGCGAGACATGCAGGTGGCGGAGCAGGTCGTTGAGCGACAGCAGCCCCCGTCGATCGCGGATGTGATACAGCGCCCGGGCCACCAGCGGATCGTCCACAGCGATGAACTCGGAGGATCGGCGTTCCTGGATGCCGCCGGGCGCGATCGGGACGTTGGCTGGGTGTGAGGCGGGGTCTTCCAGCAGTTGATCAAGGATTTGTGCGGCCTCGAAACCGATGCGGCCGTCATCGACGATGACCGACGACAGGGGCGGGTGACAAAACTCGCAGATGATCGGGTCATTGCCGTAGCTGACCACGCTGATCTGCTGGGGCACAAGCAGGCCGGCAAGCCGACATGCGGTCAGCGCGCGCCAGCCGTGCTCGTCGTTGCCCGTGGTCAGGCCCAGCGGCTTT
>JBGTLW010000329.1:0-2772 GCA_041743835.1 Phycisphaeraceae bacterium | reverse complement strand
CGGTTGCAGGCCGCGGTGCGCGGTGTGCAGCCGGTCGGGCCAGCGGGTGAGGCTGCGGCTGGGGGGCTTAGGCTCACCGCGAGCATCGGGATTGGTAGCTGCCCCGCGGATGGGTCGTCGGCTTACGACGCCCATGATGCGGCACTGGTCCGGGTGGACCTTGCCAAGCGTCAGGGCCGGGACAGAATCGTCGCCGAAGGCCCCGCGCACAGCACCCTCGCGGCGGGGTAAGCGCTTGTGTGAGAAGGGGATGCCACATGTGAGCGGGCCGCTTACTGACGTGCGCGGCTCTTTCAAGGCGGGATCAACGCGCATCTGTTGTCTGGCGGCAACATCCACCCGGTCTGGTGCAACCGCCACGAGCCGAAACCTCACAAAGATGACCCTCACGCCCCGTCAAGCGGGCTTTGGGGCGACTTGTCGATCGGGCTTGACCCCCCGGCTGTTCTGTGGCTTGTTCTGGATAACCGACACCGCCCCGGTGTCCCGGAGATGCCAGACCATGAACGAACAGGACTTCCAACAGAAACTGACCGAGCTGATGGGCGAGATTTCGACATTGCCCAAGCCCCAGCGGGAGATGCTCTCGGAGCTGGCGGACAAGACCAAGGCCCGCCACGAGAAGCTCCGCGCGACCGTCAGCGAGCTGCAAGAGTCGATGGACCACCTCCGCCTGTCGATCAAGTATCTGGTTTTCGATCTGGAGGCCACCCGGCGGGAGAACCAGTACCTGCGAAAGATGCTCGACGAGCAGTCCGCCCGCGATGACGATGGCCCCGACGGTGATGAGGGCTTCCAGGCCCCGTAAGCCCGAGCGGGGTGGGTCTCACGGCCCAGCAGCGCTAGTATGGGGGATTCCAGTGTGGTCGGCGTGTCTGTACCCGGCCACGGGCAGCGGGGGGTGTTTTTTCATTCTGCGGCTGGGCGGGCTATCATCCGCCGACGTTGTGCGTGCCCGGCCATCCGAGGCCGCAGCCTGAACCCTACCCCACACGGAAGTGGAGCCTCCCCGATGAACCCATGCTTGCCAAGCTTTCCAGGCCTGCCCGTTGACCTTCAAGGGGCCTTGCCCGATTACGTCCGGGCTGGTCTTGCGGCCGCGGACCCGCGCTACACCGACCCGCGCGTGGGGCCGCCGATGCAGCGCTACCGCGAGATGACCATTGATGAGCTGCTGCTGGAGAACCGCATCGTGTTCCTCGTGGGCGAGATCAACCACGCCAGCGCGACCGGCGTCATCATGCGGCTGCTGCACCTGCAGAACACCAAGCCCGGCATCGACATCAACCTCTACATCAACTCCCCCGGCGGGGCGGTGGACGACACCCTGGCCATGATCGACACGATGAACTTCATCAGCTCCGATGTCGCCACGTACTGCATCGGCAAGGCGATGAGCGGCGGGGCGTTGACCCTCGCGGCCGGGGCCAAGGGCAAACGGTACGCCCTGCCCCACAGCAAGGTCATGATCCACCAGCCCTACGGCGGGCTCTACGGCCAGACGACCGATGTGCAGATCCAGGCCGAGGAGATCATCAAAACCAAGGACGAACTCAACCAGATGCTCGCCGAGCTCACAGGCCAGCCCGTCGAACGCATCGCGGAGGACTCGGAGCGGGATAAGTTCTTCTCCGCAATCGACGCGAAGGCCTACGGCCTGGTGGACCACGTCATCTCCCGTGGCCCTGAGAAGAAACCCGACTGACCGGGCAACGCACGTCACAAGCAACAGCACCGCCCGGCAGGGCGGTGGCCACCACCCTCCCGGGTGCTGCTTGCGGCAGGCCACCCGAAACATTGTGTGGTTTTTTCCCAGTTGACCGATAACACTCCCATGCTGCGCCCCGCTCATGTGATCCAGTGCTGTGCCGTCGCCCTGCTGGCGATCGGTGTGTTGATGGTTCACTCGGCTGGGGCGTCGGTCTACCCCCAGGCGGGGGAATCGGCTGGGGATGGCACGCTTCTGGGCGGGGTGCTGGCGTTCTTCAAGCTGCGGACGATTGTGTATGCCGGGGTGGCTGTGGCGGTGATGCTGCTGGCCAGCCGGATCAACGTGCGTGAGATGTTCTCGATTCGGCCGATCTACCTGGGACCGGACGCCACGATGATGGAGCGGGCGCGCGGGTTCTTCCGGGGGTGGTGCAGCCCGCTGTGGTGGTTCATGGCTTTTTCGCTGGCGCTGATGGCGGCTTTGATGATCCCCGGCCTGCGCGAGGTGATCGGGCACGAGGTCAACGGCGCGAGGCGCTGGATCAAGGCAGGGCCGTTGTCCTTCCAGCCCAGCGAGCTGGTGAAGTGGGTGATTGTGCTGGCGGTGGCGTGGTGGTGCTCGCGTCGGCGGTTTGTGATGCACCGGTTCTGGCACGGGCTGTTCCCCCCGCTTTTGCTCATGGCGGTGGCGTGCGGGTTGATTGTGGATCAGGACCTTGGCACGGCCGCGCTCATCGGGCTGGTGGTGACGTGCATGCTCATCGCCGGCGGGGCGCGGTGGTGGCAACTGGGCGGGTTCGCGGCTGCGGGCATCGCGGGGCTGGTCGTGCTCATCATCACGACGCCGTACCGCATGCAGCGGATGGTGACGTTCCTCGACCCCTGGGCCGACCCCCTGGGCACGGGCTATCACCCGATCCAGTCCATGCTCGCGTTCGCGCAGGGCGGGTTGCAGGGCAGCGGCCTGGGGCAATCCATCCAGAAGCACCTCTACATCCCCGAGGACACGACCGACTTCATCTACCCCATCATCGCGGAGGAGCTGGGCCTGCCCGGCGCGGC
>JBGTLW010000328.1:0-30315 GCA_041743835.1 Phycisphaeraceae bacterium | reverse complement strand
CGTTTGATGCTCATGATTTTGCTGTTGAGCCCCTCGGCGACGCCGTTGGTGATGCGGTGATGGAAGTAGGTGAGGATGTTGTCCAGGTGACGCTTGAGGGTCAGCGCGACCTTCTTGATCGGTTCGAGTCGTGAGCGTCGGGCCCAGCCGAACCACCGGTTGAAGAACTTGCGGGCCCAGCCCGGCGAGCGGTAGTCCCACAGGTCGCGCAGCGTCTCTTTGATCGCCCAGGCCCGGGCGGTCTGCAGGTTCGAGTCCTTGAGTTGGTCGAACTGTTCGCTGCGCTGCTCGGGCACGTTCTCCCGGCCGTAGAGCCACAACTGCTTCGTGCCCGTCAGGATGTCGTCACCGGCCCGGCGCCGCGTCTTGTGCTCGCGGCGACGCACCTGATCCACCGCGTCGTTGAGCAGCTTCACGATGTGGAAGCGGTCGAAGACGATCTTTTCGGCCGCCCCCGGAAGATGATCCCCGGTGGCCCGGATGTACGGCTGCCACATGTCCATCGCCACCGCGGCGATGCCCGCTCGCTGCTCGTCGCTGAGCCCGCGGAAGTACTCGGCCAGCGACTCGGCGGTGCGGTCCTCGGCCACATGCTCGACCGTTCCCGCATCCAGATCGCACACGATCGTCATGTACGAATGGCCCTTGCGGAACGCCTTCTCGTCCACCCCCACATGCTCGATCGGCTCGGCGGCCTTGCGCGCCCGGCCCCGCGCCACCGCCCGCTGCATCACCCCGAACGCCTGGTCCCACCCGATGCCCAGCAACGCGCAGGCGCCCGACACCGTCGAGCACTGCTGCATCACGTCGATGATCCAACGCTCGAACAGCAGCGTGAACCGGCTGTGCGGCTCGGCCCACGACGCGGCCACCTGAACCACCCCGTGCTCCGGACATTGCACCCGCGGCAGCCGCGCGTGCAGCAGCGTCTGGAACTGGCAGGTGTCCAGGTGCCGCCACGAACGCTCGGCCACATGGTCGTAGCACCCCAGCGACCGCCCGCAATGCGGACACGACCAACTCACCCCCGCTTCGTGGGTCAGCCGGATGTCCACCCGCTTGCCTGCCACACTCAGTTCCACACCCTCGACCCGCCAAGGCGATTCGAGCCCAAGAATCCGCTCATAAAAGTCCGTGTCTCGCATCGGCACACTCCTTAACGCACCGTTCTACCCGCGCTGGCACCCACAGGGAATCTGGAAGAACCGTAAAAAATAAGATTGAACGCCCATCCTCAGCATCATCCCCACCGAATACAGTCGATTCTCACCGCTTAGTTTCGTCGCTCCAATCCTTGCAGAGCACCTCAGCCTGTTCAAGCACGAGCTCCGTCGCGCGGGCCTGTTTGTCCGGCGGGTAGCCGTACTTGCGTAGGATGCGCTTGATGAGCACACGCATTTGGGCGCGGACGTTCTCCCGCAAGGTCCAGTCGATGGTGATGCTGTTCCGCACCGACTTCACCAATTCCTGGGCGATCAGTCGCAGGGTGTCATCGCCAAGCAGGGAAACCGCGCTGTCATTTACCTCCAGTGCGTCGTAAAAAGCCACCTCGTCTTCCGACAGGCCGAGGTCATCGCCGCGCTGGCTGGCCTCGCGCATGTCCTTGGCCAGCTTGATCAGTTCTTCGATCACCTGCGCGGTTTCGATGGCGCGATTCTGGTAGCGCGTGATCGAGTTCTCCAGCAACTCGGCGAAGGAGCGTGCCTGCACGACGTTCTTCCGGCCACGTGTCTTGATCTCGCCTTCCAGCAGCTTTCGCAGCATCTCCACGGCAAGGTTCCGCTGCGGCATCCCGCGAACTTCGGCCAGGAACTCGTCGGACAGGATCGAGATGTCCGGCTTCTTCAACCCGGCGGCGGCGAAGATGTCGATTACCTCATCCGACGACACCGCCTTGGAAACGATCTGCCGGATGGCGAGCTCGATCTCCTCGGGGCTACGACGTCCGTCCGCCGTGCTCTTCGTCAGCACAGACTTCACCGCCTGGAAGAAGGCCACGTCATCCCGAATCTCCAACGCCTTCTCGTGCGGCACGGCCAGTGCGAAAGCCTTCGACAACTCGCCCACCGCCTTCACGAGCCGGTTCTTTCCGTCTTCCTGGGCCAGCACGTGTTCCTGTGCCGCAGGTAGCACCGACAGCCGCTCCTGCGGCCCGCCGGTTGTCCAGGTCGACCAGTCGAAACCGTGGAAGATGCCGCAGCACACTTCGTAACGCTCCAGCATCGCGCCTACGGCCACGTCCTGATCTATGGCTGTTTGCCCCTTGCCGCCGCTTTGGGTGTAGTTCGCCAAGGCGTACTTGAGCTGGTCGGCCAGACCCAGGTAGTCCACGACCAACCCGCCGGGTTTGTCCTTGAACACCCGATTCACCCGGGCGATGGCCTGCATCAGGCCGTGGCCCCGCATCGGCTTGTCCACGTACATCGTGTGCAGGCACGGGGCGTCGAAGCCGGTCAGCCACATGTCGCGGACGATCACCACCTTGAACGGGTCCTTCGGGTTCTTGAACCGCTTGGCCAGTTCCTCACGCCGCGATTTCGTGCGGATGTGGCCCTGCCAGTCCTCTGGGTCGGACGCCGAACCGGTCATGACGATCTTCATGATGCCCGCGTTGTCGTCGTCATGGTGCCAGTCGGGCCGGATCGCCACGATTGCCTTGTAGAGCTCGACGCAGATGCGACGGCTCATGCAGACGATCATCGCCTTGCCGTCCATCGCCTCCAGGCGGCTCTCGAAGTGCTTCGCCAGGTCCTCGGCGATCAGCTTCAGCCGCTTCTCGGTGCCGACCAGCGCCTCGAGCTGCGCCCACTTGGTCTTCAGCCGCTCCTTGTGTTCGACCTCTTCGCCTTCGGTCGCCTCCTCGAACTCCTCGTCGAGCAGTGGCTTGGCGATCTCGTTCAGCTCCAGCCGAGCGGGGCGGCTCTCGTAGTAAATCGGAACCGTCGCCCCGTCCTTTACTGCCCGCTCGATGTCGTAGATGCTGACGTAGTTGCCGAACACGGCCTGCGTGTTCTTGTCTGTCAACTCGATCGGCGTGCCAGTGAAGCCGATAAACGACGCGTTCGGCAGCGCCTCTCGCATGTGCCTGGCGAAGCCGTCGATGAAGTCGTACTGGCTGCGGTGGGCTTCGTCGGCGATGACAATGATGTTTCGCCGATCAGACAGCAGTGGGTGCTGATCTTCGCCATCGGTCGGGAAGAACTTGTGAACCGTCGTGAACACCACGCCGCCGGATGCCGTCGTCAACAGCTCCCGCAAGTGCGCTCGGCTGCCAGCCTGCATCGGTTGTTGCCGCAGCAGCTCATGGCAGCGGGCAAACGTGCCGTAGAGCTGGTCGTCCAGGTCGTTACGGTCGGTGATCACAACCAGCGTCGGGTTCTGCATCGCCGGGTGCAGCACGACCCGCCCAGCGTAGAACGCCATCGTCAAGCTTTTGCCCGAACCCTGCGTGTGCCACACCACGCCGACGCGCTTGTCGCCGCCCGTGCCCGCCGCCCGCACCGTCGAATCCAAGGCCAGGTTCACCGCGTGGTATTGGTGGTAGCCCGCCATCTTCTTGACTAGCACGCCGCCGCCGACATCCTCGAAAACGATGAAGTGCCGGATCAGGTCCAAGAACCGCCGCTTCTCGAATGCACCCTCCAGCACCACCTGAAGCTGCGGCAACTTCGTGTCCGCCAGTTCCTCGCCCTCAATGGTCCGCCACGGCATGAACCATTCACGGTCGGCCGTCAATGTGCCGATCCGCGCCTGCACGCCGTCGGAGGCTACAAGCGCCGCGTTGAACGCGAAGAGCGAAGGGATCTGCCTCTTGTAGGTCTGAAGCTGGTTGAACGCCGACCAGATCGTCGCATTCTCCGTCGCGGCATTCTTCAGCTCGATCACTGCGACCGGTAGGCCATTGATGAACAGCACTACGTCCGGCCGCCGTTCGTGCTGATCTTCAACCACGGTGAACTGGTTGACCGCTAGAAACTCGTTGTTCTCCGGGTCGTCGTAGTCGAACACGCGGACGAGATCGCCACCGATCGAGCCGTCCTGGCGCTGGTACTCGACCGGCACACCCTCGACCAGGTACTTGTGGATGACGTGGTTGTTGGCCACGAGTGACGGTGAGTCGGGCCTGGTCAACTTGCGGAAGGCCTCCTCCAGAGCGTCCGACGGCACCTGCGGATTCATCCGCTGCAGCGACTGTCGCAAGCGCCGCTCAAGCACCACCTGACCGTAGTTCTCGCGCTCAGCCGATGTCTCGCCCGGCGCAATCTCCGGCCCGGATACGACCAAGTAGCCGATGCTCTCCAGCCACGCCAACGCGGCCTGTTCAACGACAGATTCGGTGAAGCTGTTCGTAATCATTGGGCCGCGCCCCCTTCTGGTTCGGCGTCGTGGGGCTGATCTTCAGTCTCACCCTCGGCCTCATAGTCAGTTAGCATGTCGCGGTAAGCTTCCTGGTCCACGTTGAACAAGACGTCACTTGGTCGATACGGCGGCAGTGACAAAATCCGCACCTGTTCGCATTGCTCGTCAAGCCACTCGTTGAACTCCGGATTGTCGCGGTATTCCAGCAGTACCGTCTTCGGCCGCGAGAGGTCTTGGCGATGAACACGGTAGAGGAAGCCGATGATGGCGTCGGCTGCTTGAGCCACCAGCAAAGCCTGTATTCCTTCCATCACTGGGCGAGGCCCGTCGCTACCGTGCGATGCGAAGCCGCACGCGTTTCGCAGTTCGCACACACCTTGTAAGGCAGTGCTCAGGCCGCTGAGCGTTTGTTCGAGACTCCTTCGCGCTCCGGTGTCGCTTGCCATCGCTACGGGGAGGAACGGGACTGTCAGCTTTGCCGACTTGAACAACTTCGGCAGGTCATCGTCCTTGTCGAACGCGCCGCCACGTTCGGTAAGAATCGTCTTGCAGGCGCTTTCGACCAGCGTCTTGGCAAGATCGAAGGCGAGGCCGGTGTTCTCAACCACTGCCAACTCCAACGCCTTGACCTGCTCCTCGATGTGAAGCATGCCGCCAGCGACCGCAGCGCGGGCACCGTGCATGACGAACACGGGATCGTCGGTTGCCACAGCCATCAGACACACCTCCCAGCGATGCGCTCTGCCTCGGCAACCACCAGTTCGCCAGAGATCAGTTTCGGCAACAACGTGTCGCGGAGCGCGGCGAGGGAGACATTCTCCTCGTGAATCCGTTCGATCCGCTGGTGTGCGGGGACGAATAGAGCCTCGAATCGCTCAACGAGCGCCTTCGGCGGCAAGACGAATTGCGGCTTCTGCAGCCCGTCAAGCGGAAGCATGTTCACGGTGGTGCCGTTGGAGTGACCAGCTACGAGATCATGGAAACGCTGGGTCCGCAGCAACAGGTAGGTGAACCACGCTGGGAGGTAGCTCGTTGACTTCGGGCGAATCCGGAAGATGTGGTGGCTGAACAGGCCCTGCGGCCCGTAGCGTTCAGGGACGATGGCCGAGTACCCGATCAGCAGATAGTCGAAGCCTTGTTCCGTATTCGTGACGATCACATCTCCCGGCTTCAGCAAATGGGCGGGGCGATATTCGCCGTTGTACCACTTCAACCCTTCGTGCTTGTAGCCGCCGCCTTCGTAGACGGAGTTAAGGTTGTGCATCGGCAGGCCTTCGCCTTCATCGCACAGGTGTTGTCCCTTATAGCTGAGCCCTTTGCTGGCTGTGATCTGATCAGCGAGGGAAGTGATGCTCCACCCTTTCGGCATCTCGCCCAGTTCGGATTCTTCGAAGGCATCGGGTAAGAGAGCGGCGATCTCGGGCTTTAGGCCGGACGGTTGCAGACCGGCGGCTTTAGCGCGGACGGAGTCGAAGTCCACGAACCAGCTCTTGAAGATGGCCCGTGTCGTTGCCTCCAGCGTTTGGTTCATCCGCCGGTTCAACTCGATCTTGTCGTCCAATGCTCCGAGGATGCACGCGATGGCCTCTTGCTCTTTCAGCGGAGGAATTGTCACCTCACGATGACTGAGTGCGCTCGTCGGCACACGCTGGCGGCCCGAACTGCCGGTCATCTGGGAGATGCAGTACTGCCGCACGCCATCCCATTTCGTGAGGTAAAACGCGAAACCATTGTCCGTGACATGGGGCCTACCCCGAATCACGATGAACTCCGTCGATCCATGTCCACCGCCTTCACCATCGGTGGCGGAGTATCGGGCAATCTTGCCGTTCTCCAGGCACGGCGTGATACGGGCCATGAGCGTGTCGCCGTGGCAGAAACGCGAGCCGCCGCCCTTGAAGGATCGCTCCTCACTGGGACCAACACTACGCGTGCCAGGATCGACGGCCTTCATGTCGACAAACGGGTAGACTTCGCCGCGTTCAAGGCGAACTGAAGGGTTCACCAAGACGGCTTGGTCAAATGGCATTGTTGTCCACCCTTCATCCGGCATAGCCGATGTCCTCCAGGTTGGCCCAGATGATCTGGTCGAGCTTCTCGGACTGTTCGGTCTGCTCACGCAGGGCTGTGGTCAGGCGGGCCATCTTCTCCTCAAACGGCTCGGCGTCGTCCTCGACCTCGGCTGCACCGACATAGCGGCCAGGCGTAAGGATGTGGCCGTGGTGACGGATGTCGCCGAGTGTGGCTGATTTGCAGAAGCCTGGCACATCCACGTAAAGCGGAAGCTGCCGCTCCTGAGCAAGAGGCGAGGGGGCCGTAGTGACTGCCGCGTCACGCTTCGCCCGCCACCCGTGGTAGGTATCGGCGATCTTGCGAATGTCCTCGTCCGTCAATTCACGGTGGACCCGGTCAATCATGGTGCCCAGCTTTCGGGCGTCTATGAACAGCGTTTGGCCGCGACGGTCGCGGAAACGACCGTTCTTCTTGTCGCGGGCAATGAACCAGAGACAGACGGGGATTTGAGTTGAGTAGAACAACTGACCGGGCAGCGACACCATGCAGTCCACCAGATCTTTCTCGATAATTTCCTTGCGGATGGCGCCCTCGCCAGACTGGTTGGAGGACATCGAGCCATTAGCCAAGACGAAGCCAGCGAGGCCGGTCGGGGCCAGGTGGTGGATGAAATGCTGGACCCAGGCGAAGTTGGCGTTCCCTGCCGGCGGCGTGCCGAACTGCCATCGCTTGTCGTCCTTGAGCAGCTCGCCGCGCCAGTCGCTGTCGTTGAAGGGCGGGTTGGCCAAAACGTAGTCGGCCTTCAGGTCCGGGTGCAGATCGCGGTGGAAGCTGTCGGCGTGTTCCTTGCCCAAGTTGCTATCGATGCCACGAATGGCCATGTTCATCTTTGCCAATCGCCAAGTGGTGTGGTTGGACTCCTGGCCATAGATGCTGATGTCGCCGATCTTGCCGCCGTGGGCCTCGACGAACTTTTCCGACTGGACGAACATGCCGCCGGAACCACAGGCCGGGTCATAAACGCGCCCCTTGTACGGGGCGAGCATCTCGACCAGCACGGCGACCACGCAGCGGGGAGTGTAGAACTGACCACCTTTCTTGCCCTCGGCACTGGCGAACTGCGAAAGGAAATACTCGTAGACACGTCCAAGGATGTCCTTAGAACGGTTAGCCTTGTCGCCCAGGCCAATGTTGCCGACCATGTCGATGAGCTGGCCGAGGCGCTGCTTGTCGAGACGCGGGTGGGCGTAGTCCTTGGGCAGTACGCCCTTGAGCGAGGGATTGTCACGCTCGATGGCGAGCATGGCGTCGTCCACGACCTTGCCGATGGTGGGCTGCTTGGCGTTGGCCTTAAGGATTGACCAGCGGGCTTCCTTCGGCACCCAGAAGATGTTCTTGGCGATGTACTCGTCGCGGTCTTCCGGATCGGCCCCCTTGGCGCGGTCGGCTTCGAGCTTGGCGTGCTGCTCCTCAAAAGCATCGGAGATGTACTTGAGGAAGATCAGCCCAAGCACGACGTGCTTGTACTCGGCGGCGTCCATGTTGGAGCGCATCGCGTCGGCAGCCCGCCAGAGCTCGCTCTCAAAGCCAAGGTTCGCGCCGTTGTTGGTGTGGTTAGCCATTGATAATGTTCCCGCCGTCACTAATTGGGGTAGTCAGTTGTTCCTGAACCTCGGCCTGACCCGACGATGCTCGTGCTGTGCGTGCGGGCAACCCAAGCTTGTTGAAAAAGGCTGCGTTACGTTTCCGAGCGTCGTTGACCAGCTTCGTATACGAGATGATCTCGAAATACGCTCCGTAGTGCTGGTTGTAGCCGAAGAATCCCATGCCATCCGGTGCTGCGATAAGCGAGAAATCGCGAGCATATTCGCGGACGCGGTCGGTGATGTCACAGATCAGGTAGCAATAGAACGGCATGTTCTGCGGAATTGGAATGTCACGGCCGTCCGGGTCGCGTGCCTTACCTGCACGAATGGCCTCGATGTACTTCCGAAGCTGGACAAGTGGATTCTCCTCTGTCGGGTAGTTTGTCCGCATGGGGCGCTTGAATTCGATCAGCGTAATTGCCGGATACGGCGGCTCTGCTGATGCCGAAAACGCGTGCGCGTTGTCGAGCACCAGGATGTCCGGTTCCTGCTGGTTGCCGTTGTTCAGGTGCGGCACAGTCGAGATCGGTTTGTCCGACGCCAGATAATCGTGAAAGGCCAATCGCTCATCAACCAGCCACAGGTTGTGTCGATCCATCGGAACCTGCTCGGAATCCAGGCGCATAGGGAAGATTACGCGATGCACTTCTTCTTCAAGCGGGTATTTGGCGTCTTTTCGGCGCTGCAGTAGCTTTGACAAAAGCTCGATGACCGTCTTCCGTCGGCACACATATCGAGCCAGGTCTGAGGCGTTCACATCCGAGACTGTGGCGAAGAAGGCTTGGAGTTGCGTGTCGAAGGCTTGGCGGTCTTCTTCGTCATCGGCGACGTCCTGGCTCAGAAGCTCACGCCCTTCTTCCCGCAGCTTGACCTGCAAGGAGTGGTATCCTTTGTAGAGTTCGACATCCAACTGATCGTCCGACACATCGGGGTCGATCCGCTCGATGACATCCGGAATATGGGCAAGAATGGCGCGGTATTCCGGGGCCTCGTTATTGACGAAGCGCCGAATCCGCTCCTCCTTCTCCTGCTGGATCACGCCGGTATAAGGCTCAAGGAACCGGCGGCACTCTTCTGTGACAGCGGCCTGCACATCGCGCCATGTGAACTCCCCTTTGAACAGATTGTCATCCGAATCTGCCAAGCCAAACCCTGTGCGCTCCGGGTTCACTGACTCGTTGAGAAAGTCCGCTTCGATGTACGCCGCATAGACGAACTCTTCCCGATTCTGATCCAGCAGTCGCTGACGCAAGTTCGGAACCTTGCCGCCGAGCTTATCCGAAGTGACAACGCGGTCATCAGCGCAGTAATGCACGAGGTGGTCTTGGATGTGGGCACAGCGTAGATGAATGTGAAGCACACGCAGCTTATGGCCACGGAAGTCGATCTCCGTCGTTTCTGACTTCCACGACATTTCCTGCTCGAAGAAGCTGTTTAGGTTCAGTGCCTCGCCACTGCTGCGATCGGTGAGGGTAATTGAAGGACAGTCGCCCCGTATCAAGTACTCAAGACAATGCTCTGCAATGTAGGCGGCCACTGTCTCAAGGCGTTTTGGGCAATGGCGACGGTATTGCTCTCGCATGCCAACAAGTCTAACCCGTGTGCCCTGGGTTCCGTTTTCACTCTTGATGACGGCATGATTTGCGACACCATCCTCAGTCGGGGCAAAGCGGAAACTGCGCGTCGTCAAGCCGTTCTCGCCAGCATAAGTCGACACGATGTCCGCGTGCTCGAATGCGATTAGCCACATAAACCGGCCCACACCTTTACCTCCCTTAGACGCCTTGTAGGTGGTGTCGGAAGTCAGGAACGATTCGTAGTTGGCGTCTGTGAACCCGATGCCGTTATCAGCAATTTCAAAGGTTCTGATGTCGTCAAGTGCACGGTCCTCTGTGGAAAGGAGAGTCTTGTCACGTTCGAAAGCAACCGTGATAAGCCCGTTCTTTTCGTTGGCATCTTCGATCGCCTGGATTGAGTTGATGATTGCCTCATACAGCGGCAAGAGGGGCTTGCTTGCGGCCAATCGCAGGTTCTTTACTCGGCCGAGGACATTAGTCTTCATACTGGTTGCCTCCCGCTAATGGGGCCCTCAGCCACACACTCCGCAGCTATCAATGCCGGGTCCCAAACACGCTTGGCGAGTTCGAGATACAGCGTCTGGCGGGCTTCAAGGTCCGCCTTCTTGAACTCCGGATGCGGCCGAAGCTGTATGCCCGTTCGGTCCATGAACTGCCTCAGGCCGGGGTTGTGGTCGTAGGCCTCGTCGCAGAGTGTGCGTGCGAGAATGTTCTGGCTGTTGTAGTGCGGACGCTTCTTCGCGTAGGTCAGGTCACCGTAACTGGCATTGAACTTCTTGGGCAGGAGCAGCAACCCGCCAATCTTGTTGCGGTAGTCGTGGAACTCGGACTCGTGAGCGAACTCGTCCTCGTGGCGCTCGGGCTTGTTGGCCCAGATGTGCTCGACCTCGTACCGCTTCTGGCCCCGGGTGGTCACATACTTCATATAGCCCTCGCCATGCTGGTGGGCCTCGGTCTCCAGGTAGTCGGTGATGCGAGCGAGGATGCGGAGTATCTGTTTGCGGTTTTGGCCATGCCAGTAGTAGTTGGGGTTCTTGTCGAAGTCGTACTCGTCCTCGGCCAACTTCGCGGTGAGGATCTTGGCCAGCGCCTCGGGGGCCTTCCGCCGGACTTCCCTGGTCAGGATGAACATGGCGTACTGCATCGTCGAGTACGCGGTCGAGCGGCAGTTCCAGATGCGCCGCGTGAGCAGGATGTCGAGGAAGATCGCCACCATTCGCAGTTTCGTTTGGATAGCCTGGTCGTCGTCACCGGGCAGCAAAGGCGCAAGCAGAAGCTGGTACTGTTGGGTGAAGCCGTTCTGCGCGTTGTAGAAGATGTGCTCCAGACCCTGCGTGTACGTCGTGCCCGCGCCGCGAATCTTCATGTATTGACGAGCGTAGATGTCGATCTCGGTCTCGATGAGTTGGACGAAGTCGTTGGAATGGGTCAAGCCGAGGTCATCCCGCTTGTCTCGCACCCACCGATGGAACTCCGTGGCGATGCGATCAAAATCGCCGGGCGTCGCGTCCTTCTTGCGCTCGCGGATCGTCATGGCCCGCTGGCTGCGCAGCCACGACTTGAAGAAGTCCGAATCCTCCTCCTTGCCGAACTGCACCAGCCGAGTGATGGTCCGCTTCCACTTGGCATTGGCCCGTGTCTTTTGCTGCGAGTCAGTGATGTTGGCCAGAAGGTAGCCTTTGAGCATCTCCGTCGGCGTCAGCGAGAGACCGCGATCATTCATTGTCTCGAAGATCGTGTAGGCGTCCTCATCGCTGTAGGCGGTGATCTCGACGAGATGGACGTTCTCGATCAGCCAGTCGATGAAGTAGGGCAACGCATCGCCGGTGACTTCGGGTGTCAGTGCGTCTTTAATCTCCTCGTATCGCGCAAGGATGTTCTGAATCGACTCCGGGCTTTCCGTGTCGTCGAATGGCTCACCCTCAAAGATCGCCTCCATCACCGCCAAGCGCTCTTCGACATCGATGTTGAACGACTTCCGTCCGTACTTCTGCGAGAAGATCATCTTCTCGATGTCGTGGACGGCATCGTCCCGGTCTTTCTGCAGGTTGTGCAGGTGGATGAGCAGTAGCGTTAGTGTGGTGAGGCGTTGCTGCCCGTCGATGATGTAGTTCTGGCTGTTCTTGTGGCTGATGATGATCGAGCCGAGGAAGTAGTGGCCATACCCTTCCACGGCCTCGCGCGGATGGCTCGGCTCGTACTCCTCCTGGAAGCGGCTGATCAGATCGTCCATCAGTTCGGCGACCTGCTTGGTTTGCCAGCGGTACTCGCGCTGGTAGTAGTCGATGAAGTACCTCGCACCACTGAGCAGTTCCCGGATTGTTCTGGCTTCGCCGTCGATCTTTCGCATGGCTCTACCTTACCAAGCGTCGTCACCGGAATAGTGATGGCCGGTACCGGTACCGTGCTTCGCCCACTCGTCGATGGCATCCTTGTGGAACCGCCACCGCTTGCCGATCTTCTTGCTGGGGATTATGTTTCGACCGCGAACTTGGAGAGCGTGGACTTGGAGATCTTCAGGTACTCCGCCAGCTCGTCCATCGTTATAAACTCATCGCGCTTGACCGCCATAGGCTGCTGCAAGTACCCCGTCAGTCAGTTCGCAGATCGGCCGCCTGACGCGGAGACCATTATCCATATTTCGCCGGTGTTCACAAGTGGAAGCCTCAAGCGAGCAAGGCCACATCCCACTTCAGCCGAGCCGCACCGAGCAACGCGCCGCCGCGCGGCCGTGGGTAGCGTCCGGCCTCGATCGTCGCCTAAGAGTGAACAAACTGAACGCGACACGCCCGTCTCGCACCCCGACGAGGGCCCAGTGGAAGTCTGACAACTCAACGCTGCACCGGACGGTGCTGGTGATGGAGGTCCTGAATTTGCTCAACCAGCCCTCGATGTCGGCGAAGGTCATCACGCCTTCATTGACAAGCGGCCGCAGTATTCGTCCTGGCATGAGCAGTCCAACGGCAAAGGCATCCGCCTCGGTATCGATCGTCCGGTCGCTGAGAAACTCGCCTCTGGATGGGTGTGACTTGCCCGTGCTAAACAAGTACGACTGATGACGTTCGAGGAAGTAGTTCCCTGTCTCATGGGAGATGGAACACTGCGGGCGCGGATGTCGATCGCCGTTTGAAAGTCGGTTGTACTTTTGCTGCGGCTTGGTTTCCTAATAACCTATGTCAACTTCACGAGGGTTCTGTGGCGAGCATAGGTTCCAGTCGCTTGCGAACCTTGCCCAATGCTTCGGCCACACGATGAAAGGGCCGATTGCTGTACAAATCGGCTAGCTCGTCGGACGCGACGGGCTTCCCATGCGAGAGGAAGACACCTGCGATCTCCCCGTCTGACTCGTTGCGGATGAGTTGGGCTGCGGTCTTTCTCAGGTATTTGAAAGACAGCCACCACGCGACCGGTTCGTCGGCCTCGCGATTGATTCTGTTGCGGAGTGTTTTCCAACAATATGTAATGCGTTCTCGGTTGTATGGGGTCCCACCTGGGTCTACGAGCACCAGCGGCGATACAGTGGTCGACTGCGTGCGTATGGATTGAATGGCAGCCCAGGTCTCAGGCCACAACGCCACTTCGCCGTACACACCGGACTTCCTGCGTACTCGTTTGATTGTGGGCGGATCACCTTCAACTTCATCCCAACGTAGTGACATCATTTCGGCGTGAGACATCGCGGCGTTCAGCCCCAATAGGATGAGGAGCCGGTCGATCTCTGTTGCGTGGCGATACATGATGGCCAACTGTTCCACCGTGAACGTCTCCACCCCGTGACGGAGGGATGAGATTTCCTCGTCGGTCCGAAGCTGCTTAAGGTCTACTTTCAAGGCGTCCTCCACGAATTTCGGAGGCTCCCAAGTGTAATCCGGATTTCGCTCCAACCACTTTATAAATCGGTTGGCTGCGTTTAATTGATTGTTGACCGTACCAATGCTGATAGGTTGACCCAAGCCTTTGCCGCGGGCCCTGGTGTCCGGTCTACTTGCCCAATAGGCGGCGAGCCGTTCGATTTGGGTGTAGCCGAACTCTGACAAATCCATGTCCGGTGTGGAGGACTTGAGTCGCAGGGCGGTCGCGGCGTGGACTCGACCAGACTCCTTCTTGTTGCGGGCGAGTGTGGCTTCGGCGTACGCATCCAGGGCGGCGTAGAGGGTCTGCCCCACTACTCCTGCGGGGATCGGGATCTGGGCAATGCGAGAGTTGACCCCCGCTTGGCGGCTTCGGTGCCTGGCGTAGTGGGCGTGAGATTCTTTGCCCGCTTTGGCCGACTCTTCGTTTTCGGGGAGGACGGCAATGATCTGCCCGTACAACCCGCGAGCGTGGTCGATGTATAGAGCGTACGCGTCGTCGCCGTCAATGTTGACTGGGGGCGGCAACCGTACAATATGCTTGTGTTTGCGTATGGCTTCGGCCACGAGCAATGCGTCGGATGGCCACAGGGGCCCGGTGTTGCGGCCCCCGCCGCCCGTTGGGACAAACTGCTCCACTACAGTCGATCCGCGACGCTCATGGTCGGACACAACGGCATCCCAGAGCATGGTTAGCCGGTGATACGCCAGTTCGGCTAGCTTTTGATCCTTGCCCAGGCGAAACTTGGGTTGACCCGCGATGCCATGTTTGTACCCTAGCTGGCGGAAGTACTGACCCGACGCATCCTTGACAAGTGCTCCACGCCGTATTGCCACTGATGCATCCTTAGGGTATTGTTGCGATAGCTAGTGACAATGATCATACCACAACCCGCCAGATCAGACAAGGAGCGTCAAAAATCAGACACTAAAACCAAGAAATAAAGACAAAAACAGGCATCATTTTGTTGGTTGACTTCTAAACCCTTGACTGAACGTACTTTACATATTCACTAACACTGATTGGGGGCCAATCATGGCTGACGGCAAGATCCCTGGTGCAGAGAAGAAGATGGTTTGTGGTCTGTTGGCGTTGCTGCTTCCCGCGTTTGCAATCCACCGCTTCATGCTCGGCGACACGACCGGCGGGATCATCCGCATCGTGGCTAACGTCGCCTGCGGAGCCGGAGCTATCATCAGCTTCATCGAAGGCATCATCTACCTGACCAAGTCCGACGAAGACTTCGTCGAGACCTACATCAACCAGAAGAAGGCCTGGTTCTAAGAACCGGCTTCCGCAGGTCAACGCACGCAAGCTCGCCGACCCCGGCGGGCTTTGTTCTGCGCCCATCGCTTGAGTTCGAACCGCCAAGGCGCGGAGGACGCCGAGGAAGGGAGGTGTCAACCAAAACCATGTCTTGACTTGGCGCTCTTGGCGCCTGGCGGACCCAACCGCTTCGTAGTTATTTGGGAGCCTCGAACGAGCAGATGTATTGGCAGATCGCGTCGGCGGCGATCTCGAAGGAGCTGTGGCCGGGCACATGGAAACCGGTGCCCGCGCTGTAGGCCTTCCATTCGCTCTGGCCCGCCAGCTTCACCCGGCAAGACCCATGGGTGATGTCCATCACCTCCGGCGAATCGGTGTTGAAAGAGTACGACCCCGGGAAAATAATCCCAAGCGTCTTGCGCTGGCCATCGGCGAGCGTGATGCTGTGGCTGACCACTTTGCCATCGAAGTAGACATTGGCCTTCGCGGCGGCGGTGACGTTGGTGAACTTGTCGGTCATGTGTTTGCTTCCTGTTCGTGAAGCCGACTGCATCGGCTTGTGCGGCCGATCTACTCAAGGTCCACCGGCTCAAACTTCACGCCGGCCTCGGTCCTGCGTGCGAAATACCCCTCGATGCCATCGACCCCGATCACCTGCCGGATCATGTGGGCGGCTCGCACCAGGTCCGCCTTCTGCAACTGCTCCAGCGACTGCTCCCGCACCGACAGCCGGACGCTGTAGAACGCGCAGTCCTCGTGCTGGATGAGCACGATCCGCGTCAGCGCGTGGGCATCGACCAGGAACTTGAGTTCATCGAGTACCCCCGCCTCCGCCAGCCGGGCCTGGGAGTACCCCGCGAGGCAGGCAGGCCCCCCGGGCAACGCGACACGGTCGTACCGCGGCAGCTTCAGCCCATTCTGGAGGAAGTCGTCGTACTGCTCACACACCCGGCCGTCGGAGCAATACACCGCCGCCGCGTGCATCCGCTTGGTGTGGTACGGGAGTTTGGATTCGTATTGCATGACAGACAAGATAAATAAAGCGCCCCGACTTGTCGCGTCACGACTGGGCCCGCGCGGACGTTGTCGCGGGCTAATGAACCGCCGCGGCTTCCCGCGTCACAACGGGCGACGCCAGCGCCCACATCTCCGCGGGGGACAGGACCCGGCCGTACACCGCCAGCCCCGCGAGGTGGCCCGCAAAGAAGTTGCCCGGCTCACCGCTGCGGTCCACAGCCCCGACGGTGAAGTCCGAACCACCCGGCCCACCATCGTGCAGCCCGCCGGGGAGCAGGTAGGGGTTGAGCACGGGTTGGTGATCCAGTCTTCCATCCACCCAGGCGTAGCCGTGGTGGCCGTCGTAACTCATCGCGACGCAGTGGTACTGCTCGTGATCGATCGGCGTCGCACCGATCGGCCCGTCGAAGCAGTACCTGTAGCCCGGCGTTGGGCCACCCGTGGTCGAGAGGTGGCCGCAGACCTGTTGGCTTGTGCCCCAGGTGCTGATGTTGAGGAACAAGCCATACTGCCGACTGAGGTGTGTTTCGTTCCACTGCCCCGCGATGAACTCGCAGCCGCAGTGCGTGGTGTGTGACCGCTTGATCCACGCGAGGAGTGTGAGGTGCCCAGCCGGGCCATGGATGTCCAGCGACGGGCACGCGGCGCGTGGGATCGCGAGCCATTGCCCCTCGTCGATGCACAGCGGTTGCCCCGTGAACGGCGCGGCCGGGTCGGGTTGTATGTGCATCGGCCCGGCCTGCTCGATGAGCACGCCCGGCTCACGCCCCGCGACCGCCGACCAGCCGCCCTGGTCAGGCCCGCGCGAGAAGTCCCAGAAGCTGATGAGGCCGGGGAAGTCCGCCGGGTCGCTGGTGGTGCGCCATGCCGCTCTGGGGGTGGGGTGCGTGCTCATCGTCATGCGCCAACATAAGCGATGCGCCGCGACTTGTCGCGTCAATCTTGTCGCGTCACGCTTTTCGCCATCAACCTTCCCACGGCACGACGAGCTTCCACCGCTGCCTGCGCAGCCCCGCCTTGCGCGATGGCCCGTGCTTGCAATGCAGTGAAGCGGACGGGCGGGTATTTCAAGCTGCGCTTCGCAGCCAGGCGAGCGCGGGAGTCGTGGGTGTCGTGCGCCAGCGAGCGGGTGGTGTGAACGCGTGTGGCGCGGCCGTGCCTCCGCTGGTGCAGGGCACGGATGGTGTCGGACCACGAGCCGCGTGGGTCGTTGGGGAGCCAGAAACCGTATGCGCTGAAGATGAAGTGGAAGGCGAGGATTGACACGGGGGGGATTGTACGCGGCAAGCCGCGTCGCTTCACCTCACCCCACGACGCGCCTCCCCCACGACGCGTCGCGACTTGTCGCGTTCCTCACCCTCACCCCATATGCGCAATCATCGCATCCCCAAACTCCGAGCACTTCAAAAGCTTCGCCCCTTCCATCATGCGCTCAAAGTCATACGTCACTGTTTTCGCGCCGATCGCGCCGTTCATGCCCTTGATAATGAGGTCGGCCGCCTCGTTCCAGCCCAGGTGACGGAACATCATCTCGCCCGAGAGGATCACCGAGCCGGGGTTGACCTGGTCTTTGCCCGCGTACTTGGGCGCTGTGCCGTGTGTGGCCTCGAAGATGGCGTGCCCGCTGTCGTAGTTGATGTTGCCGCCGGGCGCGATGCCGATGCCGCCCACGCACGCAGCCAGCGCATCGGAGATGTAGTCGCCGTTGAGGTTCAGCGTCGCGACGACGTCGTAATCCTTCGGCCGGGTGAGGATCTGCTGGAGCATGGCATCCGCGATGACATCCTTGATGATGATCTGCTTGCCGGTCTTCGGGTGCTTGAACGCGCACCACGGCCCGCCATCAATCTCAACCGCGCCGAACTGTTCCCTGGCTGTCTGATACCCCCAGTCACAGAACCCGCCCTCCGTGAACTTCATGATGTTGCCCTTGTGGACAAGGGTGACGCTCTCGCGGTTGTTGTCGATGGCATACTGGATCGCGGCCTTCACCAGACGCGTCGTGCCTTCCTGCGACACCGGCTTGATGCCGATGCCCACCGTGTCGGGGAAGCGCACCTTCGCCCAGTGCTTGGGGAACGCCTCGCGGAACACCTGCTTGAACGCGTTGCACTCGGCCGTGCCGTGCTCAAATTCGATGCCCGCGTAGATGTCCTCGCTGTTCTCGCGGAAGATCACCATGTCCGTGTCCTGTGGCCGCTTCACCGGCGAGGGCACACCCTCAAACCAACGCACCGGCCGCAGACACACATACAAATCCAAAATCTGCCGCAGCGCCACATTCAACGAGCGGATGCCACCGCCCACCGGCGTGGTGAGCGGCCCTTTAATCCCCACCAGCAGCGTCTTGAACGCCTCAAGCGTCTCGTCCGGCAGCCAGCTATCGACCGTGTCCTTGGCCTTCTGCCCAGCGAGGACCTCCTTCCACACGATCTTGCGCTTGCCCGCGTAAGCCTTCGCGACCGCGGCATCGAATACCTTCACAGACGCAGCCCAGATGTCCGGCCCCGTGCCATCGCCCTCGATAAACGGGATGATCGGCTGATCGGGTACGTGCAGGTGCCCATCCTTAAAGGTGATGGGCTGGCCGACGGCTTGGGTGTTCGTGGTCATCAAATTGGCTCCTAAAGGTCTTGGTCAACGACTGGCCATCCCCGCGCTGACATGCCAACGCGCAGCGGCCCACGCCGGGGATACAACGGGCAAGGGTCCGAGGGTTTCACGCCCCCACCACCCGGACCCCGACCCCGGACCCCCCGGACCGGTCCCGGCCCCCGGGACTCTCGGCCCCACCCAGTGAGCCACGTATTATGGCGGTTTCGGCGGACGCCACAACTCGGAGCGGTCAGGCCGCGCACCGGGGAGCCAGACCAACTAATTACAAGCGTCCGGCTGTTGCGATACCCCTACTCCTTCTTAACTGTCACCCGAATCGCCCCGCTGCGAGTCGTTTTCAGGCCCCACTCTACAGACCATTCACCGCCCACGGCATGGATGCCTTCGGCGTCGGACTCTTCGAAGGTGACATCCAGGTTAATACGCCCGGCGAGGCTGCCGCCATTCTGGTGATCGCCGGGGACCCAGGGGTCGGGGTTGAGGATGATGAGGGCCGAGCCCGTGATGCCCTTCTCGGTGACAACCAGTTCCGAGCCGTCGAGCTCGTGATAAGACTGGTTGAAGCCGAAGGCCCCGCCGATGGCCGCGGCAACCTTCTTCCCATCGTGGTCCAGACAAAGCGTCATGCCCTGTGGCCCCTTGCCGCTGGGGATCGGCGGGGTGAACTCGTGCAACTGCAAGATCACCCGGCGTTGCCCGTCGGGCAGGTCTGAAAAGAAACTGATCGGCTGGTCCTTCAACCACGTCGTCGGCCAACCTCGCCGGGCGTAGCCGCCCTTGCTGCCCGCGTCCAGGTTGCCAGTGAACGTAAGGGTCTGCTCCCAGCCAGGGAAGTCACGGAACCACGTGCCTTGCCATTGATCGCCTTCCGCAGCCCGCATCACCACCCGGCCGGGCCACGCGAAGGTGACGAATCGAAACTCCGCCTCAGCCTCAAACGCTTCCCCGAGCTTCACATCCGATGGCAGCGTGAAGGGTGTCCAACTGTCGCCGCGGTGTGCGGTCGTGCCCACGACGCCCAGCTCGTTGCGTGGCGGCGACTCAAGCCGACCGCTCTGGATCGTGCCGTCCGCGCGGGTAAAGACCACCGCCTTGACCGGGCGCGCAAAGCCCGCCCACAGGCCATCGAGCGCAACCTCGCCCATCGGCTCGCTGGGCTTGGCCAGGTCGATGGCGACGATCTCCGTGCGCCCACGCATGTACAGCTTGCCCCCAGCGTAAGGCATCTCGATGGGGTGCTCGTACTCGGTGACCTGCTGAATACCAAAGCCTTGAAATCGGACCTCGCCCAGATACGCGATGCGGCCGGCCTCCCCGAGCTGATAGACCCACAGGCCCGCGTTGTTGCCCGAGTGGGAGGGGTCCGTGTGCAGGTAAAACTTATCCTCCGCGATGAAGGGCTGGCCCCCCCTGCTCACCGAGGCTGGCTCCGCTGACGCTGCCAATTCTTTCCCGGTGGCCAGATCGACCGAAGCGATGCGGGCTTGTCCAGCCTGACCCGCGCCGAGCTTGAGATACACAATCCCATCACGGATCACACCCTTGCGAATCGCGCCCGAGTCCGCCTTGACCTGGACGATGTTGGCAACCACATTTTCAAACGCCCATCGCTCCTCAAGGCCAGCGGGGGTGATGGCGTAGCAGGTGAGGACAGCTTCCGCGGTCGCCTTCGGGTCTGCGTTGAGCAGGATGTGGCCGTCACCCATCAACACTTGCCCGGGGTTGAAGCCGGTCTTGTGCGTCCACTGAATCGCGCCCGTGGCCGGGTCGATCAGGTGGACCCCGCTGCCGCCCTTGTTGGCATGGTGACCGACCAGCCAGGTCTTGCCCTTGTGGCGCCACGGCCGGGGCGTCGCCTGGTCGTGCAGACAGTTGGCCGTCTGCCAGACTGCCCCGCCATCGCTGAGCTTCACGCCGACCAGCCCGCCACGCATATCGGGAAGGATGGCCAAGCCATCGACGATGATGGCTCCGGAGCGCTTGTGGCCAAAGGGCCGGGTGTTCAGGTGCGGCAAGCGTCGGTTCGCCAGCATGTCGTCTTTGACGCTTTGGGCCTGCTTGTTCCATCCTTCGAGCGTGGTGGTCCAGCGGGTCTCGCCGGTTTTCAGGTCGTAGGCAAACACGTGGCCGAGCATCGTGATCGTGACGTACACACCCTCCCCAGCCGCGCCGCTGATGCCGTTGTGGTCGCGTTTGTTGCTGAGGAAGTTCATCGCCGCGGACGGCTCGACCCGGTGCCACAGCTGCTTGCCGGTCTGGGCATCGAGCGCGAGCGTGTGCCAGTCCGCGTCGATGCGGAAGTATGTGTCCGCCAGCTTCTCGTTACGGCCGCGATCGGAGTAGTAGCGATGATTGATGGTGTCGAGGTCCGTCGTCACCTCCCCGCTTGGCTGACTCCACGAGACCAGCAGCACGCCATCGGTGAGGATCGGGCTGGCCGCGTCGCCATAGGCCGGATCTTGCCCGTCGTTGAGCAGTTGCAGCGCGGTGCCGCTGTCGCCCTTGACGAAGCCGGTGTGGGTGGGGTTGGTCCACGCGACACGCACGTGCTCCATCACATCGGTCAACGCGACGCCCGCTTCGCGGGGGTGCGCGAAATCGTGGTCCCCCGCGTGGCTGGTCATCCCCGGCTTAGGCTCCGCAGCAAACGCCGGCAACGCCCACACATGCAACAAGACCCCGGCCCACACCATCCATCGCCCGCGCCGCATCATGACGTTTGTCATATCTATCGATCCCTTCGATCAGAAAAACGAGCCCGCAACGCTGTCGCGCAGCCGGTGCTATGCGCCCTCAGAGCCGTAGCGCTGAATCATAGTCTATTCTATAATAGGATTTTTTACGCCATTGCAATGGGGCTCATGCGCTACAGCGCGAGGGGTCAATGGGGGCCTTGGAATAAGCGCTCGCGGGGCAAAGATTTCTATTGACACCGTCCCCCCAGCCCGGTAGATTTAGGGGCTCAATGATGCGGAAGCTTTCCAGCTTGAACCTTGGCGACGGGCTACTTAGCCTGCTGCTTACCGTTCGCGCTGGATAGGGCTCCGCACTTACATGTGCCGTTTCAACGCCCTGTCTGGCCTGCAGCCACAGGGCGTTTTTTTATCCCCATCATGCACCCAACCACAACCAGACCGCACCGCCAGACCAAACCCACAAAAAGCCCGCACGGCCACGGATTCAACCCATGACAAACCCCACCCCCCCCGGAACACCCGGAAGCGCCACACCTGGAACTGCCACGCCGATCCGCATCTTCGACACCACCCTGCGGGATGGCGAGCAGTCGCCCGGGGCATCGCTCAACCATGCCGAGAAGATCGAGATCGCCCGCCAACTCGAAGCCTTGGGCGTCGATGTGATCGAGGCGGGCTTCCCCATTACCAGCCAGGGCGACTTCGAGGCGGTCCGCGCGATCGCCCAGGAGATCGAGCGGGCGGTGGTCTGTGGCCTGTCGCGCTGCGTGCCACGCGATATCGACCGCGCGGGTGAGGCGGTCAAAAACGCAGCCAACCCCGCAGGCGGGCGCATCCACGTCTTCTGCGCCACCAGCAAGATCCACCGCGAGCACAAGCTGCGTAAGGCCTGGGACCAGATCATCAAAATCAGCGTCGATTCGGTGCAGCAGGCGCGGGGCTACGTCACGGATGTGGAGTTCTCGCCCGAGGATGGCAGCCGGACCGAGCTGGACCATCTGGTCGAGATCACCCACGCCGTGATCGAGGCTGGCGCCACCACCATCAACATCCCCGACACCACCGGCTACGCGGTGCCCGAGCAGTACGGCCACATCTTCGCCTACGTCCGCCAGAAGCTGCCCATCATCGACGAGAAAGGCATCATCCTCTCATCGCACTGCCACGACGACCTGGGCCTCGCGGTCGCCAATTCCATTGCCGCGGTGCAGAACGGTGCGCGGCAGGTCGAGTGTACGATCAACGGCATCGGCGAACGCGCGGGCAACGCGGCGCTGGAAGAACTGGTCATGGCCCTGCGCACCCGCAGCGACTACTTCATGCCCTACACCACGCGCATCGACACCCGGCAGATCTTCAAGACCTCGCGCATGGTCTCTAATCTCACCGGGCTCAAGGTCCAGCGGAACAAGGCGATCATCGGGGAAAACGCGTTTGCCCACGAGTCTGGCATCCATCAGGACGGCATGCTCAAGAACCGCAACACCTACGAGATCATGGACCCGCGCGACATCGGCGTGCCCGAAAGCACGCTGGTGCTGGGCAAGCACTCGGGCAGGCACGCCCTGGCCGACCGCATCCGAGACCTGGGCTACACCGTCGATGACGAGGCGCTCAACCGCGTGTACGACCAGTTCAAGGCACTCGCGGACAAGAAGAAGGACGTGTACGACGAGGACATTGAAGCGCTGGTCGATCAGCACTTGGACCGTGGCCGGCTGCTCTGGGAGCTGGTGCGCTTCCAGGTCAGCAGCGGGACCAACACGATCGCGACCGCGACGGTGGTCGTGCGCGACTCTGCCGGCACCGAGGTGACCGATGCCGCGACGGGTGATGGCCCGCTCGACGCGATCTTCTCGGCGATCCAGCGGATCACCGGCGTCGAGGTCACGCTGGAGGATTACAGCTCCCGCGCTGTCACCGGCGGGAAAGACGCACAGGGCGAAGCCACCGTGCAACTGCGTCACCACGACCGCAAGGTCCGTGGCCGGGGCCTCTCGACGGACGTGGTCGAGGCCGCGGCCCACGCGTACCTGGCGGCGATCAACCGCATCCGCACCACCGAAGAGCGCAGCGTCAAAGCCACCACGATGGCTGGCGATGCCGAGGGCGACCTGCCTGAAAGGGTGGCCCAGCCATGAGCATCTTCGAAGCCAAGACACTGACGCTGCGCGATGGTGCGCGCGTCCACCTGCGCAGCCCGACCGAGGACGATGCGCCCCGGCTGCTCGCGTACATCGATGCGGTGCGTCACGAGACCACGGGCATCCTCTTTGCGCCGGAGGACGAGCTGCCGTCGCTAAAATGGGAGCGGCAGTGGATCCGTGGCAACCGCGAGAAGGCGGGCATCCAGATCATGGCCGAGGACGAGGCCGGCGACATGATCGCGCTGTGCAGCGCGGGCTGCGATGCGCGGCACCGCATCCGGCACCGCGCGGACATCGGCATCTCGGTGCGTGCCGCGTGGTGCGATCGCGGGCTGGGCACGCTGCTGATGAAGGAGCTGGTCGCGTGGGGCCGGGCCGAGCCGGGCGTCGAAGTGCTGTCGCTGGGTGTTTACGCGGACAACCCGCGGGCGCTGCGCGTCTATGAGAAGGTCGGCTTCACGCACGACGGCGAACGCCGCTGGCACGTCAAACGCGACGGGCAGTTCGTGAACGAAGTGGTGATGAGCTGCTGGGTGGGTACCGAGCCGGGTATCGAACGGCTCGTGGTGCCCATGGATGAGCGGACGCACCTGCGCCTTGTGGAGCCCGGCGATGCCGAGGCGCTGTACGACGTGGTGATGCGCAACCGCGAGCACGTCAAGCCCTGGCTGGAGTGGGTCCCCAGCGTCAAGAGCCTGGACGAGGTCAGCTCGGCCATCGCCCGCGCGCGGGAGCAACACGTCAAGAACGGTTCGGCGACGATGCTGGTCATCCACGACGGCCGGATCGCGGGTGAGATTTACCACCTGCGGATGGATCGGCGGATCGGCAGCGTCGAGCTGGGCTACTGGCTCGACGAGCGCGAACAGGGCAAGGGCCTGATGACCCGCGCCTGCCGGGCGATGGTGCGCTACGGCTTCGAGGTGCTGGGCGTGAACCGCATCGACATCACCGCCGACGTGAACAACACCGCCAGCCACCGCGTCGCTGAGCGCCTGGGCTTCACCCGCGAAGCCACGATGGCCCAGTGGCTTTGCTTCCCCGACGGCCGATGCCAGGACATGGCCAACTACCGCCTGCTCCGCCGCGACTGGGAGGCGGCACCATGACTTTGCCTCAGCACAAATCAACCCCCGCAACGATCGCCGCGCGGTTTGATGCGCTGGTCGATGCGTTTAGCAACCGCGACACCGGGCAGCGCACCGCGATCGACAGCGCGTTGTGTCTGGACCTGATCGCCCGGGCTGCGAAAGCCTGTGTGCCTGATGCGGCCTCGCTGCTGGACCTGGGCTGTGGCGGGGGCAACTACAGCCTGGCGCTACTCGATGTGATGCCCGATATGGATGTGACGCTGCTTGACCTCAGCGGCGCGATGCTCCAACGCGCACAGCAGCGCGTCGGGACAGCGACGGCGGGCAAGGTTATCGCGGTGCAAGGCGATGTGCGCGAGGTCGTACTTGGCGAGGCGCGGTTTGATGTCATTGTCGCGGGGGCGGTGCTGCATCACCTGCGCGAGCCGAGCGAGTGGGACACGGTCTTTGGCAAGCTGTACCGCGCCCTTCGGCCGGGCGGTTGTCTGTGGATTCACGATCTGGTGGAGCATGAATCGGCCGCGGTGTCGGGCATCATGTGGGAGGGGTACAGCGACTACCTCACGGCCCTGGGTGGCGAGGCTTTCCGCGACAAGGTGTTCGCGTACATCGAGGAGGAGGACACCCCCCGCCCGGTGACCTGGCAGCTTGATCGGCTACGCGACGCGGGGTTTGAGCCGGTCGAACTGTTGCATAAGCATGGCCCGTTCGCGGCGTTCGGTGGGATGAAGGGCGCAGGCACTGTTCGTTAGCGAACAGTCAGGCCCTGAACGCTGTATAACTATTTTGTGGACCCTGTTTTTCCAGACCTACCCCCCGATCGTGACGATAATACTCATGGTGAAACCCGGCATCGCGCATAGTCTCGTGGCGGAACCAACCCCGTCTGCCCCCGCCCGCAAGGAAACCCCTACGGTGGCCCCTTCATCCAAACAGACCCCCGTGGCCGACACGGGGATCAAGTACTTCGTGCTCGACACCAACGTCCTGCTCCACAACCCCCGCTCGCTGTACCTGTTTGATGACAACCACGTCATCATCCCGTTCGCGGTGCTTGAGGAACTCGACAAGTTCAAGAAGGGCAACGACGACGTGGCCCGCAACGCCCGCGAGGTGATCCGCCAGCTCGACGCGCTGCGGCTCAAGGGCAGGCTGGCTGACGGCGTACAGTGGAACGGGCACGGGGGGACCATCCGCGTGGACTTTGCCGAGGAAAAACGACCACGCTGGCTGGCCGAGGAAACCCCCGACAACCGGATCATCGGCGTCGCGTGGGCGCTGCAGGACCACGGCCACCGCGTCATCCTCATCACCAAAGACGCCAACGTCCGGCTCAAAACCGATGCCCTGGGTATCGAGACCGAAGACTTCGAGGCGCAGAAGGTCGATAGCGATCGGCTCTACACCGGCTACCGCGTGCTCAACGTGCCCGGCGACATCATCGACCAGCTCTACGAAGAGAAGCAGCTACCCCTCGAAGAAATGACCGATCACCTGGTCGAGGCCGAGGCGGATGGCTCCACCCATCCGATCAAGCTCGAAGCCAACCAGTACGTCCAGCTACGCAATGCGCTGGACGAGTCGCACACCGGGCTGGCACGCAGGCTGGCGGACACCGACCACCTCATCCCGATCCACGGCCCGCGTAAGCCGGTCTTCGGCATCATCGCACGCAACGTCCAGCAGACCATGGCCCTGGACCTGCTGCTGGACGACGAGGTCAAGCTCATCACCCTGCTGGGCACGGCGGGCACGGGCAAGACCCTGCTCGCCATTGCCGCGGGCATGACCAAGGTGTTCACCGAGCAGCGCTACGACAAGCTCCTGGTGGCCCGGCCGATCATGCCGATGGGCAAGGACATCGGCTACCTGCCCGGCGACAAGGACGAGAAGCTCTCGGCGTGGATGCAGCCGATCTTCGACAACCTGACCTACCTCATGAGCACACGCGGCGGGGGCCTGCCCGGCAGCCAGCACGCCGAGTCCAAGCCCGTCGAGCAGCGGATCAACCAGCTCATGGCTGAGGGGTCGCTCGTGCTCGAGCCGCTGACCTACATCCGCGGCCGGAGCATCCCGCACCAGTTCATCATCATCGACGAGGCTCAGAACCTCTCGCCGCACGAAGTGAAAACCATCGTCTCCCGCGTCGGCGAGGGGACCAAGATCATCCTCACCGGCGACGTCGGCCAGATCGACCACCCCTACCTCGATAGCTCGTCCAACGGCCTGTCGTACATGGTCGAACGCATGAAGGGCCAAGCTCTCGTCGGCCACGTCACCCTCGCCCGCAGCGAACGCAGCGAACTCGCATCGCTCGCGGCTGAGATGCTGTAAACGCACGCGCCGACACAAATCACCAACGATTCTCAAGCGACGTTGCCCCACCGAGCCGCCTCGTCCCCGAGGCGGACCGCCGCGGGGACGCGGCGGCTCTGATGTTGCATAACCCATGTGGCGCAGCAACGTCAACGCGTCGCGGGTTCCTCAACCACCTCGACGGCCTCAACCACATCCACCACTTCCAACGCCTCGCGGCCCCCAAGCATCGCGGCCAGGCGTTCGCGGTTGCTGGACCGCTTCGGGGCCTCGGCGACGACAAGCTCACGGGCTGGGGCTTGCGGTGATTGAGCGGGCTCGGGGGTCTGTGCGTCGGTGCCGGAGTCGGTGTCGGCATGGCGCAGGGCGTCTTTGCTGATCGTGCCGTCCGCCGCCACCTGATCGAACTTGACGGCGACGCGCTTGGACACGCCGCGCTCCTGCATCGTGATGCCGTAGAGCACATCGCAGGCCTGCATGGTGAACTTGTGGTGGGTGATGACGATGAAGTGCGAGCGATCGAGGAAGCCACGGATGATCTGCGTGAAGCGTTCGACGTTGGCGTCGTCTAGCGCGGCATCGACTTCGTCGAGGATGGCGTAGGGCGAGGGCTTGGTCTTGAAGATGGCCATGAGCATGGCGATCGCGGTCATGGTCTTCTCGCCGCCGGAGAGCTGCGAGAGCGCGGCCGGCTCTTTCCCGGGCGGCTTGGCGGTGATCTCGATGCCGGATTCGAGCACGTCGATCTTCCCGTTCTCATCGGGGATCAGCTCGATCGTCGCTTTCCCGCCACCGAACAGGCGGCGGAACATGCCCTGCGGCCCGGCGAAATTGGCACGCACCTCGTTGAAGGTTTCCTCGAACCGCGTGCGCGACTTCTCGTTGATCTCGTCGATGAGCTTCTCAAGCTGCACACGCGCATCGTCGATGTCGCGGACCTGGTCGGCCAGGTCGTTGTGCTTGTCTTCGAGCTGTTCCTGCTCGGTGATCGCGTCCACGTTGACGTTGCCAAGCCGGGTGATCTTGGTGCGAAGCTCGGCGATCTCGGACTCCACCGCCGGCCAGTCGATCGCAAACGGATCGGGCTTCGCGGCTGGTTCGTCGGCCGGTTCGGCGGCGGGGTCTTCCGCGGCGGTGGCCTGTTCCGCCTCGGCGTCCAAGTCGCTCAGGTCGTTGAGACGCAGGCGGTGGGCGTCGGCGATGTCGATGTCCAGTTGCTCGGAGGCACGCTGACGCACCGCATCGGTCTTCACCTCAAGCTCACGCTGGTTGACCTGCAAGCGGTGCAACTGCTGGTCGGCCTGCTCCAGCGCGGACCGCTGGTCACGCACCGTCTTGCGGAGCTCGGCGATGGACTCGTCGAACTTCGCGAGCCTCCGGCTGACCAGCTCGCACTGCGTGATCAGGCCTTGCAACTGCGAGTCGGCGTCCCGGGCCTCAAGCTGGGCGGCGGCGTGGTCGGCTTCGAGCTTCTCGATCCGCTGGGTGTAGCCCGCCAACTGGTCGTCCAGCAGCTTGTGCTGACGCAGCACGTCCGCGGCCGCGACCTCCGCCTGCCGCAACTGACGCTGCGCGGCGGACAACTGCTCGGCCAGCTTGCCCGCGTCCACCCGCGCGGCGGTCACGGCTTCGGTCGCCTGCTCGATCGCCTGCTGGCCCGAGGCGATGTCCGCGTGCATCGCAGCGACACGGGCCTCACGCTCGGCGGAGGTGCGCGCGAGCTCGAGCGCGGCGGCGGCGTGGCCGGTGCGTTGTTCTTCCGCGTCGCGCATCTGGTTGTGGATCTGCTCGGCCTCGGCGGCGAGCACGGGCTGCTCCTTCTCCAGCGAGCCGATCTGTGCATCGAGTGACTGCAGCCGGCTGGTCAGCTCGACCTTGATCGTGTTCGCCTCGTAGAGCGAGTTGCCCAGGTCCGCGACGGTCTTGTCGATGTGCGAGGCCTGGTCCGAGAGCATGGTCAGCGTCTGGTGGTCCGAGGCGATGATCGCGTCGAGCTCGGTGAGTTGGGCCTGGAGCGAGGCGAGCTCGGCCCGGCGGGAGATGATCCCGCCACCCGCGGCTGTGCCGACCGGCCCGGCATAGACGCGCCCATCGGCGTCGAGCAGCTCGCCACCCGCGGTCACAAAGCGGTACCCGGAGCGCAGCGTCTGACGCAGCAGCAGGGCGGCATCCAGATCGCGCACGACCAGCGTCCGGCCAAGGAGCCGCCAGGCGATCGGCGCAAGCCAATCGGGGTACTGCACCAGGTCAATCACCGGGCGGGCGGGCACGGGCCAGTCGGCGGCGTGGTCCAACGCGGGGATGGGCGGTTGATCGATCGCCAGGAACGTCACCCGGCCACCGAGCGCATCACGCGCGGTCTTCCCGCCATTGTTCGAGCAGATGTCTGCCAGACGATCCACAATCAACGCCTGCTGATAATCGCCAAGCGCAGCCTCGACCGTGGCGGCGTGCTCGTGCGAAGTCTGGATCAGGTCCGCAAGCAACCCCCGAATAAAATCAAAAGCATCCCCCCCCCCGGAACTGCCCCCGGAACTGCCCCCGGAAGCTTCCCCCGCGTGATTGATGCCATCTGGCTGCGGGTTGGTTTGCTCCCCGTCGGGGCGGGCGGTGGAGGCGCCGGCTCGGGCGAGGACGGCTTTGACCGGGGCGCTGATGCCTTCGAGCTTGTCTTCCATCTCCTGCAACGCGGTCCGACGCGCGCCCAGCGCGGTGCGCTTCTCGCGGGTCTTGGCCAGGCGTTCGTTGAGCGTGGAGATCTGCGAGCCGAACTGCCCGGCCAGGGACTTTTGATGCGCCAGCTCCGCGGATTCGCGCTCGTGGAGCGAGGTGGCTTCTTCGAGTTTGCGGGTGGCGTCGTCGCGCTGGGAGAGCAGCGATTCGAGTTGCTGGCCGACCTGCCCGGTGCGTTGGTCGAGCTTGTGCCGGGTCTGGGTGAGGTTTTGCTTGAAGGTATCGATCGCGCGGATTTCGTTGTGCAGCGAGGCGACGCGGCGGAGCAGGTCCGTGACGCCGGTCTTCTCGTCGTCGAGCGCGGCCCGCTGTTCGTTGAGGCGGTGCTGGCGCTGGCGGGCCTCGGTCTGGGCGGATTCGAGCCGAGTCGCGGCTTCGGCCTGAGCGGATTCGAGGGTAGCGACCGCCTCGGCGTGCTGGGCCTGGTCGGCCTTGAGCTGCTCGCGTCGGGCTCCGAGCTCCGTGAGGCGGGACTGGTCCCTCGCGATGTGCTGCTTCACGTCTTCCAGCGTGCTGGTGGCGAAGCGCTGGCGTTGCTCGGCCTGTTCCTTGCGCGACTTTTGTTGCAGGCGGTCCTGGTCAAGACCCTTCTGCTTCTGCAGGATGGACTGCCGTTCAATCTCCACGTCGTTGACCTGCGTCTCGGCCTCGGCCAGGGAACGCGCGGCGACCTGACGGTCGGCCTCGGCCAGCTCCAGCGCCTGCGCCAGCTTCAGCGATTCGGTGCGCAGCTTGTGGAACTCCGCCAGGGCGTGCTGCAACTGGAGCTCGCTGAGCCGGGCCTTGTATTCCTGAAACGTGCGGGCGCGTGCGGCCTGCATTTTCACGGACCGCAGCCGACGCTCGGTGTCTTCGAGCCTCTGACGACACAGCGCGAGGTTCTGCTCCGCGCGTTCGAGCTTGCGGATCGCTTCCTTCTTGCGGGCCTTGAACCGGCTGATACCGGCTGCTTCCTCGAAGATCTGGCGTCGCTCGGCGGCATTGGA
>JBGTLW010000327.1:0-7257 GCA_041743835.1 Phycisphaeraceae bacterium | reverse complement strand
CTATCCTTTCGCCTCATCCCCTTCGCGGGCTGATGATGCGCGCATGGACGCGCGTTGGACGCCCCAAAACCCCTTGCCGACCGGACCATGCCGCTCCCCGTCATCCTCTACCTCGCATCGATCCTCGGGGCGATCGCCTTGCTGTTGATGATGCCCAAGCGGGGTCTCAACCTCAAGCCGATCGGTGCGATCCTCGGCGCGGCGGTCATCGGCGGGCTCTGGCTGTTCCTGGTGCGACAATTCGACTTCTGGCACGACCTGCCCGGCCCGCCCTGGGCACCGGACAGCCCCGCCCCGGCCCCGCCGGGCTTCGGGGGCGACCAGACCACCGGCATCGAACTCGCCGCGTTCGGGTTCCACTACATCTTCGGCTTCCTGGGCATCGCCTGTGCCGTGGCCGTCATCACCAATAAGCGACCGGTGTACGCGGCCCTGTGGTTTGTCATGGTGGTGCTCTCCACCGCCGGGATGTTCCTGACACTGTCGGCTGAGTTCATCGCCTTCGCGATGGTCATCATCTACGGCGGGGCGATCCTGGTGACGTACATGTTTGTCATCATGCTCGCGTCGGAGCAGCAGCAGTCGAACAATCAGAAGGATGCCCCGGAGTACGAGCGGGTCGCGCGGGAGCCGTTCGCGGCCGTCGCGGCGGGGTTCCTGCTGCTGGCGGTGCTGCTGAGCATCATGTTCCAGCCGATCGCCCAGCAGACGATGGACCCGCAACTCACCGACAGCGCCCTGATCGAGTCCACGCTGGCAAACCGCTCCGAATCCAAGAGCGGGGACACGCCCCTGACCCCGGCACATGCGACCGCGATGGATACCGCCAAGGCCGCGGGCGAAGGCACAGAGGTCCAGCATTCCTTGACGAACGTGGAGCGTGTGGGCTTGGACCTGTTCAAGAGCCACCCGCTGGGGCTGGAGTTGGCGGGTATCATCCTGCTCGTTGCCCTGATCGGGGCAGTGGTTATCGCCAAGACACAGGTGCATGAAGAAGATGACCACCACGTTCTGGCCGGGAAATCACCGTCGTAGGCGTGACGCCGTAACCGCCACTCGCCGTGGCACATCATCAGCCCTCCGAACCTCACCCTGACCCCATGCCTGAAGCCCTGTCCACCTTTGCCCTGTCGCACTACCTGCTGGTGGGTGCGGTGTTGTTTGTGCTGGGGCTGATCGGGTTTGTGACGCGTCGGAACCTGATCATCATGTTCCTTTGCACGGAGATGATGTTCCAGGGGATCGCGATCTCGCTGGTGGCGTTTAGCCGGTTCCACAGCAACGACACGGGGCAGACGTTTGTGATTTTCGTATTGACGATCGCCGCCGCCGAGGCAGCGCTCGCGTTGGGTCTGGTGGTGCTGTTGTTTAGAAGGAAGCGTACGCTCGACGCTCAGGCGTGGGCCGCGATGCGTGGTTAAGGCCGACCGATGCCGATTGAAGTCCTCAAATTCGTGCCTTGGATCCCGCTGCTTGCCGCGGTGTTCTGCTGCCTGTGCTGCATGCGCAAGCCCCTGCGTCCGCTGGCCGGGCCGATCTGCGTGCTGTCGATCTTCACCGGGTTTGTCATCGCGGTGCTGACGTACACCGAAGCGGTGGCCGGGCCCGCGCAGGTGGTCACGTTCTTCAAGTGGATCGGTGTGGGTGTCGATGCCCAGGGCAACGGCGGATTCCAGGCGGACTTCGCCTACTACATCGATTCGCTTACCATGGTCATGCTCTTCGTGGTCACCGGCATCGGCTCGCTGGTCGCGCTGTATGCCACGGGCTACATGAAGGGCGACCGCGGGTTCGCGCGGTTCTTCGGCGGTGTATCGCTGTTCATCTTCGCCATGACCTCGATGGTCATGGGCGACAACCTCATCGTCCTGTACCTCGGCTGGGAGATGGTGGGCCTCGCGTCGTACCTGCTCATCGGGTTCTATTACAGCAAGCCCTCGGCCGTCGCCGCAGCAAAAAAAGCCTTCATCGTCAACCGCATCGGTGACCTGGGCTTTGCGCTGGGCATCTTCACGGTCTATATGACCTTCGGGTCGGTGCGCTACGCCGAGATCATCCCCGCGGCACAGGCGATGATCGGCAAGGTCGATGTCGCCACGCTCAGCGCCTCGGCCCTCGCCGCGTACCAGCAGGCGACGCTCCCCCACCACACCGCCTGGGTCATGGCCGCCCCGCTGCTGCTGATGCTCGGTGCCATCGGCAAGTCGGCGCAGATCCCCCTCTACGTCTGGCTGCCAGACGCCATGGAAGGCCCGTCGCCCGTCTCCGCCCTCATCCACGCCGCGACGATGGTGACCTCCGGCGTGTACATGATCTCCCGCCTCCTGCCCCTGTTCGAGTACTCGCCCTACGCCCTGCCCACCGTCGCTACCATTGGCGGGGTCACCGCGATCTTTGCGGGAACCATCGCGCTGTGTCAGTACGACATTAAACGCGTCTTCGCGTTCTCCACCGTCTCGCAGCTTGGCTACATGTTCCTGGGTGTCGGCGTGCTGTCCAGCGTCGGGGGCATGTGGCACCTCATCAGCCACGCGTTCTTCAAGGGCCTGTTGTTCCTCACCGCCGGGTCGGTCATGCACGCGATGGCGGGGCAACTGGACCTCCGCAAGATGAGCGGGCTGCGGCACAAGATGCCGGTCACCTGCTGGCTGATGTTTGCCGCGTGCCTGTCGCTGGCTGGCGTGCCGCTGACCAGCGGGTTCTTCAGCAAGGACCTGATTATCGCGGCGGTCTTCGACCGGGCGCAGATGGAAGGCACCTGGGCCACGGGGTATTACCTCTTGGGCATCGCCGCGCTGGTCACCGCGTTTATCACCGCGTCCTATGGCTTCCGCGTGTGGTTCCGCGTGTTCATGGGCCCCGAGCAGTATGAGATGGGCCACGAAGACCACGGCGCACCCGAGCCCGAATCGCCCGACCACTCCGCCGAGGACAAGGCCCACCAACACGGCAAAAACACAGAAGACCACGACACGCACCACGGCCACCACCACGCCCCGCACGAGATGCCCTGGTGGCCCATGAACATCCCGCTGGTGGTGCTCGCGCTGGGCGCGACCGTGGGCTGGATCGTCGTCGGCTTCATCGGGTCGCACAAGTACGGCTGGATCGGCAGCATGGTCTATGGATCGTCGGCCAAGCCGTCGGTCTCCATCAAGCACGGCACGATGCTGGGCCTGGATGTCCACTACGTCATGATGGCGGTCAGCGGGCTGCTCGCGATCGGAGCGATCGCGCTGGCGGCCTACCTGCACTGGCTGAACCGGGACGCGGGCGCACGCCTCGCCGCCAGATTCGTCGGGGTGGTCAAGCTGCTCTCCGCCAAGTACTACGTGGACGAGATCTACGACGCGGTGATCGTCAAGCCCCTCCGACTCAAGGCACAACTGTTCTTCGTGATCGACCAGTTGATCCTCGATGGGCTGGTGCAACTGGTCGGCTGGCTGCCCGGCAACACGCTGGGCCGGGCCGCGCAGAAGACGCAGACCGGTCGGCTCCAGGGCTACGGCCTTGGCATGGCCGCGGGCCTCGCGATCCTCGCCGTGTTGATCTTTATTGTGGTGAATTAGGAGCAGCTAGACGCCGGCCAAGCAAGGCCGGCCACTGAATTACATGATCCCCCTCCTCGTCATCCTGCCCCTGCTCTCCGCCGCCGTGATGCTCGCGCCGGTGAAGTGGTTTGACGACCGGCGAAACGCCTGGTCGTTCGCCCTGCTGTCCACCGTCTTCACCTTCATCGCCTCGCTGCTGCTGGCGTACCAATTCGACTGGTCCTCGCCGGGGATCACGATGGAGAACGGCGTGGAGTGGGTCCCGGCGTTCGGGCTTTCGTTTAGCTGGGGCATCGACACCATCAGCCTGTGGCTGATCCTGCTCACCACGTTCCTCATGCCGATCACCGTGCTCGCGTCGCTCACAGCCGTGGGCGAGCGGTTCCGTGAGTTCTACTTCTGGCTGCTCATCCTCCAGGCCGCGATGACCGGCACGTTTATCGCCACGGACCTCATCTTCTTCTACATCTGCTTCGAGTTTACGCTCGTCCCGCTCTACTTCCTCATCGGCGTGTTCGGCTCGGGCAACCGGCTCCACGCGGCGAAGGTGTTCTTCCTCTACACCTTCACCGGCTCCATGCTCACCTTCGCGGGTGTGGTCTATGTCGCCTACTTCAATACCACACTGGGCAACGACTGGACCTTCAACATCCAGGCGCTGTACGGCGCGGCCCAGGCCATGTCGCCCCTCCAGCAAGCGCTGGTGCTGGGCGCGATGATGGCCGGCTTCGCCGTCAAAGTCCCGCTGTTCCCCGTCCACACCTGGCTGCCCCTGGCACACACCGAGGCCCCCACCGCCGGGTCGGTCATCCTCGCGGGTGTCCTGCTCAAGCTCGGGACCTACGGCATCCTGCGCTTCGCCATCCCCATGGCCCCCGAGGCTGTGGTCACCTACGGCGCGGCGATTGGCGTCCTCGCGGTCATGGGCATCCTCTACACCGCGCTGGTCTGCTGGGTGCAGACCGATGTGAAGAAACTCGTGGCCTACTCCTCCGTCAGCCACCTGGGCTTCTGCGTGCTGGGCATGTTCGCGCTGGACATGGACAACATCGGAGCCATCGGCGCGGTCATGTACATGATCAACCACGGCCTATCGACCGGGGCGCTGTTCCTGTGCATCGGCATGATCTACGAACGCTTCCACACACGGGAGATGGCGGCGATGGGCGGGCTCGCTCGCGTCATGCCCGTCTGGGCGTTCTTCATGGTCTTCTTCATCATGGCGTCGGTCGGCCTGCCGGGACTTAATGGCTTCATCGGCGAGTTCATGACCCTGCTCGGCACGTTCAACTCGCCCAGCAACGTGCTGGGCTGGGAGTTCGCAGCGATCGCGGGCATCGGCATGGTCTTCGCCGCGATGTACCTGCTTTACCTCACGGGCAAGGTCGTCTTCGGCCCGCTCAAGGTGCCGCACGTCGATCCCGCGTGGGTCAGCGACCAGCACCTGCCCGAGGGCCACGGGTACCGCCCGCGCGACCTGAACCTGCGGGAGATCGGTGTGCTCACGCCGCTGGCGATCGCTTGCCTGGTGTTCGGGCTTGCGCCATACCCCATCTTGAAGACGCTTGAGAAGCCGGTCGCGCAGCTCACCGCCCCGGCCCAGAACGTGGCCCAGGCACGGCTGGATGAAACGGCACACAGACTTGTGGAACTGACCACCGAACCGATTGACCTGAACACGGGCGCGCTGCCCCTTAGCCCGCGGTCAACCGCCGCGCCGCTATGGGCAGCGGGCTCCGCCGATTGATAGAAGAACCGTATGGGAACCCTGGCAGAAAAAGTCGCGACGCTTTGGCCCGAGATGACGCTGATGATCGGCGCGGTGGTGTGCCTGTTCACCGGCTTGTCCGCGAACGCGGGCATCCGCAAGCTCACCTCGGTCATCTGCGGGCTCGCACTGGTCATCGCCGCGGTGCTGGTCGGCCTTGTGCCCGAGCCCAGCAGCGGCGTGGGGCTTGGCGGGCTTGCGGTGTTCATCAAGTACGCGACGCTTGGCATCGGTCTGGTATTGCTGCTGGTCGCGGCGCAGGTGCCCGCGGGGCTGCGGCAGGTGATCGACGCGGAGCACGTCAGAACCTTTGAGCCGGGCAACAACATCCGTGGCGAGTTCTTCGCGTTTTTCCTGATGAGCCTGACCGGGGTGATGCTTACCGCCGGGGCGGACGACCTGGCGTGGCTTTTCCTGGCGCTGGAGCTCACGAGCCTGCCGACGTATGTGATGGTCGCGGTCTCCCGCGACAAGATCGCGGCGCAGGAATCGGCGGTGAAGTATTTCTTCCTCGGCGCGATGGGTGCGGCGATCTTCCTCTATGGCTTTGCCCTGATCTACGGCGCGACCGGGCACACCGATTTTGTCGGCATCCGCGAGGCGATCACGGCGTCCGGCGAGCCGAGCCAACTCCTGCTCGCGGGGCTGATGCTCAGCGTGATCGGCATCTGCTTTAAGATCGCCGCGTTCCCGATGCACTTTTATGCCGCGGACGTGTACCAGGGCGCGTCGACGAGCGTGACGGCGTTCCTCGCCTTCGTGCCCAAGACAGCGGGCTTTGCGGCGCTGATGCTCGTGCTGGGTTTTGTGGGTTGGCCCCTGCCCCAGCCGCTGGTCGTGCTGCTGTGGGTTATCGCGGTGGCGACGATGACGCTGGGCAACGTACTGGGTCTGATGCAGGACAACGTCAAGCGTGTGCTGGCGTACTCCTCTATCGCGCACAGCGGCTATGTGCTGGTAGGCCTGCTTGCGGGTAACGCGGCGGGCAGCGACAGCGCGCTGACCAACGGGCTGGCGGGCGTGGTGTTCTACCTCGTGGCTTATGGGCTGGGCACCATCGCTTCCTTTGCGGTGCTCGGCTGCCTCCGGCGGCGTGGCGAGGAAGTGGAGACCTACGAGGACCTGGGCGGCCTGGTCAAGCGTCACCCCGACCTCGCGGCCATCATGCTCATCAGCGTGCTGTCACTGATCGGGCTCCCCCCGGTGGTCGGGTTCCTTGGCAAGATCTACCTCATCGGCCCGGCGTACCACGCGGGCTTCCGCTGGATCGTCATCATCACCGTCATCAACTCCGCCATCTCCGCGGTGTACTACCTGCGGATCGTCAACGCCTGCTTCTTCGGCAAGCCCGCTGACGATGTCACGCTGGTTCCGGCGGTGTCCCGCAGGATCGGCGCGGGCGTCGCGGCACTGCTGGCCATCGCGATGGGCGTGGGCATCGGCGGGGCGGCCCTGATCGACGGGGCGAACCACATGACCCGGATCATCTTCAAGTCTGACACGCAGGTGGAAGCCGAGGCAGTTGCGGTGCCGGCGGAAACAGGGCAGACGTTGTCCGCGCGTTGATGCGTTAATGCGTTGATGCGTTCTTGCTTGGGATTGCGGCTCCGATTCACCGCAGGGCGACGGGCTTATCCAGCAATTCTTTGAGGATGATGGCTTGGCGGAGGGTGTCCCGCGAGGTGAGCAGGATGCCCAAGTCGCGGCCGCGAGCGTTACCGATACCCGCGGAGGGGACCGAAGCCGCACGCTTGCGCTTCCGGCTGACCTGGCTTGCTTCGCCCAGCGGCCCGTCTTCGATGACACGGTGCGTCTTCTGCTCTTTGGTGTCCCAGTTCGGCTCGGCGATCACCGACTGCCCGCCCGACCGCGAGCGGGTCCGTGACGCGGGGACCGGCTGCTGCTGTGGCTGCGGTTGGGGCTGTGCTTGTGCGCGGG
>JBGTLW010000326.1:0-8619 GCA_041743835.1 Phycisphaeraceae bacterium | reverse complement strand
CGACCCCGAGCGCTCCGCCGATTCGCCGCAGGTGGTGCGCGTGGGCACGGTCGCGTCGCACATCATGAGCGTGGAGATAGCCGCGGGCAGGGTGCCGCCCGTGAAGCACCTGCCTTACGAGCCGCGGCCCGGCGACCGGATCGAGAGGCGGGGCGGGGAGGTTCTGCTGCACGAAGACGGGCGATGGGTCGTGGCGAAGCGTGATCTGATTCTGATGCGGACCCCGGAGGATGGCCGCGCGCAACGTGTCGGTGAGATGATCGGCGATGGCACCGCGTATCTGCCCGATCAGCGTGTGGAGGGCGATGCGCTGGAACTGCTCACGGTGGATGAGCCCGCCGCGTACCGCATCACCTCGGCCGACGATGAGCGTTACGCTGCGGGCGTGCGCCCCAGCGCGGTGTACCGCAAGAGCAAGCCGACCGACCACGCGATGCCCTCGCGCGAGGCCGCGATGCTGCACAGGGTGTACCTCGTGTTGCCCCAACCGCTCCGCGAGGGCGCACGCTACACGATCCATTTCGACGGCCTCAACACCCGCGAACCCGCCACAGAGTTCCACCACCAGACCCGCATCAACCGCAGCGAAGCGATCCACACCAGCCACATCGGCTTCGCGCCGGGCGACCCGTTTAAGCGGGCTTACCTCTCCATCTGGATGGGCACCGGCGGCGGGCATCGTTTCGAGGGGCTGGACTCGTTCGAGTTGATCGACGCACAAGGCAAGGCTGTTTTCACCGGCCCGATCACACGGGCGCACGCGATGGGCGATGTCGAGAAGCTGCGCGTGGAGCGGGATTACGTGCAGACCGACGTTTATCATCTGGACTTCCACACCTTCGCCACGCCCGGCCGATACCGCGTGCATGTCCCCGGCATCGGGGTCAGTGAGCCGATCACGCTTGATGAGGCGGTGTGGCGCGAGGCGTGGTCGATCTCGATGCAGGGGTTCTTGCATCACCGCAGCGGGATTGAGTTGGGTCTGCCGTTGACGCCCTACACAAGGCCGATGTCATTCCACCCCGCGATGGGGTTGGTGCCGGTGCAGACGGATGTGACCACGCTCGATGGCGAGTCCAAAGCGATCGACGAGAGTCTGCGTCGGCTGAGCGCGGCCGGCGAGTTGACGCCTGTGCCCGAGGCGTGGGGCGGTTACATGGATGCGGGCGATTGGGACCGCCGGACCCCGCACCTCCGCGCGACGTATCTGCTGCTGGAGTTGCTGGACCTGTTCCCCGAGGCGCTCGCGGCCACGCCCCTGAGCGTGCCCGCAGCCGAGGCGAACAACCACCTGCCCGATGTGATGGATGAGGCGCTGTGGAACCTTGCGTTCTTCATGCGCTTGCAGCAGGCGGATGGCGGCGTGCGTGGCGGTGTGGAGTCCACATCGCACCCCCGCGCGGGTGAAGCGAGTTGGCAGGAATCGCTGCCGGTGGGCGTTTTCGCAGCCGACCCGGTCACCAGCTACCTCTTTGCTGGCAATGCCGCGAAAGCGTCTCGGCTGCTCAAAGCCTACGACGCGGCATTGAGCGCGACCTATGCGCAGGCGGCCGGGCGCGCATGGGACTGGGCCGAGGCAAACCGCCCTGCCTTTGCGCAGCGGCACGAACCCCGCGCGTTGCGTGACCTGCCCCAGGACCGCGCGATTGCCGCGATCGAGTTGTACCGCGCGACGGGTCGGCGCAGCTACCACGACGCGGCGGCGCCCTGGCTTGATGAGCAGCTTGCACGCCCGGCCGCGGCACCCGAGGGGCCGTTGTTCGCTTATGCCTAGCTACCCGACGGCCTCGGCGACGCGGCACGCAAGCAGGCGTCACGCGATGCGATCGTGGCGATGGCCGAGCGCGCGATCGACTTCGGCCAAGCCAACAGCTACAACCTCACCACCCACGCCACGACCCTGCCGATGATGGGGTACGTCGGCTATTTCTCTGTGCCCGGCATGGTCAGCCGTGCCCTGCCCCGCGCCCACTACCTCACCGGCGAGCCACGCTTCCTCGCGGGTACGGTCATGGCGTGTCAGTTCTCCGCGGGTGCCAACCCGGACAACATGGCCTACACCACCGGCCTCGGCCCCAACCCGCCCCGCAACCCCCTGCACATCGACTCGCGACGCACCGGCCAACCCACGCCTGCGGGTATTACCGTCTATGGCCCGTCGGACCCTGCTGAAGATTATGCCTTCAACAACTGGGTCCACACCTGGTTCCTCTCGAAGCAGAAGACCCCCGACTCCCGCGCCTGGCCGCCCCACGAGGCCTACACCGACATCTACCTCTGGCCAGCGATGTGCGAGTACACCATCACCCAGACCATCGCCCCCACCGCGTATTACTGGGGTTACCTGGCCGCCCACCACAAAACCGCCTCAACAGAGCCGCGACCGTAAGGGAGTGGGGCCTTGGCTTGAAACGTGGATGCAGCGCGGCGCCTTCGCGTTTACCCCACGATCAGGTGAAGCAGTTCATTGCGGGACACCATGACGACCAGCGCACCCGCCGCGAGGAATGGGCCGTAGGGGATGACACGCACCGGCTCATCTTTCTTCCCGCCCGCGATCATCATCACCGCATAGATCTTCAGCCCCATGAACGGCGCGATGAAGAACGCAAGCACGGTGTCGATCGGCCCGAGCACCGCGCCGATCGCGGCCAGCAGGTGGACGTCGCCCAGTCCCATCGCCTCTTTGCCAAACGCAAGCGTGCCGAAGATACGGGTGAACCACACCAGCCCCGCGCCGGTGAGGTAGCCACACACCACCCCGCCCAGCGCGAAGACCCAGCTCGGCCAACCGGCAAGCCGGGTGTGCAGGTCCATCGTGTGCCCGACGTAGAAACCAATCAGCAGCCCCAGCAGCGGCAGGCTGACAAACATCAGCTCCTTGAGCATCTCCCGGCGGGCGTGCGGGTACGCGGCGACGACCTCGGCGGTGGTTTCGTGGCCATCATCACTGAGGTAGGCGTGCTCGTCGGCGAAGCTCCGCTTGAAGATGCCCATGCGGAGCAGCACGATGGATAGCGCGATGCCCGCGACACCCCCGGCCGCGCCGAGCAGCGCGGTACCGTTCGCGGCGAAAGGGATGAGCGTGTCGGTGATGTCCCCGGCTTGGGCGCTTGCCGTGGAGCCAAGGGCTACCGCAGCCGGCAGCCCGACCAACGCGACGCCCGTCGCCAGCCAGGGGATGTCCAGCGGGATGATGTAGTACTTCGCGTCGATCAGCGTCGCTGCGAGGAGCGAGCCGAGGAGAAACAGGTGGATGACGAAGATGGGCCAGGTCCCGGTGAGGAGGTGGTCGCGTTCGAGCATCTGCGGCACCTGGCCGAAGGCCGGGCGCAGGTCCGTGGCGAAGTAGGTGTAGTAAAGCCCGGCGAAGAGCGCTGCGGTGACCGCCTCGACGATGGGGTACTGGATGCTGATGGGGTTGCGGCAGTACCGGCACTTGCCCCGCAGCCACAGCCAGCCCAGCACCGGCACGTTGTCGTGCCACGCCAGCCCGTGCCCGCACTGGGGGCAGGATGACGGCGGGGTGACGATGCTCCGGCCCTCGGGCAGGCGATAGATCACCACGTTGAGGAAGCTGCCGACGCACGCGCCGAGCCCGAACACGAAGATGAAAAACAGCCAGAACAGGTCCATGCACCCAAGTATCGGCGAAATGCCCGCAATGAGCGAAAAGCCCCCCCCGGAAGTGCCCCTCGGAATCCGGGCCCCCGGACCGCGACGGGTCAGGCGACAGGTCGTTATGCCGGGCTTGGCAGCCGGCCCGTGTCATCGAACCCGGTCTCGCGTGGCAAGCCCTTGCTGCTGTTGTCGATGCCCGCCGCGGCCGTCTGCTTCGAGGTCTTGTTTTTCTCCGCCTGTAGCAACTCGGCGACGGTGGCTTTGTCCAGCGGCTGGCCCTTCATCAGCCGATCCACTTCGTCAAACGTCAGTGTCTCGTACTTGAGGAGCGCCTGCGCCAGCGCCTCGACCTGGTCGCGGTGCTTCTCGATGACCGCCTTGGCGTCCGCGTAGGTGGTGTCGATGAGCTCCTTGATCTCATCGTCGATGAGCTTGGCGGTTTCGTTGGACATCGAGTCCCCGCCCTGCCAGGGTTGTCGGCCCTCGTCGTCGCCGAGGAACTGGAAGCCCACGGCGTCGGACATGCCGTACTCGGTCACGATCGCGCGGGCTATGTGCATGGCGTGGCGTATATCGCTGGCGGTGCCGTTGTACTGGTCCCCGGTGAACATCTGCTCGGCGATGCGACCGCCGTAGTCCACACGCATCATCGCCAGCAGCCGACGCTTGCTGATGATCTGCCGATCCTTCTCGGGCAGCATCATCGTCGAGCCCAGAGACGGCCCACGCGGGATGATCGTCACCTTGTGCAGCGGCTCGGAATCGTCGTCGTAATACATCAGCACCGCGTGCCCAGCCTCGTGATAGGCCACGACCTTGCGCTCTTCTTCTTCGACCTTCGCGCTCTTGCGTGACCGGCCATAACGCACCTTGTCGCGGGCCTCTTCGAGGTCTTCCTGCTCGACGAAGTCCTTGTTTTGCAGCGTCGCGGCGATCGCGGCCTCGTTGATGATGGCTTCGAGCTCGGCGCCGGAGAACATCGGCGTGCCCCGCGCCAGCTTCTCCATGTCCACCACCGGCGACATCTTGATCTTCCGGCTGTGGACCTTGAGGATCTCCATCCGCCCCTTGATGTCGGGCATGGGCACGTGGACCTGACGGTCGAATCGGCCCGGCCGAATCAACGCGGGGTCCAGCACGTCGGCGCGGTTGGTCGAGGCGATCACGATCACCTGGTCCGACGAGTCGAAGCCGTCCATCTCCACGAGGATCGCGTTGAGCGTCTGCTCGCGCTCGTCGTGGCCGCCCGACGAGAAGCCCGAGCCCCGGCGTCGGCCGACCGCGTCGATCTCATCGAGGAAGATGATGCACGGGGCGCTGTCCTTGGCCTGCTTGAAAAGGTCACGCACCCGCGAAGCGCCAACGCCCACGAACATCTCCACAAAGTCGCGGCCCGAGATCGAGAACAACGGCACGTCCGCCTCGCCAGCCATCGCCTTGGCCAGCAGCGTCTTGCCGCAGCCCGGCTGACCGACCAGCAGCACGCCGCGCGGCACGCGGCCGCCCAGACGCTGGAACTTCTTGGGGTTCCGCAGGAACTCGATGATCTCCCCGACCTCTTCCTTGGCCTCGTCGATGCCCGCGACGTCCCCGAGCGTGACGCTGCTGTGCTCCTTGTTGAGCATCTTGTGCTTGGACCGACCGAAGTTGCCGAGCATCCCCCCCGGCCCGCCCGCGGCATTGCGGAGCGAGCGGAACACGAAGAAGTAGATCAGCAGCGCGATGACGATGAACGGCCCCCAGTTGATGAGCAGCAGCAGCAGCATGCTGTCGCCGGGGCTGGGCTGGTACGGCACGCCGAGGCGGTAAAGCACCTTGGTGTAGGTGTCGATGTTCTCACGGAAGATGGGGACCGAGATCTTGCGGCTGGTGCCGGGCGTGTCCCCGGGCAGCGCTACGCCTTCTTTGAGCTCGGCGGTGATGCTGTTGTTCTTGACGATGACCTTGTTTTCGTTGTCGTTGGCAAGGTCGCCGTTCTCCGCGTAGGTCACAAACTGTTGCCAGGTCACTTCGGTGGCGGCGTTGAACTGCGACTGCATCATCAGCAGCAGGGTCACGGTGAGCACACCCAGCAGCACCCACCCCAGCGTGGTCCGGGACATCATGCCCGGCGGCTTGCCCGCGGGACTCGGACCCTTGCCACCGTCGCCCTTGCGCTTGGGGGCGTCGTCGGTCTGCTCGTCTTTCTTGGTCTTCTTGGGGTCAGGCATGGGCGGTGGTCGTATGGTGGGGGCGGGGCGATGGCGGCGGGGGGGCTGGCCCCGTCGGGTTGCGGAGTGGGGCGACACCATTCTAGGCCAAGGCACGATACGGGGTCGGCTTTATTTCTCCCAATCGCGGGCCGGCCTACCAATCGCCACGCATCTGATCGACGATGTCCTGAGCGAGGCTGTTGGCCGCGTCGAAATGGGCAACCTGCACCGCCTCGCCCACCGGCTGCGTGGGGATGTACCGCCCAACCGCCGTGAACCCCGCGCGGTCGATGATGTCCTCCCCCGTCCGCAGGTCTTTCCACTGGAAATCGACCGTCACCTGCATCTCCATCTGCTCGGGCAGGCTCGAATCACCCGTCCGCGCGACGCTGAACTGCTCGATCCGCGTGATGCTGCCCTGGAGGATGGTGTCGGCTGCGCCCGGCGACGCGATGCGGTACGGCGTGCGCGAGGTGATCTGCTTGGTCAACGCCTCAGCCAGGGCAAACTCGATGCCCTTGTAAAACGTGCGGTTCTCAAAGATCGGCACACTCACCGTGGCGTAAGCGGTGGGGTAGGTCTCGGCCGTGCGATACCCGCAGCCGACAAGCGACAGGCCGACGACCACGCAACACACCACCATGGCCACGCCGCGGCCCTGCCGGGGTGACGGACGCGGGGCGCGGTGGCCGGCTGAGGCTTGCATCGAATCATGGGACATCGGGGATTCCTTCGGGGCGTGGTGTCGTGGGGATCTCCGCTGGGCCGTCCGGCCTGCTGTCCTGCACGGGCAGGCGCGGGGCCCTGCGTGTATCGATCGGCCGCTGGGCGTCGGTCGCATCCGTGGCCAGCACCACCGGGTAGCCGATGCTCTCAAGCCGATCCACCGCGTCGCCGGCCGCGGCCGTGTCGGGGTAGTCGGTGATGACCCGGCGGTACAGCACCGCGGCGCTGAGCGATTCGCCCCGCTGGGTGTACCAGTCCGCGGTGATGACATCGCGCTGGGACAGCGATTCGCGGATGCGGAACATCAGGGCCTCGGCCCCGATCTGCTCCGCGGCGGCGGGGTACTCCATCGTGTACAACCGCAGCCGCTGCTGCGCCTCGATCAGCCCGCGCTGGTCGAAGGCCGGGCCCTTGTATCGCGCGAGGTTCGCCTGCACGACGCGGAGCATGGCAAACTCGCGCTGGTCGGAGTAGGGGTAGTTGAGCAGGAACAGGTCGTAGGCCTCGGCCGCGTTCACCATCTGCCCCGAGTTGAAGTAGTGGTCGCCCAGCAGCAGGTGCGCCTTCTCACCCACAGCCGAGCCCGGCGCACGCTCCTGGATGCGGATCAGGATTTCCGCGGCATCACCCGTCGCGGGCAGCAGTCGCATCCCCAGCACCTTGCGCTTCTTGCCGTTGATAAACATCCGGGCGATCTGGTATTCACGCTCCAGAGCCACCGCAAACTGCTCCGACGCGGGGTAGCGGCGGATCAGGTACTCGTAATCGTGCAAGGCCTTGTAGAAGTTACCCCCCGCGACCCGCGCGTCGCCACGCAGCAGGTACGCCTCCACGGTCAGCGGGTGGTCCGGGTGCTCCTTGATCCACTTGGACACGCTCTTGAACGCACGGTCGGCCTTGCCCTCCGCCAAGGTCTTGCGGATCGCCTGGAGCTTGCCCTCCGGCGAGTCGGGAGCGGGGGCATCGATCGCCTCCCACCCGGCCTCGGTCAACTCGTACTTCTGCTGACCGGCTGCATTTGCCCCAGCCAGCACCAACAACGCCCCGCATAGCAGCGCCACGCCCGCCCCACAGCCATCAATAGAAAGTCGTCGCATCATCGTGAGAGGGATCATAGATGATTCACCCCCCCCCCGGAAGCGCCCCCCGGAAGCGCCCCCCGGAAGTCCCCCGTAAGTGCCCCCGGAACTCCCCCCGCGCCCCGAAGCCCAGGGACTCCGTCCCTGGGCCTCCGCGAACACCCTCCCCGAGCCTCCCATCACATCCCCGGGCCTCCCCCCGGCCCCTCTCCCCCAGCGCAAGCCCCTTGTCGCCCATGAAGTACCCACCCCCGTCCAGCAACTCGGCCCGGCCATCCGCTTGAGCAGAAAACCCATCATGGTGGACCACATGGCAGACACACCCGCCCAAATCAACACGCCTTGCCCTGCCCACCAAACACACCCTCGGCAACAGCCTCCGCACCCGCGCGATGGAACTGCTTCTGAGGGTCTTAACGCACGATGCGATGATCATCAGATGCTGCGCCTAAAGAGAATTGCAACAGAGCAGGAGCGTGCCCGTTTCAATTCTCCAGTTCTTGGGTACGTTCTGAGCCCTCAACAATTCGTTGTTCGATACGCTCTTCAGCTAAGGGTTGGCCACATTCAGGACAGTTTAAGGATTGGATGCCATTCAGACTATAACCGCATATTAAGCAGCCGCTCGGTCGTATCCCATGTTTAAGACATTCTTTTGCCAGTAGCTGTCGCGCCAAGTACGTTTGTTTATTATCTATCCAATAAGAAATAGCAGTACCACCTATTACACCTATAATACCGTGCCAGAACAAGTACCACTTAGGCTGCCAAAAAAAGGTAGGCAGAAAGCATGCAAATAGAATTAACAAAATGGTAAACAACACCGGTGGTAGCCATACAATCGGACGACGCCTAGCTATCGAGAGGTATGACTGAATGTTGTGGATGACGAATTGAAAAAGGCGGCGTACTTTGGGTGTGATCTACCACGCCCGTCCCCGAACACCGAGGAGTACGCCACCATGAGCCAGACTACCCACCCACCGTTCACATTTCCATCC
>JBGTLW010000325.1:0-29437 GCA_041743835.1 Phycisphaeraceae bacterium | reverse complement strand
CCAGCGCCTCATCGGCGGGCGGCAGCACGTCGGCGTTGCGCTCGCGGATGTCGGCGGCGGTCGTCTGGTACTGCAACGCGATGCGCGCCAGCAGGTCGTCGGGCTGCACGGTGTAACGCACAGGCTCCGTCGGCGGGAGGTACGCGAAGACCGAACGCAGCGGGCGATTCTCGAACACCTGACCGCCACGCAGGTGCGCATCCGTGCCTGCCGCGGCCAGTGCCCGGAGTTGCTCGGCCTTGGCGCGGTTGGCGTAAAAGCGCGGGAAGGGGACGGGCGTTGTGGTGAACAGCCGCTCTGCCTTGTCGCGGCTGACAAAGCCGTCCTCACACACCACGACCGCCACCGCGCCCAGCTCAAACAGCCGCTCCCAGTTTCGTCCGCCCCCGAAGTTCATGAGGCAGATCGAGCCGCGCAGGTCCAGGCCGTCAAGGTCTTCCCAATCCGCTGCCCCGACATCGACGAGGCGCCCTGTGAGCCCGGCCGCGGGCGTGAGCGACGGCATCGGGCCGTTGGGCCAGAGCGGGTCCACCTCTACCGTCTGTCCCGCCGCGGTGAGCGTGGCTGGGGTTTGCTCGGGCTTCATGAGCAGGTTGTCCAGCGAAACGGGGAAAGCGCTCATGTCCTTCATCACCCCCAGCAGCTCGACGCCGGGGGCCGCCGCGATGCGCTCGCGGAGGTAGTGATGGATGGCCGATTCACCGGTGACCGGGTCCACGGTCCGCCGTGAGCCGACGCTGAGGTTATCCAGCGCGAGGATGTGCGCGATCTCGCGGCGGAGGGCCTCCGGGTCGGCCGCACGCTCCATGGCATCGAGCGCGGCGGGCGACATCGTCGCGGACTCGCGCAGGAACCGCCGCTCGGTCGCGTCAAGCTGCGCGACAGCGTGCTGAGCGATGAAGAGGCAGGCGAGGATGAAGACAAGTAAACGCATGGGGTAAAGGTCTAGGTTGTGGCCAATTAGTAAAACCTCGGGCTGTACGGCGCGAGGCCCTCTTCGGTGAAGTTCTTGAGCATCGGGAGTGCTTCGAAGTCGATGGCGTCGGCGAACAGGGCGACGGCCAGGTCCGCGATGTTCCACACGAAGATGCACGCGACCGCGCCGACGATCAGGCCGATGAACGCGGGCTTGGATTTCTTGTAGAGGTTCATCCCGCCGTACTTGATGAGCAGGAACTTGATGAGCCACGCCACGAAGATGCTGCCCCAGAGCCACGACGATTCCTGGCTTGACCGTGGCCCACCCTCGCCGCGCGGGTAGGGCGAGACCCACGTGTAGAAGATGCTCAGCAGCAGGATCAGGTAGCCCATCGGGTGGAGGGGGAAGCGGAGGATTCGGCCGCGCAACAGCGACAGCCCGCCGAACACCGCGAAGCCCACGACCATCGCGTACACACGGACCCAGTGCGTCTGGTCCAGTTGCCCCAGCGATTGCTCGCCGCGGAAGTGGCTGGTCCACAGGGCGTAGCGTGCGATGTTGAAGCTGGTGGGCGTGGCTTTGGACCCCTCGCCGAAGAACCCGCCGCCCCAGAGGTACGCGAAGTGGATGAAGAACAACCCGCCCACCACCACCGCCACCACAAAGGCCGCAACCGAGCCCAACGCGATGACGGGGTACGCCAGCTTGTTGCGTCGGGCGAGCTCGATGTTTTCCAGGTGCTGGGGCAGCAGCCGCCAGATGAGCGTCATGGGGATGAACGCGACGATGGCGTACATGCCGAATGCCGAAGCGCCGGTCAGCGCGGTGATGCCCAGCACCACCGGCAGCTTGGCAAACTCGTAAGACACCCAGTGCGTGTGCAGCCCGGACTCGGCGCGGACGCGGGCCGCGGCGATGGCCTGAGCGATGGCGATCACAGCCGCAACCGCGATCAACCCGACACTGGCGACGCCCGCGTGGTAGAGCAGCACCGCTATCAGCAGCGGCACCAGCGTCAGGCCAAGCAGCATCAGCGGCGTAGTGACAAAGGCATCCTTTACCGCTCCGCCCTGCCCCGCCCCGCCGCCCGGGACTTTGCCGGGCGATCGAACGATTTTCCATAGCAGGATGCCCGCGAAGCACAGCGTCGCGCCGATGAGCTGCTCCATCGGGAACGGGTAATTCCGTCCACCAGCCCAGCCGGTGTAGAGGCTATCGGTGATGCTCCCCCCGGCCTGCTGCTGCACCACCGCGGCGACGATCGTGAAAAGCAAGAAAAGCGACCACACCGAGAAGCTCAGGTTCAGGCTCATCAGGAACCCGATGCCCAGCACGATCGGCGAGAGGACGAAGAACACCTTGTTCATGTCCTTGAGCGTGCCGACCGTCAGCAGGTTGCCCGAGGCGTCGAACGTTGAAGCGGGGTCTGCCGCGATGTAGCCGTAGTGGAACATCGCGTCGATGGACAGGTACAAAAAGCCCAGCAAAAAGCCGGCCATGAAAAGCAGGTTGACCGGTGCCTTGCGTGCGGGCGGGTTGGCGGGGTCTTCCGCCGTCTCGAGCACCGCGTCGTGCCGGAGGATGTAGTCCGCGACCTCGACCAGCGGGAACGCCAGGTTCTCGCGCTCGACCCACTTTCGCCGCAGCAGCTCCGCCAGGGCCATGAGCATGAAGAAGATCAGCAGGAACATCGAGCCCCATAGGATCATGGGTGTCCGCCACAGGTCCCAGGGGATCTGACCGTTCGCGGCGCGGATCTGGTCGGTGATGGACTTTTCGTTGAGCTCGCTGCGGATGGCGGGCGTGTAGCCGATGCTGTTGATGAAGGCGTCGAGGTTCTGGTCCGGCTCGCCGGGCGCTCGGCCCTGACGCAGCAATTGCTGCCGCTCGGCCCGCGCCAGCCGGTACAGGAAGCTCACCCGCGCGCGGGTGAACGTCTCCTCATCCATCGCGTCCACCTCAACCCGGCGATGCTCAACCAGCTCACGCGCCACCTCCGCGCGTGTGGCAGGAGATAGTGCCATCACCTGCGCGCGCAGCGTCCGCCAACGTGGAAGCCCGTCCCCGCCAGCGGTCAAAAGCCACGCAAGCTCCTCCGCGATGCGCTCGCGCCACGCGTCGGGCAGGCCGTGGTAGTCATCGTCGATCCACGTCCTCGCGGACTTGCTGAGGCGTTGGTCCTTGCTGTCGGTGATGAAGCCCGTAGCCGCGGGGTCATCGCTCACCGCAAGGAGGCTGACCGCTAGTTCGCTGACCCGCGGCAGCGCCTCGCGCAGCGCGGCCGCAGCCTCACGATCCGCGACTTCGGCTGCCGCGGCTCGTTGCGCGATGAGTTCGGGCAGGTCGTAGGCTGTGATGATCGGCCTGGCGCCGGGCAACTCATCCAGCGCCTTGCCAAGGGCCTGGAGTTGTGCCGGGCCGAGCTTGCCAATCGCGGCGGTGACGGCAGCAAGTGTGTCCGGGTCCACCGCGACGGTGGCCTGATCTTCCGCCTCGGCCCTGGCCTCGACCAGCCGGGCGACTGTGCGGATCACGGTCTGCTGAGCCGCGACACGGGCGTCGAAGGCGGGCTTGTCGTCGAGCAGTTCGATGAGGCGTCGGCCCTGGTTCCACGCAAGGCCCTCCCGCGTCGGGGTCACGGGGAACCACATCGGGTCCGACCCGCTGTACACGGTGCGGTAGGTGTTGTTGCCATCGATCAGGAAGACCGAGGGCACCGCGTACATCGCCATGAACACCTGCCGGACCAGCCCCAGGTTCATCACCGGGATCGCCACGGTGAGCATGGTGTAGAGGATCACCAGGTGCGGGCGGGATAGCTTGCGGCTCTTGGCCAACAGGCGGAGCGGCGCGAGCACCAGCACGATGCTGATGATGAGCCCCACCGCCCAGGCCATGGGCACGGCCGTCTCCATGTCCGCGTTGACGGCACGGAACGTCAGGAACTGGGACAACGGCGTGATGACCGCGACCAGTATCGTGCCAAGGAGGATGGTGGGGATGTACTTCAGGGGCTGGTGTCGTGGGTTAGAGGGTGTGGTTCAAGCGCGGGTGTCAGTGACGCGGGTGGTGGGTTATGTTTCCATGGACCCGACTTTGATGGTCATGTCGGCACGGTTGACGATCTTTTCCACCTCGCCATCGCGGAGGTGGACCACGCGGTCCGAGACGTCGAGCATCCGGTGGTCGTGGGTGGCAGAGACGACGGTGACGCCCTTCTCGCGGCTCAGGGCGCAGAGGAGTTGGACGATCTCGTGGCCGGTCTTGGAGTCGAGGTTGGCGGTGGGTTCGTCGGCGAGGATGAGCAGCGGGTCGTTGGCCAAGGCTCGTGCGATGGCCACGCGCTGCTGTTGCCCGCCGGACAACTCCGAGGGGAGGTGGTCCCCACGCTGCCCGATGCCGACCCGTTCGAGCAGGCCCTGGGCCTTGTCCTGCGCGGCATCGGCATCGAGCCCCGCCAGCCGCATCGGTAGGATCACATTCATCCGCGCGCTGAAGACCTCGATCAGGTTGTAGTTCTGAAAGATGTAGCCGATGTTCATGCACCGCAGATAGGCGAGCTCGGCCGAGGTTAGCTTGCTCATGTCACGCCCGCCGAGCTTGATTGTTCCACCGGTCGGGAAGTCCAGAGCGCCGATGAGGTTGAAGAACGTGCTCTTGCCCGAGCCCGAGGGCCCCATGAGCGAGACGTACTCGCCGTGCTGGACCGTGAGGGTGATGCCCTTGTTGGCGTACACCACCTCAGAGCCCGAGGTGTAGGCTCGCTCGACACGGTGGGCTTCGATGAGGGGCTCGTTGGCCGTGGTCATAGCAGCGTGACGAAGTCGAGGTGTGACCGTTCGGGGGAAATTAAATCGCGACAGCGAGCCAGCACGCAGACGGCGTTTGTTCTACGACCCGGCATGATAACAAATCGCTGGCTGGCCCGGTCCCCGGGTTACGCAATTCTCAATGGCCGCCAAGGCGCAGAGGACGCCAAGTCAAGACAAACTTATTTTTTCCAATAATGTCTTCTTGGCGCTCTGGGCACCTTGGCGGCTCAACCGTTTCGGCGGCGTTTAGAGGTCGCCTTCCACGATCAGGCTGCACGTCCCCAGCAGATAGCCCGCGTCGTGCTCCGAGCGGGTGTGGAAGCGCAGCTCGTTCTCCGACCGCAGCAGGGACACATCGATCGGCACTTCCACGACCCACGCGTTGTTCTCGGGGGTCACCGCGCCGGGCAGCTTGATGTCCTGGCCGTTGATGGTGACCACACCCTCGCCGTGGGCAAGACGCTCGGTGACAAAACGCAGCCAGGCGCGTTGGGCCTTCGCGGTGTCGATACCCTCGAGCTTGATCGTCTGGTCCAGCGGCCGCGAGCCAGCTACATCCTCAAGGATAGCCTCGCCAAAGAACTGCTTGCGGTGCGTTGTCGCGGGGGCGTCGGCTGACACCTCGCCCGACAGGGGCAGCCGCAGCACCACGATCTGCCCCGGCCCAATCTTATGGCTGAACGCCAGACTCCCGCCTTGCGGTTTCGCCATCCCTTGCACAGGCTCGATCTGCGGCTTGCCCTCCCGGATCACACTCTTGTGGGCCACCACCTCCGAGAATGCCATGCCCGGCAGCGCGTTGACCGTCAGGTCCACAGCCCTGGCAGATATGCCCGCGTTCATCACCGCCACGACCATCGCCTGCCGTGTACCCATGTCCTCGGGCAACGGGGCAAGCGGATCGGTCCCGTCGATGCTGGCCACGACATAAAGCTCGGGGTCGTCGTGCTCGACCCGGACCAGTCGGCCACGCAGCCCGCGCAGCAGGTCCATCGCCACTCCCTCGCCACCATCCGACCAGAAACCACCACCCATGCCAAAGTGCAGGAACACCCGCGCCTTGTCCGGCGACGTGGCCAGGGCGTACAGGATCTTTCGGCTGACCCAGTCGAATTTCCCTGCATCGGCAGAGGTCTCGACCGCGTTCTGGTACGCCTGCGGGTCTGTGCTGGAAGCACACTCGGTGTTGTAGCCAAAGACCCACGTGTTGTACCGCGTCATGCCGTAGGCGCACGCCACCTCGTAGCTCGCCATGAGGTTCCGCGGGTCGCCGCCGTAGTCGTGGTCGCAGATGGCTTCGAGGATGCCCGCTTCCGCCGCCGCGTCGATGGTGGGCTTGTAGAGCTGGTGCCAGCCCGCCCAGTGGTCTTCGCTTGGCCGGTTACCCCAACCGATGATGTAGGTGCTGTCGGGGTTCGCCTCCTTCATCGCCTTGCCAAACACGATCATGGGGTCGATGTAGAACTTGAGCATGCCCTGGCCGGACCAGTAGGTGAACTGCGTGGTGTCCACCACGTGCCAGGGGGTGAACGCGGTGAGGGTCTTGCCTTTCCAGTCGTATGTCTGGCCTTCCTCGGTTCCCTTGGGCGGGTGGGAATCGGGCTGCCACGTCCCGCCGTAGTACGTGTTCTGGAAGCTGGGGTTGTTCGCGTGGTAGGGCAAGGCGTGGATGGAGTAGGTCTTGCCCGCTTCATCTCGGCCGCGCATCCAGTTGTCCTTGTCCGCCCAGCCGCGCATGATCCGCCCGAAGATCTCGTCGCGGTACCACTTGCGGTCTTTGGTCCAGATGAGGTGCGGGGCGACTTGACCGTCGTGCGCGATGTGGACGGGGCCGCCCTCCTCGGCCTTGCTCTGGTCAAACCACTTGGGGGCAAAGCTGGCGCGGTTGAAGTTGGCCCAGTTGAGGTAAGGCTCGTTCCAGTATTCGACGACCAGCGGCTGCCCCGCCGCTTTCGCTTTCTCGCCGAAGGCCTTGCCCAGCGCGGCGGTTTTCTGCTCCCACTGCGGGTCCGTCAGCCGGGGCGACGGGGCGACGCGGTCGCCGATGCTGTTGATGACGATGGGTGTCATCTCGTTGCCAAAGCTCGGCGACGCGCTGACGGGGTTGAAGTGGATCGAGCGATTGACAGCGAGGCGGTACCGCTCGTGATGTCCCTTGGACAAGTTGAACCCCCCAAACAGGCCCGCGGGGACGGTGTCGGTGCCGTTGATCGAGAGCAGTTCGCCGGTGACTTTGACCGCGACGGGCCCATCATTCTTCGGCAGGTCCAGTTTCACCGGCTCAGCGCCGGCGACGGCGAAGGACACGACGCCGATACCCAGCGGATTCACCACGCCGACCGCGATGGCGTCGATTTTGTCCGTGTCCAGCCGGTCGTTGTCGTCGGCAAACGTCCCGCCGGGGGGGCTGTGGTAAGCGGGCAAGCCGAAGTCAGCGAACCGCGCCACGCCGGTGTTTCTAGTCTGCGTCAGGTCGGTGGCCCAGGGGTGCGACCGCCACGTGCCGTCGGTTTCGCGCAACGCGAGATAGACCCCCGTGTCTTTCCGGGGCTGATCGGTGGTGACGGTGAGTTCGATGCCATCGAAGGCCGAGAGATCGATGGGTTCGTCCAGCCGGACGACCTGCCACCGGGCTTGGGTCCAGTTGGTGCGTTGCGTGCCCAGGTTCTGCTCATATCGCAGGCCGACCAGCGGTTCTAGTGGCTCCGCCCCGCTCGTCCCACCCGCGACCATGGCCCCGCCGATGACCGCTGCCAGCCCGATTTCGCGTCTTCCCATAATCATTTCCTTTGTGTTACCCCGGCCCGGCTACCTGCAATATCAATTACAATGATGAACACTATGATAATCAATCGGCCCGCTGGACTCTCTTTGACCTCAACCCTGCTGTTGGTAACTGCTGGTTTGTTAGGTTGTTCTGCCCACGCCACCGGGCCGACCACCAAAGACATCGTAAAACGCGACAATGGCGTGGCGGTCACCAGACCAAAACACGACCCCGCCACCATGAACCAGCCTTGGCCGGCGGACATGGAATCAGCCTTCTGGGACCGGGCCAACCACAGCATCGCCCAATACACCACGTTCTCCCCCGCGACCACCGGCGAACACGAGAAGTGGAACTACCCCACCGCGATGTGGTGCTATCTCAACGGCCAGCACGCTCCCGTGATCGCCTTTTTTGAAGCACCAGACGGCGAACACCCCTGGACCGATCAGGTGGACCTCTACTGGTGCTTCACACTCAAGGGTCAGGCCCGCAAGTTCTTCTTCTTCGAGCCGGAGTTGTCCGACGCGTACAAGCAGCGGATGCGCGGCGCGATGAAGAAGTGGACAGCCGACGACCCCCGCCCCACCCTGGAATTGGTGCTCGCGCTGGATAGCGACATCCCCGGCGTCAAGGAGTACGCCAGCCAGATGCTGCACGCGATGAAGGTGCCCGCCGCGACGGTGCTCAAGTGGGCCGACGAAACCGAGCCGATCAACAAGGAGTTTGCCGCCCACGCCCGCAGGGTGGCCGCGACCCCGGGCTACGACGACGACCCGGGCGACGACACCGCCAAGTGGATGGCCTGGTGGAAACTCTGGGCGGATGGTGACTGGAAGGTGTTCGAGGAATACGAGCGACTCTCCAACCCCTACCCCCATCCGGACCACGGCACGGGCACCGGGCCCGTCGGCGGGGCGTGGGACCCCAAGGTCCGAGGCACCCGGGCAGACGCACGCAACACCGACAACCTCCGGTCCATGCGCGAAACCACCGCCTACCTCTTCGCGGAAGAAGTCGGCAATGACAACGTCAAGAACCTCTACAAGGAAAAGCTCAAGCGCTTCACCGTCGGGCTTTACCACACCGGCATGGGCGAGTGGGATTCCGAGACCTACCACCCCCACACCATCATGCCCTGGCTCACGCTCTACGACTACGCCAAGGACCCGGAGGTAAAGCTCCTGGCCAAGGCCACGCTCGACTGGCTCCACACCGCGGCCGCGCTCAAGTTCCACCACGGCGGCTTCGCCGGGCCAAGCGCTAGGGACTACGGCGGTGCGGCACGCAACCTCGGAGGCCCCGCGGCCGAATACGCCGCATTGATCTTCGGAGGCCCCATCGACCACAAGGCGGGCTACGACGAGGTCCACATCGCCCTGTCCAGCTACCGCCCCCCGCTCGCGGTCGTCAACCTCGCGCGTAAAGACCTCAAGCTCCCCGTCGAGCACCTCAACACCAAGCCCACCTACTCGCACTGGCTCCCGGGCGCGAGTGACCGGCCGCTCTACTTCGAGACCATGTACCTCGGCGAACACTTCACCCTCGGCAGCGTCATCACACGCGGTGCCGCGGGCGATGTCGCCCCCATGAAACTGACCGCCAAGCACGACACCGGCGTCTGGTACTTCACCGCGAACACCGGCAAGTGGTACAACCGGCTCGAAGCCGGGGACCAGCGGGGCCAATACGAAAACCTCCTCATCCACCTGCGCAAGGGGGACGACAAGCCCTTCCTATTCCAAGTCCCCAAGGACGCCCCGCAGCAGACCGATGCCGGCATCTGGTTCATCGATCTGGGCACCACTTACCTCGCGGTTCGGCCCTTCGGCCTCGAACTAGGCAAGCCACAACCACCCACAGGCAACCGAGCCAAGAGCTACAGCGACTACCACTTCATCAACGCGACGCAAACCGGCAACGCGGTGGCGGGGTACGCGCTGGAGGTCGGCGACAAGGCAACCTACCCCACATTCGACGCCTTCACCAAAGCGGTGAAGAGCAAGTCCAAGTTCCAACTCGAGGGCGAGGCCGCGACACTCACCAGTGCCGACGGCAAGACCCTCAAGGTCACCCGCAATGCCCAGCACAACCTGCCCGGCGTCGAGCGAGATGGCAAGGCCCGCGACTGGGACAGCGAGTTCAACATCTACGATGCCGGTGACGCTGAAGAAGGCGTCTGGCTCGGGTGGCAGGAAGGCACACTTGAGGTCAAAGCAGGCGGCAAGCACTTCACCTCCACCGTAGGAACCGATGGCAGCGTGAAGTTCAGCGAGTAACCGCAGCCCTATGCCGGCTGAGCGGACCGGCTCAGCAAGAAGGACGCGATGCCGATCCCCTCACGCCCATCGCTACACAAGCCGTTCGCCGTGGCCGCAGTCGCCGCTGTGTTCGTGGTCGCCCCCGCGCTTGCGGATGAGGTCGTGCGTCAGGATGTCAGCCGTGGGGACGCCCTCGAAGTGACCGACGGTTCGGGGCCGGCACGGGTGATCCAGTCCGGAACCGCCAAGCCATATCGCGCGGACTATGTCGGCGTCGGCCTCGTCTTTAACACCGGCAAGGAAACCACCACACGCACGCAACTCAAACCAGCCAACAGCGTCGCCACCACCATGCTGGGGGTGCGAGGCAAAGAAACACACGTGCGTTTCGCGGGCAACTGGGAGGGTGACGCGAGCGGCGGGCACCCGATCCTCGTGCTGACCGAGGGTGGGCGCATCACCATCGAGCCCGAGGCCCAGATCGACCTGGTCATGGACCTCAATTTTTTCACCCGCCAACTGTGGGTCCATGGCGATGGCACGGGCACGATCGAGTTGGCGGAGGGCTTCATCGCCGACCGCACGCAAAACGCCACCGTCGCCAATGCCATGGGCACCATCCGTCTCGGCGGTGCGGACCTCATCACCCACCACTCTCAATCGCTTCCCTACAACTCCCGGCCCGACGGCCGGGGCGGGGTTTATCACAACGGCCACATCGTCTTCGAGCAGAAGCCCGGATCGACCTGGCACATCCAAACCAACCCACAGGTCTATGCGGCGCAGATCGACTTTGATGTCGACGGCACGATCAACTCCCAGCAGCCAATCACGCACACCGGCCAACGCCGCGTCTGCCTGCCGGTGGGCAACGGCGGGGCGTTCGTCTCCACCGGGGCGTTCCGCACCACCTCGCCCGATGTCGCGATCACCAAGGCCGGGCAAGCCATGCTCTCGCTCGAAGGCCAGCAGTCTTATCTGCCCGGCTCTTCCCTGCACATCAAGCAGGGGCTGCTGCGCATCCACACCGACCCCGGCGCCGGCCAGCGCGTCGCGAAGGAAGCGGGCCCCTTCCTCCACATCGAGGTGTACGACGGCGGCCGACTGCACTTCGCCGCCGCCACAAGCCACCTCAAGTCAATCCGCCTGCACCACGGCGCGCACATGAGCGTGGAGGATGACGTCGTGGTCCATTTGACCGACGGCCTCACCGTGGACGCGGGGGCCACACTGGCCGGGGAGTCGGGCGTCAAGGGCACCATCCACAGACCCCAATAGCCACCCTGAAGCAAAGGTCATCCATGTCACGATTTGGTTCGCTGTTCAAACTGGCTCTGCTGTGCGTGCCGATGATGGTCACATCCTCAGCCGACGCCGGGCGCTATGAGACTTTGACCGAGTGGGCGGGTCAGGGGCCGAAGCTCAAGCCCGTGGCCGCAACGTACTTCGGGTCCGCCGGCGTTGAGGAGTTTGTGGCTGCGGCTGGCAAAGCGGATGGCTCGGTGGTTGCGTTCGGCAACGCGTGGGGGCCGGACTTCCCGCAGGCACCAAAGCCCACCGTGCTCGGCAAAGGCCAGCGCGCGGGGCTTGACCCGTTCACCAAAGACAACAGGGGACGCGAGCAGCTCGACACGCAGAGCCCCGACCGCACGGGCATGATCGTCTTCTACGCGCCGAAACTGGCGAAGATCGAATCGGTGGTGAAGTTCGACTGGGGGTGGCGAGCATCACCGCGGCCCACGTCACCGACGACGGCTCGATCTACCTCGCGGGTAATAGCTCGCCGATGTTCAACACGCTCGCATCACCCAAGATCGTCCGCCCCGACCCCGCCCTGCTCGCGGAGGGCGGCGACTCAAGGAATCGCGGCCGCGCCCCGGCCTGGGGGCCTGTCACCCACCGGGGCCTGACCCTCGCGGGCAACGTCTATGTCGCCAGGCTCACGCCGGACGGCAAAACCATCCAGTGGGCGTGGGTCTTCGAGGGATACCGCGAAGCACCGGACCGGCTATGGGTTGCGGACAACGGCGATGTGACGTTCTCAAGCCGCGGCGTCCAACGCATCAGCCGAAACGGAACCCAACACACGCAGGTGTTCGACCGGGCCGCGAGCAACACGGCCGGGCTGCTGGCGGTCCACCCGACCGACGGCAGCTTCCTCTGGGGCGGCGACCGCAACACCAACACCGGGCGCGAACCCTGGCGGCAGCCGTACATGGTCTGGTATGACAACCAGGGCCAAAGCCGGGCATCACTCTGGGGCTGGGACCCCAAGCGCGTCGGCACGGACCAGTATCGGCTCGTCTCCGACTCTTCGCCGCGCAATGCCGCATTCACCGCCCAAGGCGACCTGCTGATCTCCGGCTGGTCGGACGGGGGCAACTCCGTGTTCAACCGCCAACCTCTCGAGCTGGACAAAGAGGCCCCGGGCAACGCCAGCAACTTCTCGACCTGGGGCATGAAGAACGCCAACTCGCTGGGCTGGCTCATGGTCATCGACGCCAAGTCGCTGGAGGTCACCCGCCGGTCGCAGTTTGTCACCTATATCCCCGAGACCTTCGCCAGTGCGCGTGACCGCGGCGCGCCGAACTTCGTCAGCATCGAGGCGCTGCGTCTGCTCGATAACGACCATATCGGGTTCACCGGCCGGGCAGCCACGGGCCTGATTCAGACCCCCCACGCGTTTTACAAACACCCCGACGACGGCCGAAAGTCCGGCGGGGAGTATGCCGCGGTTTACTCCGCCGACATGAAAAACCTGCTCTTCTCAAGCTACCTGCCCGGCTACCAAACAACCGCCATCGGCTACGCGCCCCGCGGCATGGTCATCGTCGGCCGAACCGTGGGGCACGACAACGCCCCGTTGCCCACAACCAACCAGCCGACGCCGACCCCAACGATCAACGCATTGCAGAGCGAGCTCGCTGGGGGTCAAGACGCCCACATCATCCTGCTCGCTGAATAAGCGCTGCGTGTCGAAGATTTAGCGGATGATGCGGACGTTCTCGCGCCCGCCGTCGGGTGTGGGGCCGGCGTCCACATCCCGGCCGTGGGTCTTGCTCTTGCCGCCGAACACCGCGCTGATCGTGTGCCACACCGACGCGACAAAACCCAGCACGAAGAAAACCACAAGCCCCACCGCGGCTGCGGCCAGCACCAGCATCACCACGGGGACGATGAACACGACTACCGCACACGCCACCGCTGCGCGGACGACCCAGGAGGGGCGACGCTCCACGACGCGGTAATACGAGCCAAAACGCGGGTGCTCCCGCACGTGCATACGCCAGTCAAAAGCCATATAGATATGGTAGCAGCGCCACGGCCCGCGATCCCGCCAGACTCAAAAGCGTGTACGCCAGTTTGGATGGGGTGCCAAGGTCAAGCGAAGCGCTGGCCATGGATAAACGTGGCGGGGCATCACGCATGGCCCGCCTCGCTGCGCTCGTTGACCGTGGCATCCACCCCCCGCGCACGCTCTCACGGGCGGGGGTGGAACTTGCTGATGACCTCGGCCAACCGCGAGCGATCGACGTGGGTATAGACCTGCGTGGTGCGGATGTTCGAGTGACCCAGCATCTCCTGGACCACACGCAGGTCCGCCCCGCCAGCGAGCATGTGCGTGGCGAAGGAGTGACGCAGGGTATGCGGGTGCACATCATGCAGCCCGGCCCGCTTGGCGAGGCGGGCCACGATCTGCCAGACCACCACGCGCGTGATCGGGTGGCCCGTGCGCGAGAGGAAGAGCATGTCGGTGGGGTGGTCGGGCTTGAGGAGCTCGGGACGCTGATCCATGGTGTAACGCTGCACCGCCTCGATGGCGGGTCGGCCGACCGGGACGATCCGCTCCTTGCTGCCCTTGCCCATCACGCGGACGATCCCCAGCCGATGCTTCACCGAATCCTCGCGCAGCCCCGCCACTTCCGAAGCCCGCAGCCCGCCGGCATACATCAACTCCAGCAGCGCCACGTCCCGCAGATAAAACGGGTCGTCCGGGCACGGCGAAGCGAGCAGCTTCTTGACGTTGTCCTCAGCCATCACCGTGGGCAGCCGATGCCAACCCTTGGGCTGGGTGAGCAGCTCGGCTGGGTTGGTCTGGATGTGCCCGGTCTGGTCCATGAACCGGCAGAACACGCGGATCGTGGCGACGTGACGCGCGATGGTGGAGACCTCGTGGCCCTTCGCCTGAAGGTCGCGGAGGTGCTGTGCGATCAGGTCCAGGCTCAGGTCGGTCCAGGCGTGGTGGTCCTTGCCGGCCATCCACACCCACAGGTCGCGGATGTCCCCGGCGTAGGCGGCGATGGTCGCGGGGGCGAACCCGCACTCGACCTTGCAGTACGCGAGGAACTCACGCACCGGCCCTTCGAATGCCGAGGCTGACTGTTTGCGGGCGAGGGTCTCCCCCGCGGGCAAAGGCCTGCCCGGCGATCGTAAGCCGAAGACGCGGGGTTGAGCGGTGGGGGTGGCGGGTTGTGTCATGGTTCATCGGCTCCCGCGTGAGCTGGTGGAAGATCGGGCACGCCACGGGCGCGCCGAAACAAAGGTCATACGCCTGGCCAAGCGTCCGGAGGCTCAGCCGAGCGGCACAGCGGGGGTCGTCCCGATCCAGGAACGGGCAGGTGACCTCATGCGTGTCGTTGCATTGCCTCATGGGGTCGTCCCAAGAAAAGCCCGAAAGTGCCGACCCCTAGCATCGGCCCAATGAAACACATCGTGTGAAAACACACACCACAAGCCTGTTATCCGGGCGTTGAACCCGCACCACCAGCCCCACACCCCCGGAACAACCCCCGGAACAGCCCCGCCCCGCTGCCTAAAATGGCAGCACACCCAGCCCCACGTCACAGCACACGCACCCAGCCGCACGCAATGTGCTACCGTTCCACGCCATGCTGCTAAGTTGCCGGTCCATTACCAAGAGCTTCGGGGCACGCACGCTGTTTGAAGGCGTGAGCCTGTCGGTCGATTCAGGCGACCGCGTCGGCCTCATCGGGCCCAACGGCTCGGGCAAGAGCACGCTGTTGCGCATCCTCGCGGGCTACGAACACGTCGATGGCGGGCAGGTCATCACCCGGCAACGCCTGGCGATCGCCTACGTCCCGCAGACCGAGGAGTTCCCCGCAGACAAGTCCGTCCTGGCCGTGGTCGCCGACAGCCTCGACGACATCATCCACGACGAACACGACCGCCAGACCCGCGCGACCATCACCCTGGGCAAGGCCGGCTTCACCGACATGAGCATGTCCCCCGCAACCCTGTCGGGGGGCTGGCGTAAACGCCTGGCGATCGCCCGGCAGCTCGCGCGTGAACCGGAGTTGCTGCTGCTCGACGAGCCGACCAACCACCTGGATTTGGAGGGCATCCTCTGGCTTGAGGACCTGCTGCGTGTCAGCCACTTCGCCTGCATCGTCATCACGCACGACCGCACGTTCCTGGGCCGGGCCGCGGCCAGGATCGTGGAGATCTCGCGCATGTACCCCGAGGGCACCTACGAGGTCACCGGGGACTACGCCGAGTTCTGCTACCGCCGCGACCAGTTCCTGGCCGGGCAACGCTCCTCGCAGCAGGCACTGCAAGCTAAGGTCCGGCTCGACGACAAATACCTCGCCCAAGGCGCCAAAGCCCGCACCACCAAACGCAACAGCCACATCAAGGACGCCGCGGTTCGCCGCGATGAGCTGGCCCAGCTCCAGTCACGCAACGCGCCCGTCAAGGCAGCCGCCATCCGCTTCGAAGCAACGGAACGACAAACCAAGAACCTCCTCGCCGCCCACCGCATCAGCAAGTCGCTGGGCGGCAAGCCCCTGTTCACCAAGCTCGACCTCACGCTGACGCCCGGCAGTTGCACCGCCATCGCAGGGCAGAACGGCTCGGGCAAAACCACCCTCATCAAAACGCTCATCGGCGAGCTCGCACCAGACGAAGGCACCATCAAGTCCGCCGAGGGCCTCCGCATCGTCACCTTCAAACAAAACCGCTCCGACCTGGACCTGAGCAAGACGCTCCAGGAAGCGCTGTGCCCGGTGAGCGACCGTATCTATTACCGCGGCAAGGAAGTCCACGTCACCGCGTGGGCCAAGCGGTTCCTGTTCACCAAGCAGCAGCTCAACGTCCCGGTCCGCGACCTCTCCGGCGGCGAGCAGGCCCGCATCCTCATCGCCAACCTCATGGTCCAGCCAGCCGACATCCTGATCCTCGACGAGCCGACCAACGACCTGGACATCCCCTCGCTCGAAGTGCTCGAAGAATCCCTGGCCGACTTTCCCGGTGCGCTGGTGCTGGTCACGCACGACCGGTACATGCTCGATCGGCTCGCGGATGAGGTCATCGGCCTCGACGGGCGGGGCAACGCGCGGGCCTACGTCAATCTCGAACAATGGCAGCGGGCCATGACCAAAGCCGACCGCGATGAGCAATCCACCCCCGCCGCCGCGAGCACGCCCGACGCCAAGAGCAAATCCGTTGCAGGTGGCGGCAAACTCAGCTACAAGGACCAGCGTGAACTCGATGGCATGGAGGCGGCGATCCTCGCGGCTGAGGACAAGGTCGAGCGGCTGCAAACCGCGTCGGGCGACCCTGCCGTGCTGGCCGACCACGCCAAACTCACCGCGGTCTGCCTGGACCTTGGCGAGGCTCACGCGGAGGTCGCCCGGCTGTACGAGCGATGGACCCACTTGGAAGCGATGAAGGCCTCTAGACGCTGACGAGCACGGATTTCGCGGCTTCCGGGGCGATGTCAAAAAGCGTCGGCATGGGGTAGGCCGGGGCATCCGGGCAGGCTACAATGCCCACGAATCGATCGGGTGATTTCTTTACACAGGCGGGACATATTCATGCGTATGACGAACTGGCTGGCGGTGGTCTTGGTGTGTGTTGTTGTTTGGGGTGACCGGGCCTTGGCCGACTGGTCGGGCTGGCGCGGGCCGGAGGGCACGGGCATCGTCGATGCGCCGGGGTTTGACCCGACGCTCAACCAGGGCAATCCCACGGTGCTGTGGAAAGCAGACATCGGCAACGGCTACAGCGCCGTCAGCGTCGCCGACGGCAAGGCCTACACCTCGGGCTGGGCCAACGGCAAGGAAACCGTCTTCGCGTTCGACGCAAAGACCGGCGACAAGCTCTGGTCCAAATCCTACGACGCGCAGAAGTTCGACAACATGAATGCCGGCGGCCCCGGCTCAACCCCGGCCGTCACCGGCGACAGCGTCATCCACATCTCACGCGATGGCAAGGCCCGCAGCTTCAACACCAAGGACGGCCAGCCCAAGTGGGAAGTCGACCTACTCAAAGAGTTCGGCTCCAAGCTCGGGCAGTGGGGGTTTGCCGGCTCGCCGGCCGTGGATGGCAACACCCTGCTCATCGACGCCGGGCGGATCGTCCGCCTCAACGTGGCCGACGGCAAGACGGTGTGGAAGAGCGCGGACTTCGGTGTCGCTTACTCCACGCCAGTCCCCTTCAAGCTCAAGGGCAAGGACTTTATCGCCGCCTTCCCCGAGAGCGGGCTTGTCATCCTCGATGCCAAGACCGGCGCGACGCTGGCGCAACGGCCATGGAAAACCAGCTACGGCGTCAATGCCGCGACCCCCATCATCCACGACGACCTGATCTTCATCTCATCGGGTTACAACACCGGGGCCGCGCTGCTGAGGCTGACGGACAAGGGGCTGGAACTGGTCTGGGAAGGCCGACAGATGCGCAACCAGATGCCCACCAGCCTGCTCATGGACGGGCACCTCTACGGCTTCGATGACAAACGGCTCAAGTGCCTGGATTTCAAGACCGGGGAAGAGAAGTGGGCGGAGCGCGGGCTGGGGCTCGGCACGCTCATCGCCACGAAACAGGGCCACCTCATCACCCTCAGCGACACCGGGGAACTGGTCGTCGCCAAGGCAACCCCCGCCGGGTTCCAGCAGTTCGGGCGGGCGAAGGTGATCGACGAAACAAACGTGTGGACCGCACCCACCCTGGTGGACGGCCGGCTGTACTGCCGCGGTAGCCGCGGAACCCTTGTGTGTCTCGATGTAAGCGGAGGTCAATGATGAATGCCATGAAACTGATGAGCGGGTTGAGTCTGGCGGGTGTTGTTTGCTGTGCGATGGCCATGCCCGCCGCGCAGGCCGCAAACGTGTCGGGCTGGCGCACCGATGGCACGGGCACGTACCCCGAGGCCACCCCGCCTACCCAGTGGTCCACGAGCGACAATGTCGTGTGGTCCACCCCCCTGCCCGCGACGGGCAACGCCACGCCGGTGATCGCTGGCAACCGCATCTTCGTGACCAGCGAGCCCAGCACCCTGGTCTGCGTGGACAAGGCAACGGGCAAGGTGCTTTGGCAGCAACGCAGCGACGTGACAGACACCATGTCCCCCGAAGAAGGCAAGGCCATCGCCCAGAAGCTCAAAGACACCGAGGAGCTCAGAGCGCAGCGGGGTGAATTGGCCAATCAGCTCAACCGCGCCAAGCGCGTGGAACGCCGCAACCCAAATGACGCGGACAACAACGCATTGGTCAAGACGCTGGAGGCTCAGCTCGCGGAGATCGACGCCAAGATCGGACCGGTCGCCGACTTTGAAATGCCCCGCACGCACGACACCAACGGCTACGCCTCGCCCACGCCGGTGACCGACGGCAAGCACGTCTGGGCGCTCTTCGGCAACGGCGTGGCGTCGTGCTTCGACATGGAAGGCAACCGCGTCTGGTCGCGCCTGGTCGAACGACCCACCGCGGGCTGGGGGCAAAGCTCCTCCCTCGCCCTGGCCGACGGCACGCTGGTGGTGCTCATCAACAAGCTCTATGGCCTGGACGCGGCAACGGGGCAGGAAAAGTGGAACACCGCATCGAACCACTCGTGGGCAAGCCCCATCATCGTCAAGCGTGGTGACAAGTCACTCATCATCACACCCAGCGGGCAGGTCGTTGAGCCGGGCACCGGCAAGGTGATTGCCGACGGCCTTGGCCGCGTGCAATACAACGCGCCCGTGCCGCATGGCGACGTGCTCTACTTCATCGACGGCCGCGAGGGCCGGGGCCTGACCACCGCGTCGCGGCTGACGCTCGATGAAGCGGGCGCGGCTGTGGTCACAAAACTCTGGGAACGCGAGCTGCCCGGCTCACGGTATTACGCCTCGCCGGTCATCCACGACGGGCTGGTCTATGCCGTGTCCCGTGAGGAACGGCTGACGGTGATGGAGGCTGCGGATGGCAAAACCGTGTACGAGATGACCGTGGAGCTTGGCGGCAGCAAACCCAACAGCGCCTACCCCTCCATCACCCTTGCGGGCGAACACCTCTACGTCAGCTCCGAGAACGGCCGAACCATCGTGATGGCCCCCGGGCGCGAGCACAAGGCCATCGCGGTGAACAAGCACGAGGGGTTCCGCGGCTCGCCGGTGTTCGAGGGGACCCGGCTGTACCTGCGTGGCTACAAGAACCTGTGGTGCGTGGGGCAGTAAGCGAACTGGCAAACTATATTCTCAACCCAGCACCGCCCGGAAGGGCGGTGGCCCGACGACAAGCAACAGGGATACGCATCAAAGCATCGCGGTGTGCGGTTGTACCTGCGTAGCGAGCGGGTTGTGCGATGAAGAATGCACCATGAGCACAACTCACGGCACCGGCGGGTCGTCGGCCCGCTCGAACACGCGGAGCATCTGCTCGGGGCCCGCGTAGAGAAACGCCCCGACCGTCGCGCTGTAAAGCCCCGTCCGGTTGTCGAGTTGCTTCACCACGCCGTCGTAGTACGCAGCGTGTGAGATACGCTGCTTGTGGTTGGTCTGGTGGAACAGGTTGTAGTACGGCGAGGCGGGTTCCACGATGAAATTGTGGTCGATGAACAGTGCGCGGATCGGCTTGCCGTTGCGGTTCTGGCCGAGTTGATCCAGCCGGGGCGCGGTGTACGTCCCGGTGTAGGTCAGCGTGTTGGACCCGTGGCGATAGCTGTAGCTGCTCAGCGCGAAGCTGCTGCCGACCTTGTTCAGCTCGCGCTGGGCGTTGAGTGCGCTATCGGTGTTCGGGCAGAACAAGACCCGTGGCGTCGCGGCGAGGTAGTCGGCCAGCAGCAGGCCCCCGGCCATAGGCTCGCCCGTCTCGGTGGCGATCTGGTTGGTGACCTGCCCATCGATGACGAAGAAGTCATTGCCCCCCGTGAGTCCGCCGCTGGGTGGGCCATAGGCAATAAGCCCCGCATGATCCATGCTGTAGCTGGTCAGCGCCGTGATCTGGCTGCGGAGGTGTGACTGGCACATCACATCCCGGGCGGCGCTGCGGGCCGAGCCCAGCACGGGGACCAGCAGCCCGATCAGCACGACGATGATCGAGACCACTACCAGCAACTCGATGAGGCTAAAGCCCCGTCGTTGAATCGCTGGTGGCTTCATCATCGGATGGACTTTCTTTGTTCGGGCAATCGGCTGACTCACCGGAGGCGTCGGCGACGAGCCAACGCCAGCGGCACGCCAGCCACGCACATCACCACCGCCACGCCCGGCTCGGGCACCACCGCCAGCCGGACATTATCCAGATTCCAGACACCCCCGGTCCCACCCGCGGCACGGAAGCGGATCGCGATCGATTCACCCAGCGCCGCATCACCAGTCCCCAGCACATCCGTCAGCACGTCGAAGTCGATCAACGCAAATTGAGAGCCGGGGGCCGGGGGCACAAAGTCAGAAGGGCTCGCCAGTGCGGTTTGGACAAGCTGGAACTCATCGGAGCTGTCAAAGAATCCGAGTGCCAACTCAAGCAACGCCGGGTTGTTGACCGGATCGGTGCTGGTCGGCGCGAAGAAATAGCTCATGCCCACCGCCACGGTGAGTTTGTACGCTTCGCCCGCGGTGTAGGTCGCTGCGGTGACTTGGGACAGTGTCACCTCTGGGGCTGCTGTGGGGTTGACCTGGAAGAAGGCGAGTTGGTTGCCGTCGGCATTGGGGATGGGTCCCGCGATGGGGTCATCGCCGCCTGGGCCGTCAAGGTCGATGGCCGAGTTGAAGAAAACGCCGGTGTCGATCTGCCCGCTGATGCCGGTGCCATCATCGGTACCGTCCGGACCAGTCTTGACCCAATGCGTGATGAGCGTATCCACAAACACCGTGCCGGGCGCTTCGAAGGAGTGGTTCAGCACCTCGATCGCCACAGCCCGATCGGCATGGAGCGCAAACCCGGCGCACAACGGCAAAGCAAAAACCAGGCGGGTGATTGAACGCATTTTCCATAGCCTCCGTGGTCGCCCAAACAGGGTGGTCTGGCTGGCAACATTTGCCGCACGCAATCGAGACCCGGCCGTTCGGCGAGCCTACGATTATTGCCTGCCGGGGCGGGCGGGTCAATGAGGGGCATCATTTTGTCCCGACGACCAAAAACCCCGCGCGGGACTCGCCCCGGCAAGTCACCGTTGGCCCGTGGAGCGCGTGTCCATCTTGAAACCGTGCAGGGATTTGTGAAACCCTGCGCGACTGAAGTGCAAAGGGATATCAGCTATCATCCTGGCATCATTTCGGAGTACCTGCTGATGCGAAAATTATCACTCGTCCTGCTGGCAAGCCTGGCTGTCTCTACTGTCTCAATGCCCAGCCTGGCAGCGGAGGAAGCGGCACCCAAGCACGAGCCGGTCACCGGCTACCTCCAGTGGCGCGGGCCCAATCAGAACGGCCACATGGGTAATGCCGCCACACCAGCCGTCATCGCTGATGAGGACGGCCAAGCCAAGCCTTTGTGGTCGATCGACCTGCCCGGGCGCGGCACGCCGGTCATCGGGGAGTATGCCGACGGCAACCGCATGTTCGTCATGGGCTACACCGGGCAGGGCGCGGACCTGCTTGAGACTTTGTTCTGCCTGGACCCTGTCACCGGCGAGGAGCACTGGCGCAGGGGCTACCCCGACTTCCTCAGCGACATCATCTACGACCGCTATTCCATCAGCGCCCCGGCCATCGACCCGCAGACCGGCCACATCTACTTCCTTACCTCGCCGGGCCTGCTCATCGCAATCGACAAAGATGGCCAGCAGCTCTGGCGCATCTCGATGCTCGAGACCTACGGCCGACTGACCTTCCCCAACGGGCGCACCGGCTCGCCGGTGATCGACGGCGACCGCGTCATCATCAACGCCATCACCAGCAACTGGGGACGCGAGGGGCCCACACGCAACCGTTTTTACGCCTTCGACAAGAAGGACGGCCGACTGATCTGGTCGAGCGACCCCGGCGTGGGCCCGCCCTACCTCAAGGACAGTTCTTTCAGTTCACCGATGCTGGAGAACCGCAAGGCCGGGGCCGGGGTGTACCGCGTGTTCTATGCGGGGCTCGGTGATGGCAATCTGGTGTGTGTCAACGCGTTGACCGGCGAGCCGATGTGGCGGTACCAGATGGCGGTGGGCGGGGTGAACAGCACCCCGGTGATCTACGACGGCGGCACGCCCGGCGACCCCAGCGACGACCTGATCCTGCAGGTGCATGGGCAGGAGAATACCGACGACACCGGGCGGGGCTACATGCTGGCGATCAAGGCCGACGCCGCGCTCCACGCTGCCGATGCCGCCGCAAGCGACAAGAGGCCGATCCAGATCACGAAGGATTCCGAAGCGTTTGCCTGGCGCAACGACGACGTGAGCATGTTCACCAGTTCGCCCATCATCGTCGATGACACCGTCTATCAATGCACCAGCGAGGGCTTCCTGGTCAACATCGACGCGAGGAACGGCCAAACGCGGTGGAAACTCAAGCTGGGCCCGGACCAGCTCCACGCCTCGCCCATCTACGCCTCGGGCAACCTCTACATCCCCTTCTGGCACAACGGCCTGGTCATCGTGCCGCACACCCCCGCAAGTGAGGAACCCCCGAGCTTTACCGAAGTCAAGCTCGACGGCCTCAACATCGGCAGCCCCGCGCTGTGGCAGGGACGGCTGTACATCCACACGACAGAGAAACTCTACTGCTTCGGCTCAGCGGACGATGCGTCTGACGCGGGCGCCGAAGCGGTTGCCACGACACCTTCAGCCGAGCCGGGGATGCAGGCGAAGATCCGCGCGATGCCGGCCGAAGTCGCGCTGCGGCCGGGCGATGCGACGGCGCTCGACATTGTGGTGCTTGATGCGGTGGGTCAACCCACCGCGATGCAGACGCGCGACATGCCCACATGGGAGGCGTGGGTCCCCCCGACTGCGGCTGTGGTTGCCAAGCTCGACGGGACCATCGCGGACGGCGTGCTCACCGCTGGCCAGTCGCCCTCAGCCGGGGCCTTCCGCGCGACCAAGGCCGGGCTCCACGCCGAGGTGCGTGGCCGCGTCCTCCCCTCGCCGCCGTACTCTGAAGACTTCGAGTCGTTCGACCTGATCGCGCTGGACGCCAACGACCAGGTCCACTACGCCCACCCGCCCCTGCCCTGGATCGGTGCGCGACTGCGGTGGCAGGTGCGTGAAGCGCCGGGCACAGGAGGTCGGGCGGGCGAGAACCAGGAGGGCGAGGACATCGAGCGCGTCGGCTCGGGCAACAAGGTGCTGGCCAAGACGCTGGACTCTGTGATCTTTCAGCGGTCGATGGTGTTCATGGGTCATGCCGACGACGCGAACTACACGCTATCCGCTGATGTGATGACCGACGGCAACCGGCGGGGCATGGGCGTGGTCGGGGTCATCAACCAGCGCTACCTCATCGTGCTCGATGGCAACAAGCAACTGCTCGATGTCAGCTCCAACCACGACCGCGTGAAGATCAGCACGCCCTTCGCCTTCAAGCCCGGCACGTGGTACCGCCTCAAGACGCGGGTGGATGTCAATGAGGACGGCTCGGGCATCGTCCGGGCCAAAGCCTGGCCGACCGACGAAGACGAGCCAGCCGCGTGGACCCTGAGCGCCAACGTGCCCCACGCCCACACCGAGGGAAGCCCGGGGGTCTACGGCTTCTCGCCACAGTCAAGACACCGCGTGTACCTGGACAACATCGTGGTCGAACCCAACGAAGAGTAACCCCGGCGCTCCCCCACTGACCGAGCATGACCCCGGCTCCGAGGCATCAGCCCACACAGCGACTGAACAGGAAAACGACATGACTTCAATCCGTAAAACGTCCACAGCCTTGCTCCTCGGCGTCGGGCTGTGCGCCTCGCTCCCGCAGACCACGCCTGGCCAGGACTGGACCATGTGGGGCGGCGACGCCACGCGGAACATGGTCAGCACAGAGAAGGTGTCCATCCCCGTTGACTTTGAACCCGGACGCGAGATCGGGCGCACCGGCGAGATCGACCCCGAATCCACCCGCCACATCAAGTGGATCGCCAAGCTCGGCTCGCAGACCTATGGCAACACCGTCGTCGCCAACGGCAAGGTGCTCATCGGCACCAACAACGGCGCACCCCGCGACCCCAAATACAAGGGCGACCGCGCGGCGGTCTACTGCCTCGATGAAAAGACCGGCGAACTCATCTGGCAGCTCAACCTGCCCAAGCTCGGCGCTGGCAAGGTCAGCGACTGGGAGTACCTGGGCATCTGCTCATCGCCCGCGGTCGTGGGCGATGTGGCGTACCTCGTGACCAACCTCTGCGAAGTCATCGCGATCGATATGAACGGCCTGCGCGATGGCAACCAGGGCGTCACCGATGAGCTTGAGTATTACCAACTCAAGGATGCAGAGCTCTCAGACACAGACGCGGATGTGCTGTGGCGATACAACCTCGGCGAAGAGCTCGGCGTCTTCCCGCACAACATCACCTCCAACTCGCCCATGGTCATCGATGGGGTCGTGTACGTCGCCACGAGCAACGGTGTGGACTGGTCCCACGTCAACATCGTCAACCCCCAGGCCCCGGCCTTGGTCGCGCTCGACGCCAAGACCGGCGAGCTGGTCGGCGAAGACAGCACCGACGCCAGCAAGAACCTGCTGCACTGCAACTGGTCCAGCCCGGCCTTCGCCAACATCAAGGCCGACGGCGGCGAGGTGCCCACCGTCATCTTCGGTGGCGGCGATGGCTTTCTCTACGGCATCGACCCCAAGCCGGTGAAGGACGACGACGGCTTCGACATCCTGCCCGTGCGGTGGAGGATCGACGGCAACCCCGAGCACTACCGGGTGGACGCCAGCGGAAACCCCATCAAGTACGGCACCGCCCCCGGCCCCAGCGAATACATCGCCACGCCGGTGGTGTACGAAGGCCTCATCTACGTGCCCATCGGCCAAGACCCGGAGCACGGCGAGGGCGTCGGCGCCTTGTCCTGCATCGACCCGTCACAGGTCGATGAGGAAGGCAAGCCCAGGCTCGTCTGGCGCGACACCACCATCGAGCGGTCCATCTCCACCGTGAGTGTGCATGAGGGGCTGGTCTATGCCGCGGATTACTCGGGCGTCCTGCGGTGTTACGACGCGAAGACCGGGGAGATCTACTGGGAGCAGAACACGATCGGCCACATCTGGGGCAGCACCCTCGTGGCGGATGGCAAGGTCTTCCTCGGCAACGAGGACGGCATCCTCACCATCATGGCCACCGGCAAAGAGAAGAAGCTGCTCGCGGAGATCGAGTTCAACTCGCCCATCTACTCCACCCCGGTGGTCGCCAACGGCACGCTCTACATCAGCACGCAGTCTCACCTCTACGCGATCGCGGCCGACGCACCCGCAGAGTAAAACCCGCAGTAGTCCCCGCCTCGCACCCGCTCAGCCCCCGACGCCAAGCCCGCGAATGGAACGACGCTTTATGCAGAAAGTCATCTGGCTTCTAGCGATAGCCCTCTTCTTCCTGCACCAGGACTTCTGGTTCTGGCACGATGAGACGATGGTGCTGGGTTTCCTGCCGATCGGGCTGGCATATCACGCGGGGTTTTCCGTCGCGGCGGCGAGCCTTTGGTTCGCGACGGTGAAGTGGGCGTGGCCGGCCGAACTGGAGGCGTGGGCAGACGAGGTGGATGAATCCCAAGGGGGTGACGCATGACGACCGTTTTTCTCGCCTCCGCTTCACTCACACCCCTGTGGATCGTCGTCGGCTATCTCGCGTTGCTCATGTTCCTGGGCCTGGCGTCCACGACCTTCTTCCGAGGAACAAGCAAAGACTATTTTGTCGCGTCGCGCTCGATCGGGCCCTTCCTCCTGCTCATGTCCGTGTTCGGCACGACGATGACGGGCTTCGCGCTGGTCGGGTCCACGGCCAAGAGCTTCGAGCTTGGCATCGGGGTGTATGGCCTCATGGCCTCGTGGTCCGGGCTGATCCACTCCGCCATCTTCTTCCTCATCGGCATCCGCTTGTGGGCGATCGGCAAGCGCTACGGCTACGTCACGCAGGTGCAGTACTTCCGCGATCGGTTTGAATCACCCGCGCTGGGTTACCTGCTGTTCCCCATCCTTGTCGCGTTGGTCGTGCCATATCTTCTGGTGGGCATCATCTCCGCGTGCAAGACCGTCCAGCCGATCAGCGCGGGCATGTTCCCCGACCTGTTCCCCATGGCTGCGCTCCCCAACGGCAACGCGCACCCGCTCGATGGCAGCATCCCGCCATGGGTCACGGGGCTGGTCATCTGTTTCGTCGTGCTGTTCTATGTCTTCTTCGGGGGCGTGCGCTCCGCGGCCTGGGCCAACACCTTCCAGACTCTGATCTTCCTCGCGATGGGCTTGGTCACCTTCTATCTCATCAGCAAGGCCTTGGGTGGCCCGCAGGCCGCGGCCCAGAAGGTCCTCGAACACAGCCCCGAGAACGCCACCCGCGCCCGCATCGGCTACGCCCACTTCTTCAGCTACGCCATCATCCCCCTCTCCGTCGGCATGTTCCCGCACCTGTTCCAGCACTGGCTCACCGCACGCAGCGCCAAGACCTTCCGCCTCACCGTCGTGGCGCACCCGCTGTGCATCGCGATGCTCTGGGTGCCCTGCGTGCTGGTGGGCATGTGGGCCGCGGGCATGTTTGCTGCGGGTGATATCCGCCTGCCCCGCCTGCCCTCGGGAGCGCCCAACGCCAACGCGGTGCTCGGCACGATGGTCGCCACGCTCATCAACTCCCCCGTGCTCACGGGCATGCTCACCGCGGGCATCCTCGCGGCCATCATGAGCTCGCTCGACTCGCAGTTCGTCTGCCTCGGCACGATGTTCACCAACGACATCGTCGTCCGGCTCACAGGCAAGAACCGCTTCTCCGACCGCCAACTCGTCTGGCTGGCGCGCGGGTTCATCCTCGTGATCGTCACCATCTCGTACCTGCTGTCCATGCGGCTGCTGGACACCAATGTCTTTGACCTTGGCGTGTGGTGCTTCACCGGCTTCGGGTGCCTGTTCCCGCTGGTGGTCGCGGCCGTGTATTGGCGTCGCGCGACCCGGGCCGGGGCCATCGCCTGCGTGTTGACCACGCTCGTCGCCTGGTCGGTGTTCTTCTACGACGACGTCGTCCGCGTGGGCGAGCCGGTCATGGGCATCATGCACCACGGCGAATACATGGTGCTGGGGATGATGCCCGCGGTGTTCATCCTCGCGGGGTCGGTGGTGTCGCTTGTCGTCGTGTCGCTCTTGACTCAGCCCCCCGCCAAACCAACGATTGACAAGTTCTTCGCCATCGAAAAAGCACTCTCATGACCCAACCCGAAAGTCCACCCGCCCAACAACCCCCGGCCGTCCAGCACGGGCACGCCACGGCACAGAACCCGGCCCAGGCCGCCGCCGCGCTCGATGCCCACGTCCGAGCCATCGTCGCGTGGCACCTCTACCCGCAGACCGGCACGCCCTACTGGATCGACTACGCCAAACAACACCGCATCACCGCGGATGCGATCGACAGCTTCGAGTCGCTGCTCCATGCATTCGGACACTTCGACGAAGCCGCCCTGCGCTTCGAGCCGCACGAGCGGATGACACCCCGCGCGTTCGCGGGCAAGCCGTTCAACGTCTTTGAAACCGGCGGCACCACGGGCATGCCCAAGCAACGCCTCAACTGGGGCGACTACCAGCAAGACTACACCGCGTTCTCCAAAACACTCCGCGATGAGCACTTCCCGCCGGGCGAGAACTGGCTCATGGTTGGGCCCACCGGCCCGCGCCGGCTGCGCCTGGCCATCGAGCACCTGGCGCACTGCCGGGGCTCGTCGTGCTACTTCGTCGATCTGGACCCGCGTTACGTCAAGCGTGTCATCGCCGAGGGAAAGCCAGCCGAGGCCCGCAGCTACATGAACCACGTGGTGGACCAGGCGATGGTCCTCCTGCGGCATCGCCCGATCAGCGCACTATTCACCACGCCCAAGCTGCTCGAAGCGCTGGCGGAAAAAATCTCGCTCGTGCAAAGCGGCATCAGGGGCGCGTTCGTCGGCGGGACCACGATGACCCCGCAATACACAAGGTTCCTCATCGAAGAGGTCTGCGAACAACACGACGGCAATTGCATGGGAACCGTTGATTCAGGCGGCGGTGTCGGTTTCTACCCGACCTATGGCAACACCCTCATGGGCGTCGCCCCGCACAAGCCAACGATCAAAGAAGATGGCTACGGCATCACCTATTACCCGCCCCAGCCCCGGGCCGTGGTCCGCATCGTGGACCCGCAAGACACCGCGCGCACGGTGGACTACGACGCGTTTGGCCGCGTCGAGCTGACCACACTCACGCAGGAGTTCTTCATGCCCCGCTTCCTGGAGCGTGACGAGGCCCGCCGGGCGCGCCCGTGGCTGGAGAAGTACCCGTGGGACGGCGTCGCGGAGGTCCGCCCGTTCGGCGCGAGCACCACGAAGATCGTCGAAGGGGTGTATTAGCACCGATGCCCAGCGTCCCGCACATCCCGATGCTCCGCCTCGGCACGCCGTATGTCAGCGTGGAGTCTAAAGACATCCGCGCGCTGGGCAGCGGCGAAGTGGTGGCGCATCTATCCATCGGCAACGCCGGCCTGCTCCGCCGCGACGCGCCGCGATTAGCTGACGCGAGAGCGGCGCTGGCGCAGTATTCATGCGAAACGCTTATCGCCATGAGTGCCGAGGCCGGACGCATCTTCCTCGAAGACACACTCCCGCTGGGGGACGGCCACACACAGTCGCCCGACGACTACGTCCGACAACTCTCCCTGACCTCCGGCCTGCCACACACCCTGGTCCGCAAGAACATGGCCAAGGTCCACGAGGCCCTCACGCACGTCGGCGACATCATCGCGGGTCTGACGCGTGGCCTTCCGATTGACGTCATCGACCGCGGCTTTGGCGAGTTGAACGGCATGGCGGTGAGCTTCTACCCGACAACCCAGGCGCTGGGCGTCGTGATGCCCAGCAACTCGCCGGGCGTCAATGCCTTGTGGCTGCCCGCGATCGCGCTGCGCACGCCGGTGGTCCTTCGCCCCGGCAGCGAAGAGCCGTGGACGCCGTGGCGCGTGATCCAGGCGATGATCGCTGCTGGCGTGCCGGGCGAGGCGCTCGGGTTCTACCCGTCCGATCACGAGGGCAGCAACGCGGTCATGGACGCCTGTGGCCGCAGCATCATCTTCGGCGGGGCCGACACCGTGAAGCGGTACGCGGGTGATCCGAGCGTCGAGGTCCACGGCCCGGGCTGGTCCAAAGTCGTGATCGGCCCTGACAAGATCGACCAGTGGGAAGAGCACTTGGATGTGATCGTCGATTCGATCGCCGCGAACTCCGGGCGTTCGTGCATCAACGCGTCCACGGTGCTCGTCCCGCGTCACGGCCGGGCGATCGCCCGCGCCTTAGCCCAGCGTTTGGCGGCCATCGCCCCGCGCCCGGC
>JBGTLW010000324.1:0-4579 GCA_041743835.1 Phycisphaeraceae bacterium | reverse complement strand
GTGGCACTGCGCGGCGTGGGCCTTGGCCTCGAGCTGGCGCGCGTCGTCTGCGGTGTAGGGGGGCAAAAGCACGACGCAGCCGACCGCCAGCCCGTCGGGTTCCGTGCGGACACCGGCATCGCACGCGATCATCCGCCTCTGCCGCCGACACTCCTGCAAGGGCAACAGGATGCGGGCGTAGCGGGCCCAGTCGGCTGCGGCCTTGGCCTGACGCAGCGCGTCCAGACAGAGCGCCTCGGCCGCGAGATATTCCATCTCCACCAGTGACCGGCTGGCGGCTTCCATGATGTCATCGATTGGCGTGTTCACGGTGCTATTGTAGTCGGTGCCACGAACCAGCCCATCGAACCGAGGATCACAAGCAGCCCGGGCAGCACAATCAGCAGGAACGCCAGCGTGTTCCACATCCAGATGCTTGCCGCCAGCCGGGTATCGAGATGGAACACGTTGGCGAGGATGACGCAGGAGATGCCCGTGGGCATCAGCGCCTGGACGACCATCACACGCGACGCGGTGATGCTCATGGGCGCCGCGGTGCTTGCCGCCAGGGCGATCAGGCCCAGCGTAAGGGCTGGCACAACGATGAAGGTGAAGACCGCGAGCAGCGCATGCTCCTTCAGGTACTCAAGACCGCCGCCCAAGCGCAGCCGCATCCCGACGCCCAGATACCCGCCCACCGTCACGCCCAGGATCACGACATCGACGATGTAATACTCGATCAGCCACTCGGGAAACGCGACGTTGGCTGCGAGCGTGATGCCGACCACGCTGAAGTACAACGGCATGGCGGGGAGCATGACCAGGCTGCGGAACATCAGCCTGCCCAGCGACATCTGGCCCGTGAGCGTGCCGAAGTGGTACGCGATGGGGTACATCGCCAGCACGATGACGATCGCGAGCACAGCCGCAGCGGTGCCCGCGATCGCCAGCGCATCGCCCGCGGGTTTGATGAGGATGAAGCAGATGTACCCGCCCATCGTCCAGCCGATGTTGCCCACCCCCGCGGCCACAGCCATCACGCCGACCTTGCTCCGTGAGTCGCAGACCAGCATGGCCAGCGGGATCATCAGGAGCGCCGGCACGATGATGACAGCCGCCTCGATCACGACCACCCACGCGTTGCCCCACGTCAACGGCAGCCGCCACAGCGAGATGAGCGCGGCCGAAGACCATAACCAGGTCACGGTGTGGAAGTGGACCCGGCGGCTTTGGTTCTCGTCCATCCAGCCCCGCCGCCGCGACAGGTAGCCGATGAGCAGCGCCGCGAGGCCCGCAGCGGTGAACAGGAGAAATCGGATGAGATCGGTTCGGGTCATCACGGCTCCACACGCCCGGTCGTGCGGAAATAGTCCTGTTTCTTTGCGAGAAAAGTATCGGGTGCCATCGGTGGGACCGGCGTCCAGCCCGTCAGGGTGTCATCACCGTATAATCGTTGTTTCGGGCTGCGCCCAAACGACGGGCGAGACGCCCATCCCACCTTTTTACTCTCTTTCTCACTCCACAAACGCCTGGTAGATCGCGCGGACGGCGGGCTCGTAGTCGTCGATGTTTACGCCGACGATGATGTTGAGTTCGCTGGAGCCCTGGTCGATCATTCGGATGTTGATGCCCGCCTTGCCCAGCGCCCCGAACAGCCGGCCGGCCATGCCGGGCGTCGATGCCATGCCGCGCCCGACGGTGGCGATCAGCGCCAGGTTCTTGTCGATGTCGATCCGGTCGGGGTGGACCTCCTGCCGCAGTTCCTGGATCACGGCGTCGAGCTTGTCCCCGAGTTGGGCGTCGGACACCACCACGCTCAGCGTGTCGATGCTCGAGGGCATGTGCTCGAAGCTGATGCCGTTGACCTCCAGCACGTTGAGCACGCGCCTGCCAAATCCCAGCTCGCTGTTCATCATCGCCTTCTCGACGTTGAGGATGGTGAAGTCCTTGCGCCCCGCGATGCCGGTGATGACGCCGGTGGGGAAAGACCCGCCCGCCTCGCCGGAGACGATGGTCGTGCCGGGGTCATCGGGCTCGTTGGTGTTGCGGATGTTCACCGGGATGCCCGCGGCCCGGACGGGGAAGACCGCGTCCTCGTGCAGCACGGTCGCGCCGGAATACGACAGCTCGCGCAGCTCGCGGTAGGTGAGCGTCTGTATCTTTCGCGGGTTGGCGACGATGCGCGGGTCGGTCATCAGCAGGCCGGACACGTCGGTCCAGTTCTCATACACCGACGCCCCGACGCCCCGCGCGACGATCGCGCCGGTCACGTCGGACCCGCCCCTGCTAAACGTCTTGATGTGCCCGTCGGGTGTGCAGCCGTAGAACCCGGGGACCACCGCGTTGGGGATCGCCCCCAGGCGTGCGCTCAGCGCGTCGTAGGTCTTTGCCTCATCCAGCCGGCCTCGCTCGTTAAAGAAGATCACCTCGGCCGCATCGACAAACGTGTAGCCCAGCAGTTCTGCGATCAGCGTGCTGTTGAGATACTCGCCCCGGCTCGCGGCGTAGTCCGGGCCACGCCCGGCCTTGGCGGCCGCAGCGATGCCCGCGTGGACCTCTGCCAGCCGTGCCTCCAGCCCGTCGCCCACACCCAGGCCCTTGGCGATCATGCGGAACCGGTCGGCGATAAGGGTGAAGACCTCGTCAAAAGCGATGCCCTGCCGGGCGTGCTCGTGGCACAGGTACAGCAGGTCGGTGATCTTCTGGTCGTCCCTGGTCCGCTTGCCGGGGGCGGACGGCACGACGTACCGCCGATCGGGATCGGCCTTGACAATGGCGTGGACCTTGCGGATCTGGGCCGCGTCGGCCAGCGACGTCCCACCAAATTTAGCGACTTTGCTGCTCATGGACCGGGCAATGTAGCGGGTTCATGGGCCGCTGGCGAGAAACACACGCTCACGGCGACAACCGCTCCACACACCAACCACCGCCCCCCGGAACCTCCCCCGGAACCTCACCCGGAACTTCCCCCGGCGTTGCCTCAGCGGTGGCGGTGCGGGTGTAACGCAGGCGATCGTGCAGCCGACCCACCCCGCCTTGCCAGAACTCCATCCGTTGGATCGTGATGCGGTAGCCGCCCCAGTGCTCGGGCATCGGGATGTCCTGCCCCTCGTAGCGGGCTTCGAGCGTGGCCAACGCATCAAGCAGAGAAGCGCGGTCCGGCACGACCGTGCTCTGGGCCGAGGCCAAGGCCCCGAGCTGGTTCTCGCGGGGGCGCTTGCGGAAGTAGGCCAGGGATTGCTCGCGGGAGACACGGCTGGCGTGCCCGGCCAGGTTGACCTGACGCTCAAGCAGCGGCCAGTAGAACGTCGCCGCGACGTGCGGGTGGGCCGCGATGTCTCGCCCCTTCCTGCTCTGGTAGTTGGTGTAGAACACGATCGCATCGTCGTCGATGCTCTTGAGCAGCACGGTGCGTGTGGTGAGCTGGTCATCGGCCCCGAGCGTGGCCAGGACCATGGCGTTGGGCTCGAACCATTGGCCGGGGTTCGCATCCACCGCGTCCTGGAACCACGCGCGGAACTGGTCGAGCGGGTTGGGGGCGAGGTCCGCCTCGTTGAGTTGCGTGAGTTGGTAGCTCCGCCGCATGCCTTGGGGGTTGGGTGGGGTGGAAGCATCCATCGCCGCATTGTAGTGAGGCCTCCGAAAATCTCCGAAACACATGAACCACAAAGACATCAAGGGCACCAAGTCAACATAAGGCCCGGTCTTAGAACATGTATGAGAATGGGGTGCCATGGTCAACGAGCGCAGCGAGGCAGGCCATGCGTGACACCCATCTCGCGCCATCCATGGCCTGCGCTGCGCTTGACCATGGCACCCAGCCCCATCTCGTACACGTTCTTACACGCATGGCTCATTCTTCCTTTGCCACCATTGTGCCTTTGTGGTTAGACAAAATCTCTCACAACAATGCCCCGCTCGCTTGGGTTCAGGCGATGACGGTGGTGGTAGCGCTGGGCAGGGTGACCAGCTCGCCGGTGTCGCGTCGGAGGATCAGCCCGGCCTGCGGGTCCAGATCGACCACGGTGCCGGTGATATCCTGCCCCGCGTGGCGCAGGATCATCCGCTGGTGAGACAGGACATTGCGGTCGCGCCACTCCGCGATCAGTGGGTCGATCGCCTGGTCGCGCAGGCAGTCATCGATCTGCGCCACGACGCGAGCGATCAGGTCGGGTCGGCTGACCTCGTAGCCGAGCAGTCGCAGGCTTGTCGTCTTCTCGCGCAGGTCGTCGGGCATGGCCGTCATGTCGTCGGCCGTCAGACTCACGTTGACGCCGATGCCGACGACCACGTGCCCGCCGACCGATTCGGTGAGGATGCCCGCGAGTTTGCGGCCACTGATGACCAGGTCGTTTGGCCACTTGATCCCGACGCGCAGGCCTGGCGCGGCCGCTTCGATCGCCCTTGCCGCGCCGATCGCTGCGAGGAAGGATACGCGCTCGATGAGGCTGTCGGCGCTTCGCGGTGTAGGGGGCGCGGGATGCGTGAAGCTGAACAGCGCGGCGGTGCCGGGCGGGGCGTGCCACACCCGGCCAAGCCGACCACGCCCGGCGGTCTGATGGTCCGCGACAATGAGCACCGGCTCGCTGGCACGCCGCTT
>JBGTLW010000323.1:0-4045 GCA_041743835.1 Phycisphaeraceae bacterium | reverse complement strand
GGGCGGCGGCGGCGGGGTCGAGCCCGGCTGTGCGGCCACGCAGCGCGGCGATCTCCGCCTCGCGCTCTTCGAGTTGCTGTTCGAGTTCAACCACACGCTCCTGAGACTGACGGAACAGTGTCCGCAGGTCGTCGTGCTGGGGTTGTGCCACGCAACCGGTGAGGCCGGCTGCGAAAACGGTAAGAGCTATGAGGGGTAGTAGGGACTTCATCGGGGGGTATCCTTTCCCATGCGGGAGCCTGATCGCTTGCCCGGATCATCCGAGCGAGTCTGGGATTCTATCGCCTCGGTGCGGTGTGTGGAAATCCCGGCCCCGTGCGTTCGCGGCTGAGACCGGTAATCCCTATCGTGTCATCGTCCAAACGGCGTCCCAATCATGAAAGCAAATCAGCCTATTTGCTACCACGCCGCGGCCGTCACCACCTCCGACGGGCAGACCCACCGCCCCGGGGTCCTGGTGGCTGCGGGGGGTCACACCCTCTGGCTTGGGCCCGCGGCTGCTGTGCCCGATGCTCTCGCGGCGGCGGCCGGCCATGTCCACCTGCCGGATCGGCTCATCCTGCCCGAGCTGGTTAACGCCCATGCCCACCTCGAACTTAGCGCGATCGGCCCCCAGCCCTACACGGGGGATTTCGTCTCCTGGGTCGCCATGCTCCGCGAGCATTGGCCGGGCGAGGGCGACCCATTCGCCAAGCAGCCGGATGAGGGCTGGTTTGAGAACGCAGCCCGGCTGGGGGCGAGGGTGTCGCGGGCCGGCGGGGTGATGGCGGTGGGGGACATCTGCCGATCCCCGCGCACCTGTGCCGCGTGGCGGTCCGAGGGGCTGGCTGGGGTTGGGTTCATCGAGTTGTTCGGGCTTGGGGGGCCTTGGGATGATCAGGCCCTGGCAAAGTGTGCTGAGGGCCGCGAGGGTTTGCAGCCACACGCGCCGTATTCCGCTGGGCCACGGCTGTATGACGCGGCATCGCGCAGCGGGCGGCCGGTGTGTACCCATCTTGCGGAGACGCTGGACGAGGCGGCGTTCGTGGCGGGAGCCCAGGGCCCGTTCCGCCGCTTCCTCGAAAGCATCGGCAAGTGGGACGATGCGTTTGCCCCCGCCTATCAGCGCGGGCTGACTCCGGTCGGGTGGATGAAGCCCTACCTTGAAATCGCCCCTTGGCTCGTCGCGCACTGCAACTATGTCAGTGAGGAAGACATCGCCATCCTCGCGGCCACCGGCACGTCCGTCGCGTACTGCCCGATCGCGAGCGAGTATTTCGGCCACCCTCTCGCGGGCCATCGGCCGCACGCCTACCGTGACATGCTGGCCGCGGGTGTGAACGTGTGCCTGGGCACCGATTCCATCGTGTGTCAGCCGCCCGATGAAGCGCAGCCATTGTCGGTCCTCCCGCAGATGCGTCGGCTTTACGAGCGGGACGGCACCGACCCGCACACGCTGCTGCGCATGGCCACGACGCACGGCCGACGGGCGCTGGGGCTGCCCGAAGCCGACACCACGTTTTGCATGACCCCTATCGATCCGCATGATGACACCGACCCGCTGAAGCAGGCCTTGACCGGCCGACACCCTCTGGAGCCGCTGCGACAATGACACAACCCTCCCCACACGTCGGCTACATCGGCCTTGGCATCATGGGCACGCCGATGGCGATGAACCTGCTTAAAGCGGGATTTTCTGTCACCGTTTACAACCGCACCGCAAGCAAGGCCCAGCCGCTGCGTGAGGCGGGCGCGACTGTAGCCAGCTCCATCGCGGGCCTGGTCGCCGCGGGGCCGGGGGTGATTTGCCTCAACGTCACCGACACGCCGGATGTGGAGGCGATTTTGTTTGGCGAGGGTGGGATTGCCCAGCACGCATCGCCGGGGCTGATCATCATCGACCACTCGACCATCAACCCGACCGCAACGCAGGACTTTGCAGCGCGACTCGCGAAGGTGGGGGTGACGCTGCTGGATGCCCCGGTGTCCGGCGGAGACAGCGGGGCGAAGGCGGGGACGCTGAGCGTGATGGTGGGTGGCCCGGCCGAGGCATTTGAGCGGGCGCTACCCGTCCTCCGCGCGGTGGGCAAGTCGATCACGCACGTCGGCGGCTCGGGGATGGGTCAGGCGTGCAAGGCCTGCAATCAGGTCGCGGTGGTCAGTTGCCTGGCCGGTGTCTGCGAAGCGGTGACGCTGGCGAAGGCATTGGGGCTGGATGTAGGCAAGATGATCAGCGTCGTCGGCGCGGGGGCTGGCGGCTCGTGGCAGTTAGCGAACCTCGGGCCAAAGATCGACGCAGGCGACTTTGCGCCGGGCTTCATGGTGGACTACGTGTGCAAAGACCTGAAGATCGTGCGCGAGGCTGCGGCCCAGCTTGGCCTGTCGCTGGACACGACAGGGCACGTGGAGGCGATGTTCCAGCAGGTGTCCCGGCAGGGCGGCGGACGGCTCGGCACGCAGGCGCTGGTGAAGGCTGTGGGATAGGGCTGGTAGCTTCAGCGATATCGAAGCTGATAGCCCGCCCGCAACGCTGGCGCGGGCGGTCGCGGCGGCCGCGTGGACGTTGTCCGCGGGCTACTGGGGGAGGTGACGCCGCGATGACTTTCCGGGTCGTTCTGCCTAATATCTGGCATGGTTCACAGGCCTACTCAGAACGACGACATCGCTGCCGCACCCCGGCCACAACTTCCGGGGCCGGGGGTAGTTCCTGGGGTAGTTCCGGGGGCGGGGGTTCTGTTTCCGGATTTGTATGTGTGGTTGCTGCTGGTATCTGCGTTGGATGGGATGTGTACGTGGATGATTCTGACGCTGGGCGGTGTGGAGGTGAACCCCATCGCCGAGGCCGTGCTCGGGCGCTACGGCTTCGCGGGGATGGTGGCGTACAAGTTCGCGCTCATCACTCTGGTGATCGTCTTCTGCGAGCACATCGGCAGGCTCCGGCCGCGCGCCGCCAAGGCGGTCGTGGGCTTTGGCATCGGCGTGACGTGTGTGCCGGTGCTGTGGGCGTTGATGCAGATTGCCACGTCATCTTGAATAGCGCGATGAATCGCGGCGCTTAGTCCGGCGAAGCATCATTGCGCACACTGAAACAAGCGCAATTCCCACGGCGCCCGGCTCGGGGATGAGGCTGGTGACCGATGGGTTCGTTAGGCCGGGGGTCACGACATATTGCAGACTGCCCGCCGTGAAGTTGCCCGCTGCGTCGGCTGTGCCGATCAGTGGTGCGTCGTACTGGATGACGCTTTGGACGGTGGGTCGGACGATGATGTGTCCATCCGCGGCGTCGAGCGAGGGCGTCCCGAGGACGGAGGACGCTGCGCCGAACCTGCCCCAAGTCAGGCCATCGACGACCGCACTGTTGTCCCATGCAGTGACGGTGGGGTTGTCGTTTGGGTTTTTGAGGTCGCCGTTGGGTTTGAGGTCGGTGGGGCCGACGATCAGGAGCAGTTCGGTCCAGGTGTTGAAGACCAGGGGCTGAGCCAGCGTGATGCGCGTGGGGGATGGCGGGCCGACATTCCAGAGGTGGGTCGGCCAAGTGTCCGAGGTGAACAGCAGGGTTGGGCCCAGCCCGGCGGTGTTGAGCGTGTGGACGCTGGTGATCAGGGCGGAAGTGGGGCGGGCATCGACGACGACCAGGTTCAGGGTGGTTTCGCCGAAGATGCCGCTGATTTCCACAGCCGGGCCGTAGGTGTCGCTGCCCAGCGACCCGCCCAGATAGACCTCGGACAGGTACGGGGCGGCTTGGCAGGGCGGTGCAGCGAGGTACGCGAGGACCGCCATCAAGAGCAGGGCGTGGGCCGAGGGGGTGGGGGTCTGGCGTTGTTTGGGCATGGCCGGGGCTCTGTGGGTGTGCGTTGGCCGTCCCTGGCCGGGGGATATTCGGGTCGGTGACAGGATACCGGGGGGTGGCTTGGGTTCCAAGGGTTGCAGGGTGAAGACATTTACCCCCGATCTCCACCGGTGAGTGTTTGGATGAGGTAGGTGTCTTCGAGGCCGCAGCGGAGGCGTCGGGTTTTGAGGCTGGTGCGTTTGGCTTTGAGCTTGGTGCTGGCCTTGGGGGTCGAGC
>JBGTLW010000322.1:0-1566 GCA_041743835.1 Phycisphaeraceae bacterium | reverse complement strand
AATCCCTCCCTCTCCGCTTTTCTGCGTCTTGCGTTGACTTAAGTGCTTGTCAACTAAGGCGCGGGATTCATCACGGATACAGGTCGATGTCCAACAAAAAGACCGCGCCCCTTGGCCTCAACCACGCTCAAACGGATTCATACAGCACCGGGTTGCGCGGGTCGTCCATCACCTGGCCGACCTTTGTAGACGGGGTCCACTTCAGCCAGTCGTTCTCCTGGTTCTTGTTCTTCGGCGTGGCCAGCTTCATGTCGATGTCCATGTAGATGACCGTGTGCACCTTGCGCGGTTCGTGCGTGGTGTTGGGGCCGGCTCGGTGCAGGGTCCACCCGTAGTGGAAGCTCACCTCGCCCAAATCGTAAGGCTCGAAGGACTCGATGACGCCATGCTGTTTGATGGCGTCGCGGATGACGCGCTCGCTCTCCTCGCCGATCTCCAGGTCGCGGCCGATGTTCTTGAGATGGCTGCCCTTGCCGAAGCACAACGGGCCCATCTCGATCGGCGTGGCCTGGAGGGGAATCCACGCGGTGACTGACATGCCCGAGTCCATCGGCCAGTATTGCTGATCGACGTGCCAGGGGGTGAACCCGCCGGCCGGCTCCTTATAGAGCGCCTGGTCGTGCCACATGCGCACCCCGCGGGTGCCCAGCAGTTCGCTGGCGATGCGGGCGATGCGACGGCTAAACGAGAACCGCTTGATCCGCTCGTCAGCCTCCCAAAGGTTGCTCACCTGGATGAAGGCCCTGTTGTAAAGGTCCTTCTGCTCCAACGGCACATCCTTGAGCGGGTTGAGCTCAAACGTCTTGTCCGTGATGATCGGCGAGATGTGGTCGATCGTCTCCGCGCTCAAGACGTTCTTGAGCTTGATGAACCCCTCCTCGCGGAACTGCCGGACCTGCTGCGGGGTCACCGGGTAGTGGCTGTCGAGGTCGGTCATCGGGTCCGGGTGGAGCGTGGATGTCATCGTGAGGGTCCGTGGGAGGTTGCGGGGCGTGGCGGGGTAGCGTCGTCCGCGTCATCAAGTGATCGGCAATCCGCCATGTGGATCATTGTGCCTGATCTGCGGCCAGAAATCTCCGCCAGAACTGGCCAATACTGATACAATTTTGCTCGATTCACCGAATCCACCACGATCGGATAGCAAGATGCAGCCAGTTGTTCAGCCTATGCCCGCCGGGCGCGACACGCCGTTCTACTTCCAGCGGTTCGACGCGTCGGGCTTTCACTATGGTTGGCACGTGCATCCCGAGCACGAGATCGCCTGCGTGCTCGACGGCGCGGGGACGCGGTTCGTCGGCGACCATGCCGAGCCATTTACCCCCGGCGAGGTCGTGCTGCTGGCCGGGCAGGTGCCCCACAAGTGGCAGGCCCATGGCCCGGGCGCCAAGCGCAGCCGGTCGCTGGTCATCCAGTTCGCCGACGATTGCTTTAGCGGGGGCTTCTTCGACCGCGGCGAGCTGCGTCCGATCCGCAACCTGCTCCGCCGGGCCGAGCACGGCCTGCGTTTTACCGGCAGCACCCGCGAGCAAGCCGTGCAACGCCTGCGCGCGATGGAGCACCAGAGGC
>JBGTLW010000321.1:0-7470 GCA_041743835.1 Phycisphaeraceae bacterium | reverse complement strand
GCCGCGGTGTCGCAGGCCGTGGCCGAGGCGCGGGACTGGGCACGCATCGAGCGGCGATCCGGCCGCCAGACGCTTGATGCGCCGGTGATCCAGACGCTCTTCCAGCTTGATCAGCAGCGCATCGCGATCGATCGCTGGGCCGTGGCCAACCGCATCGAGTGTGTGGTCATTGCCGACCTCTCGAAGAATCTGTTTGCGACGTGGTCGGCCTGCGACGCGCTGGGCATCGAAGTCGTCGCGATCGCCGACAGCAACCTCGCCTATGCGCACATGGTTTATCGCGGCGTTCCGGTGCTGCGGGACAGCGATGCCGCGAAGCTCGATTTTGATGGCCTGATCCTCTCCAACGTCAACCCCGCGCAGGCCCCACGCCGCGCCTCTGCGATCCGCGATCTGTTTGAGCTTGAACCGCTGGTGCTGACGCAGGCGGTGTGCATGGACCAGTCGCCGCCACGCAGCACCGCGATCCCCGAGGCCGCCTGACCACTTAGGAATGCCGACCATGTCCGCTCACCCCCACGCCGTCCCCGTGCCCGACCCGCCTGCCGAGCGTCCCGTTCCCCGGCTGGTGGGCGGGCGTGAGTCGTTCCTGGTGTTTGGCAAGCCGGCGCTCGGCCGCGAGGAGGCGGACGAAGTGTTGGCCGTGCTTGAAAGCGGTTGGCTTGGCACGGGGCCGCGCGTCACACGGTTTGAGAATGACTTCGCTGCGTACAAGGGCGCGGGCTATGCCGTGGGTGTGAACTCCTGCACCGCTGCGTTGCACCTGTCGCTCATCGCTGCTGGCATCGGTCCGGGCGACGAGGTGATCACCACCGCGTTGACGTTCGGCGCGACGGTGAACGCGATCATCCACGCGGGGGCTACGCCGGTGCTCGCTGATGTGGACCCCGTGACCCAGTGCATCGACCCCGCTTCGGTGGCTGCGCTGGTCACGCCGCGCACCGCCGCGATCGTCCCGGTCCACTTTGCCGGCCACGCCTGCGACATGGACGCACTTGTGGCGTTGTGTGACCGGCACGGGCTTGTGCTGATCGAGGACTGCGCCCACGCTATCGAGACGACGCACCGCGACAGGCCCGCCGGGTCGTTTGGCCGCTTCGGCTGCTTCAGCTTCTACGCGACCAAGAACATCACCACCGGGGAAGGCGGCATGGTCCTTTGCCGCGATGCCGCAGATGCCGAGCGTATCCGCCACCTTAGCCTGCACGGGCTTTCGCGTGATGCGTGGGACCGCTTCGGGAGCAACGGCTACAAGCACTACGCGGTGATCGAGGCTGGGTTCAAGTACAACATGATGGACCTTGCGGCGGCCATCGGCATCCACCAACTCGCGAAGGTCGAGCGTCACTGGTTCCGCCGGATGCAACTGACGGTGTGTTACGACGCGGCGCTTGCGGACCTGCCGCTCACGCTGCCTGCGGCACCCGCAACGCACACCCGGCACGCGCACCACCTCTACCCCGTGCTCATCGACCGCGAACGCTGCGGCATCGACCGCGATGGGTTTCTGGTGGCGATGAAGGCGCAGAACATCGGCGTCGGCGTGCATTACCTGTCGATCGCCGAGCACCCGTATTACCAGCAAGCGTTTGGCTGGCGGCCCGAGCAGACGCCCCACGCCATGCGCATCGGCCGGCAGACCGCCTCGCTGCCGCTCGCGGCCAACCTTACAGACGACGATGCGCAGGACGTCATTTCCGCTGTACGCCGCGCACTGCAAGGGCCGATGCAGTAGGCAAAGCAATCACATGCTAGTCACCATGAAGCAAGAGCAGGACCAAGCCATGAGTCACACAACCGAATCACCAGCCGAGCGCATCCGTTGTTTCTGGGACGAGCGGGCCCGGCAGTTTGGCACCAGCGAACGCGCGACACTCGGCGAGACGTACCTGCGTCACGTCGAGGTGCGGACCATGCTCGCACGCCTCCGTCAGCAGCAGCCGGTGCTGGCGCTGGATGTCGGCTGCGGCAACGGTTTCTCGACCAAGGCCTATGCCGCGGCCATGCCGGGCACGCACTTCACGGGCATCGACTTCAGCCCCGAGATGATCCGCTGCGCCCGGGAGAACACCCCGCCCAACGCCACCTTTGCGCAGGCCGATGTCACCGATGCCGCGACGCTGCCGCCCGGCCCGTTCGATGTGGTGTTCACGCAGCGGTGCATCCAGAACCTGCCCGACTACGCCACGCAACGCGTCGCGATCGACAACCTGCTCGCGCTCGTGAAACCCAAAGGTGTGCTGATCCTGAACGAGTGCTCACGGCCTGGCGTGGAGCAGCTCAACCGCCTGCGTGTTCGGCTTGGGCTAAAGCCGATCGAAGGCATCGAGCCGTGGCACAACTGCTTCATGATCGATGAGAACCTTCAGCGGGACTACGGCGCTGGTGTGCAATACATCAGCTCGACGTACATGTTCCTCGCGAAGGTCGTGCACAAGCGGCTGGCGAAGTACGCGCGGTTTTTGCCGGCGTTCGGCCGATTCGGGTACGACAGGTTCTATGTGATCCGACCGACGTGCATTGCACACAGCCCGGCCGTGCAACCCCAAACCGCTGTGGCGGCGTGATGGGCAGGGCGTGGCGATACTTCCGGCAAGGCCCGGCTCGGAACTGGCTCATCCGTGCGATCCACGATGATGCGCTGGCGGAGGTGGTGCCGATGCTGAGCGGGCGGCTGCTCGACATCGGTTGCGCGAACAAGCCCTACGCCGCGATGGTCCGGCCATACATCACCGAGCACGTCGGCGTGGACCACGCCTCGACGCAGCACACCGATGCCCAGCCGGACATCGTGGCCGACGCCTACGACATCCCGCAGCCCGACGCGTCGTTCGACAGCGTGCTATGCACCGCGGTGCTTGAGCACCTGGAAGAACCCCAGCGCGCGATCAGCGAGTGCTACCGCTTGCTCCGGCCCGGCGGGGTGGCGATCTACTCCGTGCCCCTGATCTGGCACGAGCACGAGGCCCCACGCGATTTCTTCCGCTACACCCAGTTCGGCCTCAAGCACCTGTTTGGGACGGCGGGCTTTGTCGAGGTCCGGTGCCAGCCGTTGTCCGGCTTCTGGGTCACGTTCTGTCAATTGCTTTCGTACAAGCTTTTCAAGTGGAAGAAGCGGCCGCTGCTTGGTGCGCTGCCGGTCATTGATGTGGTCTGCCACGCGATCCAGTTGTTTGGGCGCGTGATGGACCGGGTGGACTTTTCGCCGGAGTGGACGTGGATGTATCTGGTCACCGCACGTAAGGCACAGCCCACGCACGCCGAGCCTGGCCGATGAAAGTGCTCCAGCTTTACAACGTCTTTGGTGCGACGACCGAGCGGACGCTGCTCGCGGTGCCTGAGGCGTTGTCTGAGCGCGGGGTTGAGGTGGCGGTGGCGTATGAGTCGATGAGCCCGGAGGCGCCGGCGTTGGGCTGGCCCATGCAACAGGTCAGCCGTATCGCGGTGTCGTCGGCGACGGATGTCGCGGGTCAGATGGAAGCGGTCGCGGCCCAGGAGCCGGCGGTGCCGGGCGCGTTTGATCTGGTGCACGGGCACTTCGGTCCGCGCGTGCTGCACGGCAGCCGGTACCTGCGGCGGGGGGTGCCGCTATTGATCAGTTGCTACGGCTACGACGTGAGCCGGCTTTTGCGCGATCCGTGCTGGGGCGCGCGTTACGCGTGGGCCGGGGCACGTGGCGCGGTGTTCGTCGCGCTATCCACGAGCATGAAACAGACGCTGGTCGATTGCGGCGTGCCCGAGGCCAAAGTGCGCATCATCCGGCTGGGCATTGATTTGGCGGATTGGCCATTCCTTGCCGACGGGCAGCCCGCCCGGTCCGACGCTGCCGCGCCCCGCTTCGTGTTCATCGGCCGGTTGACCGGCAAGAAAGCGCCCCACGATGCCATTGCCGCGCTACCCCCGGATGCGACGCTGGACATCATCGGCAAGGGGGAGCTTGAAGACAGCCTGCGGGCGCAGGTGGCCGCCAACGCATCGTTGCTTCGCCGCGTTCGGTTCCTTGGCCAGTTGCCGCTGGATGAACTGCCGGCGGTGATGCGTGGCGCGACGGGGTTCGTGTTGCCCAGCGTGGTAGCGTCGGATGGCGATATGGAGGGGATGCCGATGATCCTGATGCAGTCGCTTGCGCTGGGCCTGCCGTGCATCACCACGCAGCACGCGGGCAACGCGGAGGTGATCCCCCCGGAAGATCGGGCCGCGTGCGTGGTGCCCGAGTCGGATGTGCCAGCGTTACGGAGCGCGATGGAGCGGTTGATGACGCTGCCTGGGGATCATCGCGATGCGATGCGGCTGCGCGGCCGGGCGTGGATCGAGGCTGGGTTTAATCTGCGGCAAGCCGCAGACGCTTATTTTTCTGTGTATCAGGAGTTGGCCGCAGGCTGACCGTGCCGGTTTGCGCTGAAGCGTGCCGGCCATTTTTGTTTCCGATTTACCACGCGACGGACCAGTACTGGTTGGTTCCGCCGGTGACGATGGGGCCGACCGGGCTCATGGCCTGCTGGTTGTACCACCCGACGTGTCCATCGAAGAAGGCGATGTTGGCGCCCTGGGCCTCGTCGCCGGTTTTGATGATCATGGACGGGTTGGTCGGGCCGACGGTGACGGTGGTGCCCCGGCCGTGGTTGTACTCGAACGTGCCGGTGTTACCCTCGCGGAGGGTGTCCTGCATGAGCACGGTCCGCGAGGGGGCTTGGGCGGCGTCAAGGTTGCTGGGCAGCGCGGCCAGGGTGCCGAAGTTCGGCGTCGTTCGGCCGGGCAGGTAGCCGTAGGTCGCGTAGCAGGCAAAGCGCGTGTTGTTGGGGTTGGTGATCGAGGGTGCATCGCCAGCGACCGGGCATTTCCACACGTCAAAGGTCGTGACATATGGCCCAAAGGTCTGGCGGTGGTCGAAACCCGCGGCGGGTTGATAGAAGAGCGCGGGGGCGTAGGTGGAAGTGGGGGCGCCGGGGGGCAGGTTCTGGCGGTTCTCCGCGGCGTAGTTGTGGGCCGCGAGGCTGAGCTGCTTGAGGTTGACCGCGCACTGGACCTGACGGGCGCTGTCGCGGGCCTGGGTGATGGTCGGCAGCATGATGGCGATGAGGATCGAGATGACCGCGATCGTCACCAAAAGTTCAATGAGGGTAAATCCCGCCCGATTGTTCGTGTATGGCCGCATCGCTCCGCCTCCCTTGGTGTGGCCCCGGCTATGAGCCAAACCTACCCCGGCCAGGCAGCGCGGCGAGAAAAACCCCGTATCAACCCCGCACTTCGTGCCCGCGACACAGCTTTAACGCGATGTGCAAAGGTGGTGAAACCTGAGAAGGGGGGCAAGCTTTGACGGTCAGCGGGCGCGGAAGCACTGTGAAAGCGCACAATCGGCACGCACAAGAAAGGTAACAAAGGTAACAAAGGCAACCGCTTCCTCACGGGCGCGGCTCTGTTCGTGAGCGGTGTCCCCCGAATCAACAGAGCCGCCTCGTCCCCGAGGCGGTCCGCCGCGGGGACGCGGCGGCTCTGTGAAAGCGCACAAACGGCACGCACAAGAAAGGCACCGCTCCCTCACGGTCGCGGCTCGGTTGAGGCTTGGTGGGTCGTGTGCGTGCGTCGAGAGACTGATGGGCTACTGGGCGAACACCGCGGGCTCGTCCAGGCCGCTGGGGTAGTGGAGCACCTGGTCCACACGGTTTTGTGCGTCGGCGATGACGACGGTGGCGGTGTGGTCATCGACCTCCGCGTCGTCGAGCAGGCCGTAGGCGATGATGATGACCCTGTGCCCGACTTCGGTGAGGTGCGCGGCCGCGCCGTTGATGCCGATGATGCCGGTGCCGGGCTCGCCACGGATGATGTAGGTCTCAAACCGCGCCCCGTTGTCCAGGTCCAGCACCGCGACCGCCTCATTGGGCCGCAGCCCCGACACGGCCAGCAGGTCCGCGTCGATGGTGATCGAGCCGACGTAGTGCAGGTCGCACTGCGTGACCGTCGCGCGGTGGATTTTGGCTCGCATCATCTTGCGGAGCATGGCAGGGGTTCCGATGGCGGGGGTTGTCGCGTGAAAATCTATTATAGTCGCCCCCGGCACCCACAGCCAGCGCCAACATATCGCCAGAATGGGTCCTATGCTTGCCCATGCAACCAGCCCGCCTTCAGATCATCACGGATCGCTCGGTTCACCGTACTCCCGCCACACCGCCTTCGGTCACCGTGGAGGAGGTCACGCGATGAGGGTTCTTGTCACCGGTGCGACGTGTGAACGCGGGCGGACGCCCGCGGCTAAACGGGAGGAGGTCAAGCGATGAGGGTTCTGGTCACCGGTGCGACCGGGTACATCGGGGGTCGGCTTGTCCCGCGGCTGCTGGAAGCCGGGCACGAGGTTCGGTTGTTGGTGCGCGACCGTCAGCGGGTCGCCGGTCGGGACTGGGCCTCGCGTGTCGAGGTGGTGGAGCATGATGTGCTTGCGGACGGCGGTCTCGCGGATGCGTTGGCGGGGGTGGATGTCGCGTACTACCTGATCCACGCGATGGCGGAGGGCGGCGACTTTGCCTCGCGTGATCTGGCCGGGGCCGGGCGGTTTGCGGATGCGGCGGAGGGGGTGAAGCACCTGATTTATCTTGGCGGGTTGATGCCCGAGGGCGAGGCGTTATCCGCGCACCTGCGTAGCCGGGCCGAGGTGGGGCGGGTGTTGCGCGAGGCGTTGCCCGGCCGGGTCACAGAGTTTCGGGCCGGGCCGATCATCGGCTCGGGGTCAGCCAGCTTTGAGATGGTGCGTTACCTCACCGAGCGTCTGCCGGCGATGATCGCGCCGCGCTGGGTGTGCAACGCGGTGCAGCCGATCGCGATCCGCGATGTGTTGTCGTATCTGGTGGCGGCGATCGAGTCGGGGCCTTGCGGCGTGGTGCCGATCGGTGCGGATGTGCTGACGTTCAAGCAGATGATGATGCTGTACGCGGAGGCCCGTGGGCTGCGGCGGTGGGTGGTGCCGGTGCCGGTGCTCGCGCCGTGGCTGGCGGCTCGTTGGGTGGGGCTGGTCACGCCGATCTCCAACAGGTTGGCGGTCCCGTTGGTCAAGGGTGTGGTGCAGCCGCTATACGCCGATACCACGCAGGCGCGAGCACTTTTCCCGCAGATCGAACCGATCGCTTACGCCGCGGCCGTGCGCTTCGCGCTGGACAAGATCGAGGCGGGGCGTGTGGAGACGCGGTGGAGCGGCGCGTTGGGCAGGCGCGTCGCGCCGGGTGGTCAGCCAGAGATGTCCGACTGGGAGGGGGTCATCACGGAGCGGCGGGTCGTGCGTTGTGGCACGACCCCAGCGGATTTATTCGCGACGTTCACCGCGCTGGGCGGCGAGCGGGGGTACCTGGTGTGGGGTTGGTCGTGGCGGGTGCGTGGCTGGCTGGACAAGCTGGTAGGTGGGCCGGGCCTGCGTCGCGGTCGGCGTCACGCCACGCAGTTGCTGCCGGGCGAGGCGATGGACTTCTGGCGGGTGGAGGTCGT
>JBGTLW010000320.1:0-24311 GCA_041743835.1 Phycisphaeraceae bacterium | reverse complement strand
GGCGGCTCCCCCGCCGCTGAGTCGGCCGTGAGCCGTGACGCGGCCCGACAGGCCGCGCAGCGTGTCAGAAGCAGAGGCGGTCGAGGCCGCGGCATACTGCGCATCGATCGATTCGGGCAGGCCCGTCAGCACAAGCACGGTCAGCCAGCCATCAAGCAACCGGGCAAACAGCGAGCCTTCCTCCGGCGAGCCCACCGTCTGGATCCAAACCGTACGCACCTCGCCCAGCAGGTCGAATGGTTCGGCCGCCTTCAGGTAACCGGGGCTCTGCAGCATCGCGGGGCTGGGCGCGAGCATGCCGACGATCGGGGCCTTGGCGTCCAGTTGCACCAGTGTGGGCAGGTCGTCCGCGATCGGTTCGAGCGTGACCAGGGACGAGCCTTGGGTCGTGGCGGTGCGGAGGTCGTCGATGGCGACGCCGTCGCTGCAACCGACCAGCACGAACGCGGCGGGGTGATTCACCAGCATCTGCCTCAGGTCATCATGCGGGGACTGCTCGAACCGGCGGGCGAGGTCAGCCACAGCCGCATCACGCGGCCCACCCACCGCCAGCACATCCACCACCGGCCCCATCTCGTCCAGCAGGCGACCCACAACCTGCGCGTGCTGCACATCAGCCCACACAACAACCTCCGCCGCATCTTCGCGTCCTTGCGTCATCCCCATAGTTTATCCCGGATCATGAGGGTGTGATGTGCAAGGTGATCGCGGGGCTTAGACAGGCAACTCAGTGGCTACCTCAAACCTCATGCCGGAAGACAAGCAGCCGCAGCCCGTTGAGCACAACCAGCAAGGTGCTCCCCTCGTGGCCTATGACACCGATCGGCAGGGGGAGGTTGAACCCGAGTGCCGCGATGACCAGCACGACGATGATGCTCAGCGCAAAAGCAAGGTTCTGAAACACAACCCGCCTTGCCTTGCGGCTGATCGCGAAGGCAAATGGCAGGCGGGCAAGGTTGTCACCCATCAGCACCAGGTCCGCGGTCTCCATCGCGACATCGGTGCCAGCCGCCCCCATCGCCACCCCGATCGTTGCCGCAGCGAGCGCCGGCGCGTCGTTCACTCCGTCACCAATCATCGCGACGGGGCCGATCGCTTCAAGGTCGCGGATCAACTGCACCTTTTGCGCGGGCATGAGGTCGGCGTGGTACTCATCGACCCCGGCTTGCATCGCAATGGCTTTCGCGACCCTGGCGTTGTCCCCGGTGAGCATCACGATCCGTTTGATGCCGATCGCGCGGAGGGCATCGAGCACCTGCGGCACATTGTCACGGAGCACATCGGCCACACCAAGAGCGCCCAACACTTCGCCAGTGCTACCCAGCACACCTTCATCAGGCAGGCGAGCCACAACGATGCATGTCTTGCCCTGGTCCTGCAAACGCAGGATGGTAGGTAAGACTCGGTCAAGACCCGACATGTGGTACCCAGCGAAGAACTTGAGGCTTCCTACCGCGATGCGCTCCTGCCCGACCCTGGCGCTGGCACCCTGGCCCGAGACCGACTGAAACGCGACACAATCAGCCGGTTCAACCCCGGTCGCGGCAGCGAACTGCAAGACAGCCCGGGCAAGCGGGTGCTCAGACTTGCTCTCCACCGATGCGGTCAATCGCACCATCTCACGGGCCTCCGCGCTCAGCGCTTCCCCCGCTGCTACTGTGACCTCGCCCGCGACGATGTCTGTGACCCGGGGCTTGCCGATGGTCAGAGTCCCCGTCTTGTCGAGCGCCACAACTTTCACCGTCGCTGCGCGCTCGAGGTGTGCGCCGCCTTTGAAAAGGACACCCCTGCGTGCCGCCCCGCCGATGGCCGAGAGTATCGACGCGGGCGTTGAGATGATCAATGCACACGGCGATGCCACAACCATCACCGTGATCGCTCGGTAGAAGGATTCGGTGAACCCCTCAAATGAAAGCAATGGGGGCGCCACCATCAGCAGCAACGTGAAAACGATCACCGAGACGGCGTAGTACTGGCTGGCGCGGTCCAGAAAGCGCTGCGTTTTCGCCTTCTCACTCTGTGCGACTTCCACCAACTGGATGAGCTTGGAAATGGTGGAATCTCGGGCCAGATGGGAAACGCTGATCTCCAGCCCGCCGGTCTGATTGATGGTTGCAGCGAACACCGCTTGGCCGACACCTCGCTGCACCGGCATCGACTCTCCGGTCAATGACGATTCGTCGATCGCGCTTTCACCCTCGACAATGGTTCCATCAAGAGGAATGCTCTCGCCCGGCCGAACAACCACACGGTCACCGACCACAAGTTGCTCGATGGGTAGCAGTTGGGTGGTGCCGTTGCGCTTTGTCAATGCCTGCGCGGGCCGGAGCTTCATCAGGGACTTGATCGCGCGCCGGGTACGATCCATGGCGTAGGATTGCAGGACGTTGGAAAGTGAAAAGAGGAACAGCAGCATCGCGCCCTCGAGGGCATTGCCGACGTACGCGGCCCCAAGCGCAGCCAGGATCATCAAGAGGTCCACGTCGATCGTCCACTGCCGCAGAGACTGCCATGCGGACCGGATCGCGAAGGAACCGCCGGTGATGTACGCGATGGCAAAACTGAGGAGCGAGAACCCGCGCGGCAAGCCGAAGCGTGGCCCGAGCCATCCCAATAGAAGCGCCACCAGTGTGCATGCCACAAAAATGATGGCTAAGCGGTCGCCCATAAACCAGTAGCGGATCAGCGCAAGCCCGTGCGTTGGCCGCACATCCTCACCATCGCCGGGCTTGTAAGGCTCGACCGATGCCCCCGTGCTGCGGACTCTTGCCAGCAGTTCGTCGGCAGGAAGCACCGAGCCATCGAACGTCACCGTCATCATCCCGGCATTGAAACTGGCGGTTGCGTGGCGAACGCCGGTGAGTTTTTCTGTCTTCCGCGCCAGCCGATCCGCTGCCGCTTCACACGCTCGACCGTTCAGTCGAAGCGGGGATCGTCGGAAGCGTGGCTCACTCGGCGAACGAAGCTGCTCAGCCAGCAGCACAGCCCGCTCATCAGTCATCTGATCGGGGTCGAAGGCAATGCGCAGCGTCTTGCCGTCCTCATCGACGCGGGCATCAAGCACCCCGGCCTGCACAACCGACGCTTCGTTGCCTTGGTCTTGTGGGTCGGTTGTCATCAAGGCACGCTTTCTGCGCTATTCCATTTTGTCGCTGCTGCTGCCGAGGGTTCAGGGGTTTCCGGGGAGACCGGGGAGGCCGGTGAGGTTTGAGAGGTCGGGCATGCCCATGCCGCCGGTCAGCTTCATCATCTCGTCACGCGCGAGCTCCTGCGCCCTGCGAATCCCCTCGTTGACCGCGGCCGCGATGAGGTCTTCGACCATTGCTTTGTCCGCCTGTTCACCTTCTCCCGTCAAAGCGGTAAGCATGACGGGGTCAATCGCCAGATGGGTTACCTCGAACTTGCCGTTGACCGTCACGCGGACCGCGCCGGCCCCTGCCTCGGCTGTCACGGACTTGCGTGCCAGGCTGTCCTGCATCGCTTCCATCTGCTGCTTCATCTGGTCGGCATTGCCTAACAGCGACATCAGTTGCTTCATCTGCTTCATCTGATCAAACATGACAACACCTCATTTCAATACTGAGATTTCTGAATAACTGCTAAGACGCGGAGATCGCCAAGGAAGGCATTTTCATAAAATCAATCCAATAAATACCGACTTTGACTTGGCGCTCTCGGTGTCTTGGCGGTTCAAACCTTCGCCCGCCGCAAACGCATCTCGCGTAGGCGGCTACCCTTGCGGCTTTTCGTCTCTGAAGTCGATTGGCATGGCATCGGGGAACATCTCGATGGCGTCCCGCACGAGCGGTAGTTCCATCGCGGCGCGGCGGTCTATCTGGCTCACCCCGCCCCGCCGCGCGGCCGCCGGTGTGGGTTCGTCTGTCGCGTCGTCCTCCACTGTGGCGCCGGCTGGCTGGCGGACCACCACCTCCACCCTGCGACCAAGAATGGTCATCAACTCATCAGAGATGCGCTTGCGGCGTTGATCGGTCGCGGCAAACCGGGCCATGTCACGCTGGCCGGGCAAGGGCTCGATGGTCGCTCGGTGCTGGTTCAACTCGGCGAGGCGCAGATGATCGACAAAGGCCATGGAGGGAATGCTCCCCACACGGTCGCACAAAGCTGACCACACCTCAGCAGACGTTTGCGGCGGCGAAGTAAGCGGCGGCGCTGCTGAGCGTGTCGGCGGAGCAACGTCCCCCGGTGCCGAATCCACAACGCGGGGCTTCGAGGCACGATCGCTGGCAAACGCGGTATCAGCTACTTTTTTTTTTGTGTCGTGGGCTGCGTTGCCCGCCGGCAAGCGGGCCTGTCCTGACAGGATTGCGGTGACGTCAGCCATCTTGTCGCTCAGCGCCAGTCGCACCACGGTGGCATCGAGCAAGGCCCTGGGGTTGGTCGAAGACTTGGCGTGCCGCTGGAGGTTCTCGCAGAGGGCGATCATATGGACCAGCGCCGCGGTATCGAACTGCTGCGCTTGCTTGGCCGCGGCGGAGCGGGCCTCGTCGGAGAGATCGACTAGCTCGCTATCGGGACCGCAGGCCGCAAGCAGCATCAGGTGCCTGAGTCGGGCGATCAGCACGTCCACGAGTTGGTCCTGACTGATGCCGCGGTTGAGTAGCGCGGCGACCGACTCCAGCGTGGCCTTTGGATCACCCGCAGCCATCGCATCGATACACCCCGCGACCAGCGTCTGCGCGGGCAGGCCCAGCATATCCTCCAGCGTTTGCAGAGTGACCGGGGACTCCCCGGTGGCGATGAGCCGATCCATCAGCGATAGCGCATCACGCATCGAGCCGTTGCCAAGCAGCGCAAGCTGGAATATCACCTCTTCGTCCACGGCAATCCCCTCCTTGTCGAGCACAGCCTTGAGGTGGCCAGCGATCTGCCGCGTCGGGATGTTGCGGAAGTCAAACCGCTGGCACCGCGAGTGGATGGTCGCGGGGACTTTGTGCGCCTCGGTGGTACACAGGATGAACTTGACGTGTGGCGGGGGCTCCTCCATGGTCTTGAGCAGCGCATTGAACGCGCTGTTGGAGAGCATGTGGACCTCGTCGATGATGTAGATCTTGTATCGGGCGTTGCTCGTGGGGGTGAGGCCCGCGTTGCTGATCAGTTGGCGTGCGTCTTCGACTTTGTTGTTGGAAGCGCCGTCGATCTCGATGACGTTGAGGTCCTCACCCTTCATGATGGCGTCGGCCATGCGCTGCTGGACCTCGGCGGATGGGAACGTCGCGCCGGCCGGCTGCGGGCAGTCGGGGATGGTGTCGGGGGCGTTGAGCGCCCGGGCGAAGATGCGGGCCATGGATGTCTTGCCCACACCCCGCGTGCCACAGAACAGGTAGGCGTGGGCGACGCGGTCGGAGGCGATCGCGTTGCGGAGCGTCCGCGCGACAGGCTCCTGCCCGACGACATCGTCGAACGACTGGGAGCGGTATCGGCGGGCGAGGACGGTGTAAGACATCGGATTGGTGGGGGTCAGAACTCGGTCGCCCGGGAGCGGACATCATGAGCGGGGCGCAGCACCCGCCCCCATCATAACGGGTCGGTTGGCCCTCGGTCATGCGATCCCCGGCCAAGTGATCCCGATCGTTGATTACATGCCACCGGGGCGGGTGGATGCGTCGCGTGGACAGACGGCCAGGACACCGGCGGCACCGGGAAGCCGTCACTTAGGGCTGCTCCGGTCAAGGCCTGACCCGATTCGCAAGGCCACCCGTGCACCGGGCCCAGCCGCCTGTCCTCACGACGCTCCCCCAACCGCATGGGCATGAAAAGGAGGTCACCCGCTTGGGGTCACAGACCCCGCAGGCAAGACCGCACAACGTACAAATCCGCGCGCGTTGTAGCAAATCGGTTGGCATCGAGCGGTTCTGGACGTATGCTGGAACAGGCGGCAACACATCCCCGTGCCCGGCTGGTCGCTGAGCACCCATTATTGCTCCATTGGAGCCCATCATCACGCCGCTGGACGGGAAAGACACACTATGATCCTCCAGATTCTTCGCGGCGCCTTCGTGCTGCTGGTCGCCACAGTCACCGCGCTCTACGTGCTGCCCTTTCAGGTCGAGAAGCGGCTGGGCTTCACGGAAACCGTCCTGATGCTCGGTGGTGCCGTCGCCATCGCGCTCATCATTGTTGCCATCGACGCGGGCACCCGGCGCAAGCGCCTGTCGGCGCTCTCCGGCGTGTTCCTCGGACTCATCGGCGGGCTGGTTGGGGCCTATGCCCTGTCCTTCCCCATCGGACTCATCGGCCTGATCTTCGCCCCGACCAATCCAGAAGACCAACTCGCCTTCAGCAACCTGATGCAGGGAGCCTACGTGCTGGTGGGCATCATCACCTGTTATGTCGGGATCAGCATGGTGCTCCAGACCAAAGACGACTTCCGCTTCGTCATCCCTTACGTCGAGTTCGCCAAGCAGATCCGGGGCAATCGCCCCACGCTGCTGGATACCTCCGTCATCGTGGATGGCCGCATCCTCGACATCATCGAGACCCGCGTGATGCAGGGCACGCTGATGGTGCCCAAGTTCGTGCTCGACGAGTTGCAGCTCATCGCAGACTCCTCCGACAAACTCAAGCGTGCGCGGGGCAGGCGTGGGTTGGATGTGCTGGCCAAGCTCCAGGAAAGTACGCTGGTGGACGTACACATCGAGGACCGCGCGGCCGAGGGCGGCAACGTCGATCAGAAGCTGATCTCGCTGGGCCAGGAGTTGCAGGCCCGGGTGATGACCAACGATTTCAACCTGAACAAGGTGGCGTCGCTTCGTGGGGTGGATGTCATCAACATAAATGATCTGGCCAAGGCGATGCGGCCGGTCGTCCTGCCGGGCGAGCATATGAATGTCAAGATGGTCAAGCCCGGCGAATCACCGACCCAGGGCGTGGGCTATCTCGACGATGGCACCATGGTCGTGGTCGAAGGTGGGCGCAAGCACCTGGGACGAAACATCGAGCTCTCGGTGACCAGCACCCTGCAAACTTCTGCCGGGCGGATGATCTTCGGCAAGCTCGAGGGCACATCCGAGGATGACGACCGCCAGCCCGCCACCCCCCCACAACCCGCAGGCCCAGACCAAGGGCAGCAAGGTCAGCCTGCAAGCACCCGCCCCACCACCACCCCAGAAGTGCGGCCGGGCCCCATTGACACAGACGCTTCCCGCTCCCACACCACACCCACCGGCCGCCGCAACCCGCGGCGCGGCTAGAACGCCCCGACCGCATGACTATGATTCTTGCGATGTCCCCAAAACCTCACCCAACGCTTAACAATACGTGGAATCCCGCCGCGATTGTGCTACTATAGCGTAGACTAATCGCGCCCGGCCGCTGGAACGGTGTATCAAGCGGTGCGTGGCGGCACATCACAAAGCGAGCCAAGCCTGCAAGCGAATGCGTCATGAGGATACAGACGATGCACAGCATGAAATTCCGTGTGAGCATCGGGCTGCTGTTTGGCCTGTGCCTCTGTGCTTCCGTTGTATGGGCAGATGACAAGCCCGCAGGCCGCGAGGCCGGCGAAGTTCCTCCAGATAAGCAGCCTCAACCGCAGGAGATCATTTATGAGGTCCCGCAGTTGGAAGCCATCCAGATCGATGGCGACGACCGCGACTGGGTGATGGCTGGCCTGACAACCTACCCACTCGTCGCAGCGGGCGGTTACCAACAGAGACAGCCGGATGACCAGGCCGCCACCGTCCGCATCGCGTGGGATGAGCGCGGGCTGCTTGTTTGCGTGGATGTACGCGATGACCATGCCCTCGAAGCTCCTTTGGGGCAACCGATTTACGATTACGACTCGATCGAGATTTTCATAGCCGACAGCATCACCGGCAAGGAGAAAGTCCAGTTCCTCATTAACCCCGGCATATCAAAGGATGCGAACGGGAGCCAACTCGACACGCGGGACTTCCGTGGCAACCAGGAACTCAAGAGAAAATCGCCCACAATCACCTACGAGGCCGTGGCGACCGATTGGGGTTACCGTGTGGAAGCAGTGATCCCGCTCGATCAAATCGGCATCGATACGCAGATTGGCACTGAATTGGCTGCGCAGGTCTTGGTCAACGATCGCGATTCGGACAAGACACGGAACGTGTACGCGTGGTTCCCCGAGGCCGACACCCACCGCATGACCAAGCACATGCACCGTATCCGTCTGGGTGTAAGGCCACACACACTGGCGACCCGCGATGCAGTTACAGTAGAATACCCCTCTTAAGCCAGCGGCCATCCGTACAACCCTTGCCGCTCCACCCCCGCCCCGCGTAAACCGCTGGGGCTCCATCACCATCCCACCATCGCACCATCCAAGCCCATGATCAGACGAGCTTACATCGCCGACGTACCCGCGATGGGCAAGATCATCAACGACTGCGCCGAGTTCGGGCAGATGCTGCCGCGGTCGCTGGCTGCGCTGTACGAGAACCTGCGCGAGTTTCAGGTCGCGGTGGATGACGCGGACCCGCAGCAGGTCATCGGCGTGTGCGGCCTGTCGATCATCTGGGCCGACCTCGCGGAAGTGGTCGCGCTGGCGGTCGCGCCCGGAGCGAGGGGCCGGGGCATCGGCCGCGACCTGGTGAAAGCCTGCATCGCCGAGGCGGAGAAACTGCGTATCCGCAAGGTGATGACGCTGACCTACGAACGCGTGTTTTTCGAGAAGCTCGGCTTCGAGGTGATGGACCGGGCCAACCTCCCGCACAAGGTCTGGGCCGACTGCGTCCGCTGCCCGAAGAACGACGCCTGTGATGAGATCGCCATGCTTCTCACGCTCGATAGCGTCCCGCTGACCGAAACACCCGCGCCACCCATCTCCAGCCGGTACGACGTGCCCGTCGTCCTGACCACCCATCGCAAGGACGGCCCGCGGCATTCAGACTAAACCGCCTCGCCTTCCATGCGCACGCAAAACTGCTCTGCCATTTCATCCACAAAGCCGACACGCACGCTGACCGCGACCGCGAATCGCTAAACTGACCGTGTCATGCCCAACCCTTTGTCCTGGCTCGATCAAATCGCCGAGTCCGCGCACGTTGATGCGCTGGCGCGTCGGCTTGCGCGTCTTCGGCCGGGCGACACCATCCCCCCGCTGGTCGGCGAGGGCAGTCGGGGCTCTTCCACCAACCTCCTGGCCGGGGCCTTGGCGCTGAAACTGGGCCAGCCGGTCCTCTACGTCGTGGCTCACCTCGATGAAGCGGACGATGCGCTCGAAGACCTCGAGTTGTTCACCCAGGCCGGCCGCCCCCTCACGACGCAGCGATTCGGCGCGCTGGAAGTCCTGCCGGGCGAGTCGGCGGTCAGCCTCGAACTCCTCGCAGAACGCCTCTCCGTCGTCGATTCGATCGCGTCCCACCGTCCAGCCAACACGCCGTCGGCGTCGGTCCTGGTCGCACCCATCCAGGCGCTTATGCAGGCGGTCCCGCGTGCCGAGTCCGTCGCCAAGCTCTCACTGACACTCAGTGTGGGTGCGGAGTACGCGCCGAACCACCTGATCCTTTGGCTGGCCGAGTCGGGGTACCAGCGGCAGGACGCGATCGACGAGCCTGGCGACTTCGCGGTCCGCGGCGGGATCATCGACCTCTACCCCGCCGCCGGCACGCTGACCGATGCGCACGGCCGCGAAACACCGCTTGCCCCCATCCGCATCGATTTCTTCGGCGACCAGATCGACACGCTCCACGCCATCGATCCCAACACCCTCGCAACCGGCCGGGCGATGAGCCGTGTCAGTGTCATTGGTGCCTCAGCCGACCACATCCAGTCCGATGACCACGACGCGTGCCTCATCGACCTGCTCGCGCCCGAGTATGTCGTCGTCATGCACGAGGTCGTCGAGCTGACCGAGCAGGCGCGCGGCTACTACGAACGGCTCACCAACTCAACCGGGATCCACCCGCCCAACACGGTTTTCAAACGACTCATCGCCCGGCCCCACATCGAGATCAACGAATACTCCGGACGCGGGGACGAACGCTCGCGCATCGCCCTACCGATTACCCAGCTCCCGCCGATCGACACGGACGCCAAAACCGCCATCCTGGAGCTGGGCGCTCTGGCTTCGGATCGTGCCAAGCAGGTGGTCGTGCCTTGCCGTCATCAGGCCGAGGCCGACCGCCTCCGCGAGCTGCTGGAAGAGCACTGCCACGAGGTCTCGACGCGAATCGAGACACCGATCACGCCGCTGCACCACGGCTTCGTTTGGGAGGAGAACCCCTCGCTCATCCTCATCCCGCACCACGAGCTGTTCCACCGCTACGAGGTCACCCGCCGCGTCCGCAAAGTCATCGCCAACCCGACCGGGCAGGCCTCGGATGCCTTCCTCGATCTCGAAGTCGGCGACTACGTGGTCCACGTCGATCATGGCATCGCAAGGTTCGTCGGCCTCAAGGCCATGAAGGCCCGCAAAGGCGACGCTACCCACCCCGACAACCCCGGGTCGCAGGAATACCTCACCCTCGAGTTCGATCACAAGGCCCTGCTCCACGTCCCCGCGACGCAGATCGACCTGATCCAGAAATACATCGGTGGGTTCCAGGGCAAGCCGCCGCTGTCGATGCTTGGCGGCAAGAGGTGGGCGCGGCAGAAGGGGCAGGTCGCCGAGGCCGTGAAGGACATGGCCGCGGAGCTGCTGCGTGTGCAGGTGGCGCGCGAGACGCAGCCGGGCATCAGCTACCCCGCCGACACGCTGTGGCAGCGCGAGTTCGAGGCCGAGTTCCCCTACGACGAGACCGAAGACCAGCTATCCGCGATCGCATCCATCAAGCGCGACATGCAGGGCCGGACCCCCATGGACCGCTTGATCTGCGGGGATGTAGGGTTTGGGAAGACCGAGGTCGCCATCCGCGCCGCGTTCAAGGCCGCGGAAGCCGGCAAGCAGACCGCGGTGCTCGTGCCCACCACCGTGCTCGCGGAGCAGCACGAAAAGACGTTCCGCGGCCGGTTCGCGGATTACCCCTTCCGCATCGAGTCGCTGTCACGCTTCAAGACCGATGCCGAGCAGCGCCGCGTCCTGCAAGATGCCGCGGAGGGCAAGGTGGACATCATCGTCGGCACGCACCGCCTTCTCTCGCAGGATGTCGTCTTCAAAGACCTCGGCCTGGTCATCATCGACGAAGAGCAACGCTTCGGCGTCGAACACAAGCACAAGCTGCTCAGCTTCCGCCTCACCGCAGACGTGCTCACGCTCACCGCCACGCCAATCCCACGCACCCTGCACATGTCGATGATCGGCCTGCGGGATATCAGCAGCCTCACCACAGCCCCTGTGGACCGCCGCGCTGTCGTCACCGAAGTCATCCCCTACAACGCCAAGCGAATCCAGCAGGCGCTGATCCGCGAGCTTAGCCGCGATGGCCAATGCTTCTTCGTACACAACCGCGTGTACAACATCGAGTCGGTCGCCGACGACATCCAGAAGCTCGTGCCCGACGCACGCATCGTCATCGGTCACGGCCAGATGCCGCCGCGACAACTCGAAGACGTCATGCTCAAGTTCGTCCGACGCGAGGCAGACATCCTTGTCTCCACCACCATCATCGAGTCGGGCATCGACATCCCCACCGCCAACACCATCTTCATCAACCAGGCCGACCACTTCGGCCTCGCGGACCTCCACCAGCTCCGCGGCCGTGTCGGTCGATACAAGCACCGCGCCTACTGCTACCTCCTGCTCCCCCCGGACCGCACCATCAATGAAGTCAGCGCCAAACGCCTGCGCGCTATCGAGCAATACTCCATGCTCGGCGCCGGCTTCAAGATCGCCATGCGAGACCTCGAAATCCGCGGCGCGGGCAACCTGCTGGGCAAGGAGCAGTCCGGCCACATCGCAGCCGTGGGCTACGAAATGTATTGCCTCCTCCTTGAACAGGAGACCAAGCGACTCAAACGCGAGCCCATCATCGAGCCCGCCAAGACACACCTGGACCTCCCCGTCGCCGGGTCGCTGCCCAAGCGCTACATCCCCTCGGACAAGCACCGCATCGAGACATACCGCCGCCTCTCCCGGGCCGCAGACTTGGCGGAGCTCGCCAAGGTCGAAGCCGCCATGCGCGATGCCTTCGGCGACCCACCGCCCGATGCCCAGCGGCTCATCGACCTCACCGAAATCCGCATCGCCGCGTCACACCTGTTCATCGATCTCATCAAGCTCGAGGACCATGACCTGATCTTCAAGCTCCAGGAGCGGGCGAATCTGGCGCATGTCTTCGATGACGCGCCGGGCCGCGTGTCCGTGATTGACACCGCCACGCTGTACTACCGCCCACCGGGCTCGTACCTCAAAGAGCCCGCCACGCTGCTGGCGGTGCTGCGCAAGCTGCTGGTGCGCCCGCTGCGGAATCAGCAAACGCCTGCCGAGCCGGGACAGAAACCGCCAGCGCCAAGCTCTCCGCCAACTACTTCGCCCAGCCCTTCACGCAAGGCCGCGCCACCCAATCCACGAAAATCAGGGCGAATCCGCACCGACCGCTGACTCGGTCCCGCGCTTGGGTTGCTTCAGCGCGGTGGGTGACGAGCCGGGGAGTTCTTTCTCGATCACCCCACGCACGCGCGGCATCAGGAGCAGCGCCTCCACAATCATCCAGACCTCCAGCACCAGCGTCGCCCCCGCGATCAGGACCAGAGGCCAATTGATCCCCCCCGCCGCGGCATCCGCATCCAACCACTGCGGCAGAAGCACGATCATCGCCCACGCCGGCATGATGAGCATGAACACCAACGGCAGCACAAGGAACCAGATCGGCTTGCCCCGCCGCCACAGGTAAAACGCGATCACCAGGAACGCCAGCCCCGCAAGCAGTTGATTCGTCGCCCCGAACATCGGCCAAAGAATCATCCCGCCCTTGCCACCGTGGTGCGTGAGCCATTCCCAACCGCCAGCGATAGACGTTGTTATGCCCGGCCATGCTTGTGATGGGGGCGAGTTAGAGCCGAAGATCCCACTAGTGCCGCCGCTGTGGGTGTTGCTCAGCGCGGCGCTGAGATCGAAGTATTCATACCCATATTTCAAGGCGTGCCATAGGCTGACCCGGGCATGACCCGGGGTCGGCATCGCCGCAATCGCCAGCGCGACCACCACCGCGAAGATCGTTGCCCCGTGTTTGTTCGATAGCCACATCAACGGATTCCACCACCCCAGCACCGCCCGGGAGGGCGGTGGCGTCTGTGTCTGCACCGCGCCCTTGACCACCGCCCTGCCGGGCGGTGCTGCGCTTCCCTCCATCATGGGTGCCCCACACTCCGGACACGCGCCCGTCACGTTGCCCGTCAGGTCATACTCACAATGCAAACAAGCCGACGCTAAGCGCAGCGAAGCGTCTGGCCCCAGCGCCCCCGCCAACTCCTGCACCACATACCGCTGCAACCGGCAGGCCGTGTCCAGCGTCGTCCCCGCAAACGACGCGACCAGCACCCCCATCAACGCAATCGCCACCCCCGACGGCACCCAAATCGCCTTGAGGAAGTTCGCTGAACCATCGACGAAGGCGCCGACGGTGGATGTGAGGCCGCTGGAACCGGACCAAGAGGTGTAACGCTGAGCCCATGCCTGCTCGCCCACTTGAGCAACATTTACTCCCCACAGTGATTGTTGCGAATCTGACCGTCCGATCCACACTCCAGCTTCTCTAACATACGTAACCTCCTGGATCGGGCGTGTTTCTATGCCTCCCACACCAACAAGAGAGTACGTTTCCCTTCCAGGTTCTATTCGAAGTTTTTTTCCATCCGCTGTGGTCACGAACATATTGATGGAGACAGTGTTCGGATCAACGCCAGATTTGGGCTTCCATACCATCGTCGCGTTTGGCCATGTCCCCAACCCCAACCCCGCCACACACGCCAGAATCACCAGCGTCGCCAAAAACCCTTCGGTCAACATGCTGCCGTACCCCACGAACCGGGCATCGCGCTCGTTGTCGAGTTGTTTGCTGCTCGTGCCGGAGCTGACCAGGCAATGGAACCCCGAGATCGCGCCGCAGGCAATCGTGATGAACAGAAACGGGAAGATCAGCGGCGCACCCGCCGGGTCCCACTTCACCATCGGCGCGACCACCTCCAACGGCTGACGATCCGCCCCCTCCACCGGCGGCGCACCCCCAATCACCGCCGCCACAACCAGCCCCACCACGATCAACGCCAACGCCGAGATAAGCTGCAAACTGTTGATGTAATCCCGCGGCTGCAACAGCGTCCACACCGGCAAGACCGACGCGACATACGAATACACCAGCAGCAGCGCCACCCACGTGATCGTCGAGAGCGAAGCCATGTACGCGTTAAAACCGTGCAACGCCGACTCCACCGCGTTGATCCCCCCGGAAATAATCACCGGCAGCCAGGGCAGGTCCGCGACGGGGGTGTTCTGGTCGCCAAACACCACCGTCAGGTACATCACCGCCAGCGCGATCAGCGATGGCCAGAAGATGCCCCGCCCCTGCCGATGCAGCCAAAGACCAATCAACACCGCGATGGGGATCTGCACCAGGCACGGAAAAATCGCGGAGGGGTACTGCCGAAACACCGCCGCGATCACCAGCCCGAAGATCGCCAGCACAATCGTCAGGGCCATGAACAACACGAAGAGGAACAGCAGGCGGACGCGCTTGTTGAGCACCCGCCCCGCGATGTCGCCGACCGTCTGCCCGTTGTTCCGCAGCGAGACCACCAGCGCCCCAAAGTCATGCACCGCCCCGATGAAGATGCTGCCCAGCACAACCCACAGCAGAGCCGGGAGCCAGCCCCACATCACCGCGATCGCGGGCCCAACGATCGGCCCGGTGCCCGCGATGCTCGTGAAGTGGTGCCCGAAGACGATGGCCTTGGGCGTGGGCACATAGTCCTTGTCATCGCGCAGCCGATGCGACGGGCAGACCAGGTCGGCCGAGACGTTGAAGATCTTTGAGCCGAGCCATCGGCCGTAGGTGTGGTACGCCACAATGAAAGCCAGCCCGGCCCCCACCGCGATCAGTAGAGTCTGCATCCCGGTAATTTATCCACCACCCCCCCACGTTGCACGCGGCCCCGCGGTTCCGACGTGTAGCGCGGACGCTTCCCATGTTTAGCGCCGGCCGTCAGGCCGCGCGTTTTGTGGGGTGTCTGGGGCACGGGGAACGCGCGGCCTGACGGCCGGCGCTAAACGGGGGGAAGCGCTAAACGGGGGGAAGCGCTACATGGGGGTGAGCGCTAAGCGTGGGGTTGGCGTTAACCGTTTGGTTTGACGTGACCGGCGAGTTCCAAGCGCATGGTCTCGACGGTTTGGCGCAGGTGTTCCAATGCTTTGTCATTGCCCATGGCGAGCAGGGTGTCGGCGTCGATGGGTTCGCCGTATTTGATGGCGATCCGGCCGAAGAGTTTGGGGCGGCGAGCGCGGCGGGGGTACACGTCGTAAGCGCCTTCGATGGCGGCGGGCAGGACGATGGGCCTGGTGCGTTTGATAAGCATCATCATGCCGGGCGCGAAGGCCTCGGTCTTGCCGGTTAATGTGCGGGCACCCTCGGGGTAGATGACCAGGGCACGCCCGAGTTTGAGGGTCTCAAGGCAGGCCCGCATGGACTTCATATCCCCGGCTTCCTGATCGACCGGGATCGCGTTGAGGGATCGGATGAGCCAGCCAAGGCGCGGGTTGTCGAACAGTGTCTTGCGTGCGAGCGCCCAGAAGGGCCTGCGCCACATCGCCAGGCCGACGATGATCGGGTCGAGGAATGACTGGTGATTGGTGACGACCAGCAGCGGGCCGGTCTTTGGGATGTGGGCTGAGCCGTAGGCCCTGAACCTGTAGAACAGCGCGAACCAGAGGTAGCACAGCGCGTGCATGAAGTGCCAGAACGGCCGGCGCCACGCGGGGAAGCGGGAGATGTCGTAGGCGGCTTCGGCGGTCATCGGCTTCCTGTTTCGGGAAACACCAGATGCTGGTCGCGCACGTGGGTTTCAAGGAGGTCCACCACGGCATCGAGTGTCATGTCGCTGGTATCGATGCGTCTGGCATCATCGGGGCAGATCAGCGGGCCGTCCTTGCGGGTGGAGTCTTTGCGGTCGCGGTTGACGATGGACTCGCGGATCTGCTCGATGTCCACCATGCGGCCAGCGGCCCGGAGTTGGTCTGCCCGGCGCTTGGCGCGGACGATGGCGGAGGCGTCGAGGTAGAACTTGGCTTGGGCATCGGGGAAGACGACCGAGCCCTGGTCCCGGCCCTCGGTGACGAGGCGCGGGTGTGCCTGGCCGATCTCCTGCTGCCGCTTGACCAGCACCTCGCGGACGGGGCCCATGGCCGCGATGTCGGAGACAGAATCGGTCACATCGCTATCGCGGAGGCGGTCGGTCACATCGGTTTCGCCGACGTACAGCCTTGGCGGGTCCATCTGCCAGTCGAAGTGCATCGAGCGGTTGCGTGCGAGCTCGACGACGGCGTAGTCCTCGGTGCGTGGGTTGATGCCGCGCGCGAGGGCTGCGGCTGCGATGCCGCGGTACATGGCCCCGGTGTCGAGAAACTCAAGCCCCAGTCGCTTGGCGAGCAGTCGGGCGACCGTGGACTTGCCGCTGCCAGCGGGGCCATCGAGCGTGACGATCAGTCGATCCATAGCCGGAGAGTTTAGCAATCGCCGGGGATGGCGGACGCGTGCTGTGCGGGCTTGGGTTTACGGCGTCGCCAGGGACGGGCGCTGCTGCATCTGGTCGCGGTAGAGGTCGATGTACTGCGGCTTGAGGATGAAATAGTAGAGCTTGCCGGTGGCGATGAGGTTGCCCGCGACCTGCTCGGCACTTGAGCCGATGCCCGTGAAGATGTCCGCTCGGCCCGCGGCGCGGATGGCTCCGCCGGTGTCCTGATCGACCATGAGCTGGTTGAACGGTCGCGTGGCACCGGGTTGGATGTAGGCCGACGCCCCCGGCTGCGGGATGCTTGTTTCCACGAGGACGGCGCTGCCCCGCGGGAAGATTGTTTTGTCCGTCGCGAGGCTGCGCATCGTGGTCACGGGCACACCCAGCGACCCCGCAGGCCAGTCCCCGCCGCTGTATTCCTTGAAGAAGACCATGCGGGGGTTGCGGCGGATGTAGTTGTCCAACTCGTTGGGGTATTGCGAGAAGTACCGGCGGATGGCGGGCATAGACATCTTGTCCTTGTCGATCTTGCCATCGGCGATCAGCAGCTTGCCGATGCTCACGTACTCGTGGCCGTTGTTGCCCGCGTAGCCGACGTACAACTCGCTGCCATCGGTCATACGGAGCTTGGCTGAGCCGTTGACTTCGATGGTGTAGGCGTCGAGTCGCGAGGGCAGGTACACCAGCTCTTTGCCGGCGAGCATGTGGGAGGCTTCGACCTCGGACCGCGAGGGGTATTGCAGGACGCGGTTGCCGATGCGCCTGCCGACGACGTTCCCCGTGATGGGGTCGGAGATAAGGTCATCAGGGCGTGTGTAGATGGGGTGCTGGAAGAGCCCGCCGCGGTTGTATGAGGCCTGGAACTGTGGCGCGTAGTAGCCGGTGTAGAGGACTTCGCCCGAGCCGTCCCACCCGACGGATTCGTAGATGTCGAACCGCTCGGCGAGTGTGCTTAGGATTTGTTCGCGGGGCATCTGGCTCTGGGCCATGCCGTGGAGCGCGATGACGCTTGCCCACGCCTGATCGTGGGAGATCGGGCCGGAGGGGTAGTGGAACGTGGTCGAGGGTATGGCAAACCAGCCGACCGAGTGTTCCATCGCCTGCACGAAGCCGGGGTCGTAGAACTGCAACGCAACGCGGCTGAGGTCTGGCTTGCGTGCGGGGTCGGTGATAAGGCGCAGACCCCACGTCCCCGGCGGCAGGGGCGTGGCGTACGCGGGCGGGGGCGGCGGCGCGGTGGGCGTGGTGCAGGCGGCACAGAGGACGGCCAAGGTGCAAAGACTCGCCCAGGCGATGGATCGTAGCGATATCATGGGGGGCTTCCCTGATCAATGTTGGGGTGGGATGCCCGTAAGTCGGGCCACAACCCATATCTTATCAGGTCGGAACTGCTTGGTATGCCATTCGAGCTTTTTGTGTTGCGATTGATGGACCCGGCCCAGCGGTTTCATGCCCTGGTGTGGATCGTGGTCGTGGTCATCAGCATCACATTGCATGAGCTTGCGCACGGGTTTGCAGCGATCCGCGCGGGCGATGACACGCCGATCCGGCTGGAGCGGATGACCCTTAACCCGCTGGTCCACATGGGGCCTTTTTCGTTGCTGGCGCTGCTGGTGGTTGGGATCGCGTGGGGCCAGATGCCGATTGATTCGTCGCGGTTGCGGGGCAAGTATGCGGAGGCAAAGGTCGCTTTTGCCGGGCCGAGCACGAACCTGCTGATCTGCCTGGCGGCGTTGGTGGGCTGGGGGCTGCTGGTGCGATTCGGGCCGACCACGTAGCAGTTTGGGTGGGTGCATAATGCTCAGGTCATGCTGATGGTCGCGGGTCACGCGAACCTGCTGCTGTTCGTGTTCAACATGCTGCCCGCCCCGCCTCTGGATGGGTCGCATATCCTCGCGAACTTCTCCCGCCCGTTCGCCCGATTCCTCCAAGACCCCAAGAACCACGGCGCGCACATGCTCATGTTCTTCGCGTCGTGGGGCCTGACGTTTGCGATCATGCCCCGGCTGTTGCAGGTCGCAACTAGGGTGGCGGGGTGGGTCGTCACGGTGGGTTTGTGAGCATGTGCCGGCCGCTGTACGGGGGATCGCGAGCCGGTCGCGTTGACGGGTGGGGCATATCCACTAGAATCGCTGATCTTCACCGGATTCCCCGTGGCATCCTACGCTTATCCCTCACACTTTCACCCCACCCAACAAGGGCACGCAGCAATGGCAACTGGTAAGAAAACGACAGGCGGCAAGAGCGGCAACAAGGCCGGAAAAATGGTCTATTACTTCGGCAAGCTCAAGACCGATGGCAACGCGAAGCAGAAGATCCTGCTCGGCGGCAAGGGCGCGAACCTGGCCGACATGACCTCGATCGGGCTGCCCGTGCCCCCCGGTTTCACCTGCACCACCGAGTGCTGCGACCAGTATTACAAGCAGGGCCGCAAGCTCCCCGCAGGCCTGATGGATCAGGTCCGCGATGCGGTCAAGACCCTCGAAAAGGAGACCGGCAAGGTCTTCGGCTCCACCACCAACCCCCTGCTCGTCTCCGTCCGCTCAGGCGCGGCCCAGTCCATGCCCGGCATGATGGACACGGTGCTCAACCTCGGCCTCACCGATGAAGCGGTCGTGGGTCTGGCCAACGCCTCGGGCAACGAGCGGTTCGCCTACGACGCCTACCGCCGCCTGCTCAACATGTACGGCGACGTGGTCATGGGCGTCGATCACCACGCCTTCGAGCACGAGTTCGACAAGATCAAGAAGAAGCTCGGCGTCTCGCTGGACACCGATGTCGATGCCCGTGGCTTGATCGAGCTGTGCAACGCGTACAAAGCAGTCATCAAGAAGCACGCGGGCATGAGCTTCCCGCAGGACCCGATGAAGCAGCTCGAACTGGGCATCACCGCCGTGTTCAAGAGCTGGATGACGCCGCGTGCCATCCGCTACCGTCAGATCAACGAGATGGTCGGCCTGCTGGGCACGGCGGTCAACGTCCAGTCGATGGTCTTCGGCAACATGGGCGACGACTGCGGCACGGGTGTCGCGTTCACACGCAACCCGTCCAACGGCGTCAACAAGTTCTACGGCGAGTTCCTCATCAACGCGCAGGGTGAAGACGTCGTCGCCGGCATCCGTACACCGGCCCCGGTCGAGGACATGCCCCGCCTGTGGCAGGCCGCGAGCGACAAGGCCATCGGCAAGAAGGTCCACAAGCGGCTCATGGAGATGAAGGACATCCTTGAGAAGCACTACAAGGACGTGCAGGACATCGAGTTCACCATCGAGCGCAGCAAGCTGTACATGCTCCAGACCCGCAACGGCAAGCGCACCGGCGCGGCCGCGGTGAAGATCGCCTGCGACATGGTTAAGGAGAAGCTGATCGACGAGAAGACCGCTGTGAAGCGCATCCCCGCCAACGACCTGACCCAGCTCCTTCTGCCGTCGTTCGACCCGGCCGCGAAGAAGAAGGCAAGCCCGCTGACGATCGGCCTGCCCGCTTCGCCCGGCGCGGCCTTCGGCGCGCTGGCGTTCACCGCGGAGGAAGCCGTCGAGCGGACCCACGCCGGGGAGAAGGTGCTGCTGGTCCGCAAGGAGACCAGCCCCGAGGACGTGGACGGCATGCACAGCGCGGCGGGCATCCTTACCTCGACCGGCGGCATGACCAGCCACGCGGCGGTGGTCGCCCGCGGCTGGGGCAAGTGCTGCGTCGCCGGTGCCGGTGCCATCGAGATCGACGAGAAGTCCCGCAAGATCAAGGTCGGTGGGAAGACCTACGGCACCAAGGATGTGCTCTCCATCGACGGCAGCACCGGCGAGGTCTTCGCCGGGCAGATGGGCACCGTCTCGCCGAAGATGTCTGGCGACTTCGCCACGGTCATGAAGTGGTCGGACAAGTACCGCAAGCTCAAGGTCCGCACCAACGCCGATTCCCCCGCGGACTCCAAGCGTGCGCGTGATTTCGGGGCCGAGGGCATCGGCCTTTGCCGCACCGAGCACATGTTCTTCGAGGGCGACCGCATCACCCCGATGCGCGAGATGATCCTCGCGGACAACGTGGCGGACCGCGAGAAGGCGCTCGCCAAGCTGCTGCCCTTCCAGCGTGCGGACTTTGTGGGCATCTTCACCGCCATGAAGGGCCTGCCGGTCACCGTGCGCCTGCTCGACCCGCCGCTGCACGAGTTCCTCCCCCACGACGCCAAGGGTCAGGCCGAGGTCGCCAAGGTGCTCAAGGTCTCGCCCGCCAAGGTGAAGTCCCGCGTCGCGGCGTTGCATGAGGCCAACCCCATGCTCGGCCACCGTGGCTGCCGCTTGTCAATCACCTACCCCGAAATCCTCGTCATGCAGGTCACCGCGATTGTCGAGGCGGCGATCGTCTGTAAGAAGAAGAAGGTGGACGCCAAGCCCGAGATCATGATCCCGCTGGTGGGCACCAAGGCCGAACTCGCCCTGCTCCGCGGCAAGACCGAGCAGACGATCCAGGACGTGATGAAGGCCAAGAAGTTCACCGGCAAGCTGGACATCACCATCGGCACGATGATCGAGATCCCGCGTGCCGCCCTCACCGCCGATCAGGTGGCGGAGGTCGCGGACTTCTTCAGCTTCGGGACCAACGACCTGACGCAGATGACCTTCGGCTACAGCCGCGACGACGTCAACACCTTCCTCCCGGATTACATCAACCATGAGATCCTGGAGAAGGACCCGTTCCAGTCGCTGGACAGCACCGGCGTGGGTCAGTTGGTCGATATGGCGGTGACCAAGGGCCGCGCCACCAAGAAGGGCCTCAAGTGCGGCATCTGCGGTGAGCACGGCGGCGACCCCGCGTCGATCGCCTTCTTCCACAACGTGGGGCTGGACTACGTGTCCTGCTCACCGTTCCGCGTGCCCATCGCCCGCCTCGCAGCCGCACAAGCCGCGTTGGCCTGATCGCAGAACATCTTGACAACCGAAACAATGCAGCCCGTGGCCGAGTGGTCATGGGCTGCATTTTTGTATTGACCGGTGTGTCAATCGCGTCGGATCACAACCACCTGGCCGCGATAGACCGATTCAAACTCGCCGCGCTCCATGAAGATCAGCCCCTCAGTCGGGTCCGCGATCGTCAAGCCCACCGGGTTCACATCCAGAATCGTCACCATGTGCAGGCGGGACTTCTCGAATTGCAGGGGTGTGAGCGCGGGCGGGTTGATGAGTTGCAATGCATTGAAATCCGCGGCGATAAGCGCGACACGCATCCCCGTGCCCCGTAGCTTCTGCTCCATCGCCGCCATCGCCCGAAGCGTGGTCGCCCCTCGGCCGGGCCGTGTGTCGGTTAATCGCACCATCTCCGCCTCGGTGGTGGGGACGCCAATCCGGTTCAGGGCTGTGGCGGCCGCGGCGGCGACGCAACTGTAGTCCTCCGACTGCATCACCATCCCGTTGTCCATCATCCGCGATGTACCCATCGCCGGCGTCGGCTGGATCATCCACCCGCCACCCTGATAGAAAAACAACGCACCAATCACCATCGCACAGCACGCCACGTGACGCTGCCGCGACATACTCGCTCGAGACCAGGCGATCCCCACGATCAACATGAATACCGGGACCGCGGCCACCCCCTCGATCCGGCTGAGCAACTGCGTCGGCAGAATCTGGACCGCCACGTCCTGGTGCCGCATGAGGTAACCCCACGCCAACAGCACAACCACGGAAGCCAACAGCGCGGCCCGGCTTGCGATGAGGTGCGATCGGCCGATGACCACGCCCAGCGCCCACGCCAGAGCCGCGCAACTCGCGATGGTGATGAACCAACTGATGGCCGGTAATGGAAACAGCAAGTCGTGCATCGCCCCCACCCTCCAGGATTCGGGTTCGCGATCCTCCGGCCGCGGAAGAATGCCGCGCGGCCGACCTCTGACTGGAGGGACATCGGGCCGATCCGGCCTTCGCTTAAGGCCGACCGGGGAAGTGGGGTATAATTTGCGGATTATCCGGCGGGCCGTGCGGCTTAGGGCAGCAGGTCATCGGGTACCGGACGGACCTTGCCGTCGCGATCAACACAGGCGAGTGTCGTCTCGGCTGTCGCCAGCAGTTCGCCGTCCCTCAGGATGCGATAGGTGTGCTCGATCTTGATGCCAGCGGACCGGGCGACCTCAACTTCGACCGTCAGGACATCGTCGTATCTTGCGGGCCGACGGAAGCGGAAACTCATGCGTGCGACGACGAAGTAGATGCCCCGCCGCTCGCAGTCGGCATAGGCCATGCCCTGCTCCCGGAGCAGTTCGGTCCGGCCGGCCTCCAGCCAGACAGCATAGACCGAGTGATGAGCCACCCCCTGAGGGTCGCACTCGGCATAGCGGACGCGGATGGGAATCGTGGTGCTCAGTTGCATCAGCGTGCGCTATTCGAGTGGCTCAAGGTACCAACCCCTTGCGGGGTAATCTTTGGGCTCGGGCGCGGGCGGCGCCTCGCCGGTAAGTTGCTCCAAGGCCCAGCGGCACGCGGCCCCGACTTCTGAAGCGGATTCGTCTTCTGAAAACTTGGTGAGCAATGCGACCTGCCGCTTGTCGCCGATCCGGGCAATCGTGATGACCGAGAACCGCCTGACGACTTCCTGCTCAGGCTCCATCCCCGTGATATCCCGCACCCGGCCCGCCAAGCGTCCCGAAAGCCCGCTGGGGTTCTGGCCCTCGTGAATCATGCCCAACGCGTAGATAGCGGCACCGCGCGTCTCCCCGTCAAAGAACTGCGACTTGGGGATGAATCGCTGAAGCAGTCCATCGGCCGGCTGATAACGCATCGCGCCTATCGCCTGAAAAAGCTGGGTCAATTCCCTCCCGATGCCCGCAAACGTGGTGTAATCCATCACCTCTTTGCTGGCCTCGGCCTGCCACCGGCTGGTCAATTGCTCGGCATGTTTGAGTATCGCGGGCAACGTCGCCTCGACCTCGATCCGCCGCAGAGCTTCCGCCACCGCAAGCCGCACCTCGGGCCGCGCGTGCGTCATGGCCGCGAGCAGCGCGTCCGCAGCCGGTTCGTAATCGATCAAGCCGATGACAAGTGCCGCCTGCTCCGCCCCGCGCCACGAGGGAGACTGGTTCAGCGCCACGATAGCCGCACGGCCGACCGACTCCCTGCGATCAGCATCCTGTCCTATGCGCACCAGCGCATCGCGGCAGAATGTTCGCACCTTCAGGCTCAGGTCATCAAGCCCGACCCGCAAGGCTTCAATAGCCTGATCGCTGTGCCCGGTGGCGTGGGCCTTGACCAGCGCCAGCCGCGTGTTGGGCCGGGCGTCGGTCTTCACACGTGATTCAAGTTGCAGCACACGCACGGGATCAATCGCAAGCAGGATTGTCAATGCCTCGGCACTAACCACCGCATCGCCCCGTACCGCCAGTTGCTCGGCCAGCGCCGCGGCCTGTTCCTCGGTGTGCCCGCTTAGCAGCCGGGCCGCGAGCAACAGGTCAACCGGCTGGCCCGACTGCATCAGCGCGAAGGCGTCGCTGGTCAGTCCCTGGTCACTGATCTGGCCGGCTGCGGTCGCCGCTGCAACACGGAGCTGCACCGAATGGCGCGGCCCATTCACGATCGCTCGCAACGCGGTCACACTGGACTGGTCTTCCAACGCAGCCAGACCCGCGATGGCCGAGGTGCGTAGCTGGTCAGACACGCTCGCATCGCGCACCCGCTCGCGCCACGATGGGAGCGCTCCCGCCTGCGCCCAACGCGCCAGCGTGCGGTCTG
>JBGTLW010000319.1:0-11965 GCA_041743835.1 Phycisphaeraceae bacterium | reverse complement strand
GGGGAGGGGCGGGCGGGGGCGGACGCGTGGGTTGGCGCTCGGCGATATACGCGCGAGTGGGCGCTCGGCGGTATGCGTGAGGGGGCCGGGGAACGCGCGGGCGTACGCCCGGCGCTAAGCAAGGGAAGGGTATGGGTTATTGTGGCGGGTAGTAGGGTGGTGGGGTGTCGTCGTGGTGGGTGGGGAGGGTTTCGGCCCGGTAGCCGCCACGGGTTTTGAAGTAGAGGATCAGGGCGATGTAGCACAGGCCCATGACGATCGGCATGATGGCGACGGTGCGGAGTGCGGTTTGCTTCGCGCCGTCTTGGACGACTGCGAGCCGGGCGGTGTCGTCGGCGTCGAGCAGTTTCACGGCTTCGGCGCTGAGCGGTTTGTAGAGTCCAAAGACGCTGATCTTTGGTTGGCCGACGACGCGTTCGTGGAGTTGTGGGTGTTGTTGTGCGAGGTCGTGGTCGATGGCTTTGTCCTGCACGTTGCCCAGGAGGGAGGTGCCGATGATACCGACGCCGAGCATGCCGACGGCCGCGATGCCGTTGAGCGTGAGTGCTCCGCCCTTGGGGAATCGCTCCGCCACGACGCCGAGCGTGGTGGGCCAGAAGAACGCTTGCCCCATCCCGTAGATGGTCGCCGCGGCGAGGATGTAAAGCCCGGTGGCGCTGGACATGAAGATGAGCCCGACGGCGGCACACGCGGAGCCGGCCGCGAGCAGTCCCAGCGGCGTGAGCAGGCGGACGATCGGCCCCGCGGCAAAGCGCAGGAGCATCATGATGGTGGCGGAGTACACCAGCACCCACCCGCCATCGAGCGCGCCGATGCGAAGTTGCTCGCCGAGCTTCGCCATCTGCGGGCCCATGAGTTCCTTGATCCACGCGTCGGTGCCCAGCTCCGTGGTCGCCAGGGGGATCATGAGCAGCAGGAGCAGGAAGAAAAGCCACCGCCCCGGCGCGAACCCGGTCACGATGGCAAAGGGCAGCACGAGGACGATGGTGATCGCGGCATTGAGTGCCTGGTGCAGCAGCGAGCCATGATCCATTCCGACAAAGATCGGCCCAAGGAACAGCCGCGACAGTTCCCACACCACCAGCCCGATCACGACGAGCATCCCGAGCACGCCGGTCTCTTTGAGCATCGCCTTGTACGGCACGCCGGCGGCGACGCGCTCGCTGACGGGGAAGCGACAGCGCAGCATCATCAGGCCATAGATCGCGGTGGGGATGAGGATGAGCGCGACTTTCCAGCGCCAGTCGATCGGGTTTTCCTTGGTGATTTCGATGACCATGCTCAGCACCCCGCCGGGGTTCATAGAGAGGGTGATCAGCCCGCCGAGCACCAGCCCGCCCGGCCACCCTGCGTGGAGGATGTTGAGCCACTTGGTTTTAGCTTTGGGGAACATGGTGGCGACGACGGGGTTGATGACCGCCTCGACTGTGCCGTTGCCCAGCGCGACGATGAACGTGCCCCAGTAGAGGCTCTTGTAAGGGTCGAAGTAGTAGGGCGCGAAGATCGTGACCAGGGCCGAGGCGACGTGACAGATCAACGCGAAGGTCAGGGCCTTGCCATAGCCCACGCGGTCGATCACGAGGCTGAACAACACGATGCTGATGGCGAACGGCCAAAGCCCCACGCCGAACAGTTCACCTTGCTGGGTTTTGGAAAGCCCAAACTCGTCGCCCCAATCGCCGAGGATCATGACGCGGATGATGAAGGCCGAGGACGTGGCGATCAGCGCGATGAAGCAGGTCCAGAAGAGCCAGCGTGGTCGTTGGATATTGGGTTGGTCTGGGGCTGTGTTCATATGCGTTTGGCTGGGGAGAGGGTTGAAGCGTTCGGGTGCAAGAAATTACGCGCGAGCGGGGCGGCTGTCAATGGCCGGGCAGACACGTGCTTTAAGGCGGAAACAGGGCGGTCAGTTGCCCGCGAGTCTGCGTGCGAAGGCGGCCGCATCCTTGCAGGCGATGAGGTTCTCGGTCTGCGGGTAGTGATCCTCCGGCGGGGCGTGTGTCAGCTCCAGCGTGGCGGGGTCGAAGCGATACATCGTGTAGCCGTACTCACGCAGCAGCGACAGCAGCGACTGGCTGGACTCGCCCAGCGATTGAAGCGTGGACTCGTTGACCTCGATGGCGATCGGCGGGGCGTTGTCCCTGGACAGCACCGCCCGCCCGCCCTTGAGCGCCGCGACCTCGGCCCCCTCGACATCGATCTTCATCAAGTCGATGGTGGTGATGCCCTGTTCCGCACAGTATTCGTCAAGCACAGCCGTCTGCACGGATTCGGTGCCGCTGATTTCATCGTCGGGGCGCAGCGGTTTGCCCAGTGAGTTGAAGGCTTCTTTGCCCGGCGCGCAGATGTGCAGCTCGACGGTGGTGGAAGTGTGGTACACCGCGCGGTGGTTGGCGGTGACGTGGGTGTGGTGGTTGAGTTGGATGTTGGTAACGAGTTGGCCGAAGGTGGATGCCGCGGCCTCGAAGCAGTGGACCTTGCCGGTCGGCGCGGTGCGTTTGGCGGCCATCAACACGAACTGGCCGATGTGTGCGCCGATGTCGAAGTACACCATGCCGGGCCTGAGGTACGCATCGAGCAGCCCCGCGAGCCAGGGTTCGCTGCCCCCGCCGAGGAACAGATTCTTGGCGAAGCGATCGATCGGCCGAACACGGATGGTCTGATCAGTGTCGAAGCGCAGGTCGAACGGCTTGGTGCGGCCGAGCCGCTTGTAAAACGACCAATGCAGGCTGCGCGCCACACGGGCAAGCCCCTTGGTCGGTGATTGGACGGTCATCGTGGAGATTCCATGAGCTTTGCGCTCTTGTGGGCAGATGATAGCGACCCGCATCGCCCCTGTCGCTGGGCGGGGTCCGCGGGCAAGGCTGGGTCAGCCGTTGGACTCATCTCTATGCTTCTGCACGCGCGCGACGACCTGCGCGGGCTTGAGTAGTTGGCCAACCTTGAGTTTGCGTTCTCGCAGTTGCGACAAAGCCCAGTCGATCTCTTCTTCGGTGGCGTCGAGGTCTGCGAGGCTGCGCGCGATCATGGGTAGATACTTACGTCGCGCGTACCGCCGGGGCTCGGTGCCCAGCACGTATAACAATAGCGTGATGCCGATCAGCAATCCCGCGACGATAGACCAGCCAAAGGCTTGATCGCCCCGGGTTCCCAGCAATCCATCCAGCATCACACCCAGCAGCGATGCGAGGCAGGGGATCGCGAGAAACACGGGAAACACCAGGACCGACCAGAGGTCGAGTTGCATCGCGCCGGCGCGAACCTCTGCTTCGGGGGCTACAACGAGAAAAGGTTCAACCAGTAAGCGTTGCCGGTCTTCTTCGGCGGAAAGCCCCGCCCGCGCCCGATCGATCTCCGCGAGGTATTGGCCGATCCGCTCGGGAAGGTCCGGGTTGGTCTGATCGACGAGTTCTTCGAGCGTTGCCTTGGTGTCTTGTATGGTTGCCTGGTAATCCGAGGGGTCCACGGTCTGCTCGTGCCGACAGGCCGTGCATCTGCCGACGTGCCCGATCACCTCGCCCCGGCCAAGCGGGATGTAGTAGAGGTGGCCGACCGAACGCAGCGTGTAAATCGACAGCGGCTGTGCCTCGCGGCAATACATGCAGTAATCCGCGACACGCCCCAGCCGCGTCCGCGTAACCTTCGTGCCCCAGATGATGAGCATGGCAACCCCTTTCGACGGTCGGCACATGGTAATCTGAAAAAGTGATGTGTCGAGTGATTGGACGGCCCGGCGGCATGTGATCCGTCATCACCCTTTGTGTCGTTGTGCCGCCCGCCCCTTGCACATATTTCTGAGCAGTCACACCTGCACGCACGCGTATTGGACGGTAGAATTGGGGTAACCCGTAGCCTCTAGACCCCACATCGTCATGGCTAAATCCAAAACGAATCCCGCAGCCGACACTTCCAAGGCCCCGTCCAAGTCCAAACGTTCTACGCCGGGTGCGCCCAAGAAGACACGGGAAGGCAAACCCGCTGCCCGCAAGTCGGCCCCGCGTGCTGCGGATGTGCGCGAGGCACCCGCCGCTACGCCCAAGCCGGCGTCACCCGCGCAGGTGGCGAAAGCAGAGCCGCCCATGCCGTCGGCCACCGCCAGTGAGAAGCCCGCAGACGCCGCGACCAAGCCGCGTGGCCCGGGCGACCCGGACGACCCCGGCTCGCCAAGCTCGCCGCTTTTCCGCGACGCGAAGAGCAACACGCACCAGATCATCTCGCTGGATCGCCCCGCGCACCACAAGCCCCACCCGTCGTCGGTCCCGGCCACGCCGGTCGTGGTCGATGAGAAGGCACAACCACCCAGCCCGAAGCCACCGAGCATGGAGGGCGGCATCCGCCAGGTCGAGCCGCTGCTGCTGGAGGTTGCATGGGAGGCGGTGAACCAGCTCGGCGGGATCTACACCGTGCTGCGATCCAAAGTGCCCAGCATGGTGGCGCGGTGGGGAAACCGCTACTGCCTCGTCGGGCCTTATGTCCACGACAAGGCGCAGGTCGAGTTCGAGGCGGCGCCGCTGGTCGGGCCCATCGGCGAGACGGTCAAGGCGATGAACGAGATGGGGTTCAAGGCCCACTTCGGGCGTTGGCTCATCACGGGGCGTCCCAACGTCGTGCTGCTGGACCTTGGCCCGACGTGGCGGCAACTCGATCAGATCAAGTACCGCCTGTGGGTCGATCACCACATCCCCTCCCACTTTGATGACCTGAACCACAATGTCATGGCCTTCGGCGAGGCGGTGCGCGTGCTGCTGGACCTGCTCGGGCAGCGAGAGGGTGGCCGACGCAAACTCATCGCCCACTTCCACGAGTGGATGGCCGGCGTCGCGGTGCCCATGCTGCGTAAGGACGGTTGGCCCGGCTCGATGGTCTTCACGACCCACGCGACGCTGCTTGGCCGATACCTGGCGATGCACAACCCGGTGTTCTACGACCACCTCCCGTTCTTCGACGCCGGGGCAGAGGCTTCGCACTTCAACATCGAGCCTCAGCACAACATCGAGCGGGCCGCGGCCCACGGCTGCCACGTCTTCACCACGGTGTCGGACATCACCGCCCTGGAGTGCAAGCACCTGCTTGGCCGCGACCCCGAGGTGATCCTGCCCAACGGTTTGAACATCGAGCGGTTCGCGGCGATCCACGAGTTCCAGAACCTGCACAACCGCTTCAAGGCCGACCTCCACGAGTTCACGATGGGGCACTTCTTCCCGTCGTACGAGATGGACCTGGACAAGACGCTCTACTTCTTCACCTCCGGCCGATACGAGTACCGCAACAAGGGCATGGACCTGACCATCGAGGCTTTGGCCCGTCTCAACCATCGGCTCAAGGCGGCGCAGGTGCCGGTCAACGTGGTGTTCTTCATCATCACCAAGGCCCCGTTCAAGTCAATCAACGTGTCGGTGCTCGAAAGCCGGGCCATGCTGCGCGAGTTCCACGCCGCGGCCGAGGCGATGAAGGACCAGATCTCCGAGCGCCTGTTCTACGCCGCGGCCGCGGGCCACGTGCCGGACCTCAACGGGCTGGTGGACGACTACTGGCGGCTGCGACTGCGGCGGACCATCCACGCGTGGAAGAAGCAGCAACTGCCGCTGATCGTCACGCACGACCTCCACGACCAGAACGATGACGTGCTCAACCAGCTCCGCTCGTGCAACCTGCTCAACTACAGAAACGACCCGGTCAAGGTGGTCTTCCACCCCGACTTCATCAACGCGACCAATCCGCTGTTCGGCATCGACTACGACCAGTTCGTGCGCGGCTGTCACTTGGGCGTGTTCCCCAGCTACTACGAGCCGTGGGGCTACACCCCGCTCGAATCCATCGCGTCCGGTGTGCCCGCCATCACGTCCGACCTCTCGGGCTTCGGCAGCTATCTCGACAAGCTCGCGCCCGACCACGCGACCAAGGGCCTGTGGATGGTCCACCGCCGCGGCAAGGGGTTTGATGAGGCGGCGGATGAACTGACCGACCACATGTTCCGCTACTGCCAACTCAGCCGCCGCGAACGCATCGCGCTGCGCAACACGGTCGAAGACTTTTCCACCCACTTCGACTGGCACAACCTGGGCAAGCGTTACCACGAAGCGCACGAGCTGGCGCTGGACCGTGTGGGGGCCGCCGCCGAGTAACCAGCCTCCACAGAGCCGCGCCCGTCAGGTAGCGGTTTGCCTTGTTTTCTTTGCACAAGGGAACGGAACCGCTCCCTGACGGTCGCGGCTCTGTGGAAGCGCACTATGCAAGTGCTTAGGGTGTGGGTGTGGCGACCGCCTCCGCGGGGCGGGCGGGGTAGCGCAGCAGCTCGATCGCCGGGTTGCGCTCGTGGAAGTAACGCAGGTTCCAGTCGTCGGGGAACAGCAGGACCGGCTCCTCCGCCTCGCTCTGCCCGATCTCCACACCGCTGGGCAGGTAAAGCTCATCCAGTGTTGCCGGGCTCGGCGGCTGGGCGAACCACCGGGCAAGGGTCCACGGCGCGGTCTCCAGCCGGGACTCTGCGCCGTACTCGCCCTGCAAGCGGTACTGCACAATCTCAAACTGCAACGGCCCGACCGCGCCCAGCAGCACCACCTTCTGATTCCGGCGGGGCAGCTCGAACCGCTGGATCACACCCTCCTGCAGCAGCTGGGTCACGCCCTGGTTGAACCGCTTGAACTGCGAGGGCGTCGGGTTGTGCAGGTAGCTGAAGCACTCGGGCGGGAAGCGTGGGATCTCCTGGTAGCTGATGCGCGGGTTCTCGGTGAGCGTGTCGCCGATGCCGATGTCACGCCCGCCCACGATGCCCACCACGTCGCCGGGGTACGCCACATCGACGGTCTCGCGTTCGCGGCCGAACATCGTCTGCGCGTTGGCCAGCCGGATCTGTTTGCCCGATTGCACGTGCGTGACGGTCATGTCGCGGGTGAACTTGCCCGAGACGATGCGGACAAAAGCGATCCTGTCGCGGTGGCGCGGGTCCATGTTCGCCTGGATCTTGAAGACGAAGCCGGAGAACTCGGGGTGCTGCGGCGTGATGGTCTGACCCGCGGCCTGGCGGGGGGTGGGCGGCTGGGCGTAGGCGAGGAAGCTGTCGAGCAGCAACTGCACGCCGAAGTTGTTCATCGCGCTGCCGAAGAACACCGGTGTCAAGAGGCCTTGGCGCACGGCGGCGGCGTCAAAAGCGGCACCCGCCTCGTCGAGCATCTCCAGCTCATCCTTCACCGTGGACAGGGTCGCGGCGTCGATGCGGTCGCGGACCTCGGGGTGGTCCAGGTCCGCCTCCTCGACCAGCGCGCGGCTGCTGCCGTGCGCGGTCCGCGCGAACAGGTGGACGCGCCCGAGCTGCCGATCAAAAACACCCCGAAACTCCGGGCCCGTGCCCACCGGCCAATTCATCGCATACGCGTGGATACCCAGCACGCTCTCAAGCTCATCCATCAGCTCGAACGGCTCGCGCGTGGGGCGGTCGAGCTTGTTCATGAACGTGAAGATCGGCACGCCACGCTGACGGCAGACCTCGAAGAGCTTGCGCGTCTGCGACTCGATGCCCTTGCCCGCGTCGATCACCATCACCGCCGCGTCCACCGCCGTGAGCACGCGGTAGGTATCTTCCGAAAAATCGCGGTGGCCCGGCGTGTCCAGCAGGTTGATGCGGTGGCCCGCGTAGTCGAACTGCAAGACCGTCGAGCTGATCGAGATGCCACGCTTGCGCTCCAGCTCCATCCAGTCGCTGGTGGTGGCGCGCTGGTTCTTCCGCGCGGTGACAGACCCCGCCTCGCTCACCGCGCCGCCGTAGAGCAGGAACTTCTCGGTCAGCGTCGTCTTGCCCGCGTCGGGGTGGGAGATGATGGCGAAGGTGCGTCGGCGCTGGATTTCGTGAGCGAGGGGCTTCATCTGCGGTGTGTTCAACGGGGGCTGCGGTGCGCGCCGGCGATGGTGCGGTCGTGTCGTGGCGACGGCGGCGGGGGGTCACACCGCCCGCGCTCGTCATCACGGACTATAGACGCCCGCACGCTTTCCGTCACCCGGCCTTGCTCGCCCAGGGGCAGAGGGCGTCAGCAGGGCGTGCAGGCCGTGGCGGTGCCGGTGTCGGCCCGCTCCTTGCCGCCGTACAGCTTTCGCAGCAAGTACAGGCTCACATGCACCAGGCCGATGAGCACCGGCACCTCGACCAGCGGCCCCACGACGGTTGCAAACGCGACGGGCGACTGGATGCCGAAGATCGCGATGGCGACCGCGATGGCCAGCTCGAAGTTGTTGCCCGATGCGGTAAACGCCAGCGTCGTGGCCCGGGCGTAATCCGCCCCGACCTTCCAGGCCATGAAAAAGCTCACCATAAACATCACCGCGAAGTACACCGCCAGCGGGGCCGCGATCCACAGCACGTCCATCGGCTGCGCCACGATGCGCTCGCCCTGCGTGCTGAACATCACCACGATGGTGAAGAGCAGGGCGATGAGCGTGATCGGCCCGATGCGCGGCAGGAACACGCCGTCATACCACGCCTCCCCCTTGAGTGGGATGAGGACGACGCGGCTGAGGATGCCCGCGGCAAATGGCACGCCCAGATACAGCATGACGCTTGCGAAGATCTCGCGGATGGTGACATCGACCAGCGCACCTTCCATGCCGAACAGCGGGGGCAGGATGGTGACAAACACCCACGCGTACAGGCCGAAGGTGATGATCTGGAAGACGCTGTTGATAGCGACAAGGCCCGCGGCATACTCGCTGCTGCCGCGCGCGAGCTGGTTCCAGACCAGCACCATCGCGATGCACCGCGCGATGCCCACGAGGATCAGCCCCACCATGTACAGCCCCCAGCGTTCATCGGGCCCCAGCAGCATCGGCGCGAGGAAGCCGAAGAACAGCAGCGCGAGCATGAACATCAGGACCGGGCCGACGATCCAGTTCTGGATGAGGGAGAGCGCGAGGATTTTTACATCGGCGAAGACGCGCGGCATGAGGCCGTACTTCACCTTGGCAAGGGGCGGGTACATCATGAGGATGAGCCCCGCCGCGATGAGGAGGTTGGTGTGCTCGCCCACGGTCAGGGCGTCATTGAAGCGCTCGACCCCGGCCTGGAAGGCGTAACCGATGCCCACGCCCACAGCCATGGCCGCGAAAATCCAGACCGTGAGGTAGCGATCGAGCAGCGACATCTTGCGGGCGACGGCTTCGGACATGGTGTATCCAGTGATGCGGGTGGTGTAGGTGCGGGTGCGGTGGGGGGTTAGCGCTCGGCGTAGCACGCGGCGAGCGTTTCACGGCTCTTCTTCTTCACGCCACAAAGCCTGGCGGCGTCCCGCGTGATGGTTTCCTCGTCCGCGAGGCACTTGCGCGCCCACCGCAGCGCGTCACGCACCGCGGGCGTGGCGCTGCGCTCCGCGAGGCGGTAGTAGTGCCACCGGCCGTCCTTCCTTTTGGTGACCAGCCCGGCCTGCTGGAGCACGGACATGTGCTTGGACACCGTCGATGGCGCGATACCCAGCAGCTCGATGACCTCACACAGGCACAGCTCGCCTTCCGTCAGAGCCATGACCACGCGGGCCCGGTTCTCGTCGGACAAGGCCTTGGTGATCGCGAGGAACGGGGTCATGGCTCTGGGTTCCCTTCCGGGGGGCGGGGCGTGTGTCGTGTCAACGCACAACGACACTTCGCCATGCATCGAAGTATAAAGCCCGCCCCAACGCCCGGTCAAATTGAATTGATGCCTTCACAGAGCCGACGCGTCCCCGCGGCGGTCCGCGTCGGGCACAACGCGGCTCTACTTGAATCACCGCCAAGACGCGGAGGACGCCAAGGAAGACATTGTGGTAGAAACAGAACTGTCTTGGCTTGGTGCTCTTTGTGACTTCGTGGTTCAAACAGTTTCGGAGTGAAATTGAAGTCTCCGAGGTTATTCCACTTCCAGCACCGGGTACGGCAGGTGGCCCCAGTCGTGCCAGGGGTCGTTGCCGTGGATGATGGCCCGGATGGCGGCGACCATGAAACCCTCCAGGATGCGGCCGTGCGCGACCTGCACGCGGTTGATGCTCCCGCCGGGCGTCGCGCCGCCATGGATCAACTGGTTGCGCAGCACGTACAGCCGGCCGAAGAGGTCCTCGAACAGCCGTGCCCAGCGCTGCTGGTCGATCAGCCGCGTGACCAGCGTGCGGTCGATGGGGTCCATCAGCTCGAGGTCGCCGTCCTCCCGGCCCACCTCCAGCCAGAAGTGGCGATACAGAAACGGGTTGTTCATCACCGCGCCGATCGCCTCGCGCTCGCGGTACACCCACGCGGCGAGAAACCCCTCGCGGTCCACCTTCAGCAGGTCGCCGAGGCAGGTGCGCATGCTGGCGAACTCGGCCTCGGCCTGGCCCTGCTCGTCCCACCGGCTGTACAGCGCGTTCCAACTGATCCAGCACGTGATGAACCCAAGGTCCTGCAACTCGCGCTCGCCAAGCGGCTGGTCCTGGGGCGGGCCGGCATACAACGCCTGCGCGACGCCCAGCCATTTGCAGACGCGGTGCAGCCGCACCGCCGTTTCCGCCTGCTCCGGCAGGCCGTGCTCGGCGAGCATCTGTTTGCACTGCTGGCGGAGCGATTCGGCAGTTGGTTCGGGCATCCACATCGTCTCCCGGCCTCCGCGCGTTCGCGGCCAGACCGCCTTAGGTATTACAGGTCAATCTGCCCGCCGGGCGCTTTGGGATGCAGCACGCGCTTCTTGATAAACCCCTTCGCGATGATCACCGTCACGATCGCCAGGCCCAGCACGACCAGCGTGCCGATCTCAGCCTTCTCGATCCACGACTTGGCCATGTCCAGCTCCTCATGGAAGATGAACGCCAGCCCGAGGATCAGCGGCACACTTATCAGCGCGGCAGAGCCGTCATAGAGCAGGAACTTCCAGAACGGCATGTGGAACACACCCGCGGCAAAGAACGCCGCGGTCCGCGCACCGGGCAGGAAGCGCGCAACGAAGATGAACTTGCCGCCGTGCTGCTGGAGCTTGATCTCTGCCCAGCGGATGCGTGTGGGTGTGAGGAATCGGCGGAGCAGCGGCAGCTTGGGGACGTGGTGGCCGTAGCGCCTGCCGAGGAAGTAGATCAGCACATCAGAGCCTACGACAAAAAACAACGCGCCGGGGAACATGATGGCGGGGTCGGCCAAGCCTTGGCCCGCGAGGTACCCGCCGAGGATCAGCGGGATGTCCTCGGGCAATGGCACCCCGAACCCGCTCGCCAGCAGGCAGCCGAACACCACGAGGTACGGCGCCAGCGGCGCGCTCTGTGCCAGTTCTGTGAGCCAGTCACCCATGAGGCGGCAATTCTAGTCAAGGGCACCGCAGCGCGTGCGCCTGGGTTGGGGGTTAAGGTCAGGGCCGAGGCTTGTGTTGCTCTATCCACAGCTCAGCCGCGCACCGATCGGGCACCTGGCCCTCCAGTTGCGCATCGTACACGCCATCGAGCAGCCGCTTAAACACCGGCCCCGGCCGCAGCCCCAGCCGGATAAGATCGTCGCCCCGCAGCCAAGGCTCGGGCGCAAGGCCCACACCATCATCCTGCAACGGCCCGGCATCACGTGCGATCTGCTCCGCAGCGATCGGCTCCACCGCTCCAAGCAGCATCCGCGCATCCGCCCAGCCCTCATCGGCCAGCAGCCGCTTCCGCTGCGCCACCCCAAGGTCCGCCCACTCGCCCGCCTTGGCCAGCAGGCGCAGTGTGCGCGACAGCGTGTCGCGGTCCTCGTTGCTCAGACACAACGCCGCACGCCAGCGGGACAGCACGCGGTTGCCTTGCTGGGTGATGAACGCGGCGGCGTGCGCAAGCGTCGGGCCTTGGGCGTGACGGTCGAGCATCCACGCGCCCAGCGCGATCGCGGGAGTAGCGTGGCTGGATAGTGCATCAAGAATCCGAAGCGGGTGCTCGGCCGGTTCTTCGTTGAGTGTCGGGGCGTCCAGCCGGAGCTGCTGCACCAGGGCCGCGGCCCGCGCGCGTGTCGGGTGCGCGAGCAT